>JAURME010000044.1 GCA_030830865.1 Candidatus Nanopelagicales bacterium | reverse complement strand
TGGTTTCGACGCGATCCTGTCGGAGGTGGACACCTTCTTCGCGGTGCACCGTGCTGAAGGCTCACACGCCGGCGGTGTCCATTTCGAGATGACCGGCCAGGACGTCACCGAATGCATCGGCGGCGCCCAGGAGATCACCGAGGAACGCCTCGCGGACCGCTATCACACCCATTGCGACCCGCGCCTGAACGCCAGCCAGTCCATCGAACTGGCCTTCCAGATCGCCGAGCGGCTGAAAAGCCAGCGCGACGTGATGGCGGCGGAGCTGGCGCAGGCCGCGTCGGCCGACTGACGGCAGCGCGCAGGGCCCCGATGTCGCCATAGGGCACGTCGACGACGTCGCCCGGGAGCGGGCGGAACGGCTCCTGCTTTGCGGGCTGAGCCGTGAGGGCGAGTGAGCCCATCGTGCGGCCATGGAAGGAGTTGGTCGCCACGACCATGCCGATCCGACCGGTGAGCCGGGCGAGCTTGAAGGCCGCCTCATTGGCCTCGGCCCCTGAGTTGCAGAAGAACACTCGCGCCTGCGGGTCACCGAACATCGCGACGAGTCGCTCGGCCAAGGCGATGGCCGGCTCGGTCGCCGCGAGGTTGCTCGTGTGGCCTAGCTGCGCCAGTTGGCCGGAGACGGCCGCCACGATGCGGGGGTCGGCGTGACCGAGGGCATTCACCGCGATGCCGGCCAGCAGGTCGATGTACTCGGTGCCGTCGGCGTCCCAGACTCGGGCACCCCGGCCGCGCACGAGGGCAATCGGCGGCGTGCCGTAGTTGTCCATGAGCGCGCTCCGCCATCGCTCCTGGAACACGGCATTCGACGTCACGCCGGCTCCTCGGGCAGGACCATCGTTCCGACACCGGTGTCGGTGAAGACCTCGAGCAGCAGGCTGTGACGTACCCGCCCATCGATGACCGTCGCACGCGGGACACCACCCTCGACCGCACGGACGCAGGCCTCCATCTTGGGAACCATGCCGCTCTCGAGCGACGGAAGCATCCCGCGAAGTCGATCGAGTCCGATCGCCCGGATGAGGGAGTCCTTGTCGGGCCAGTCGGCGTACAGCCCCTCGACATCGGTGAGAACGATCAGCTTCTGAGCGTCCAGCGCGATCGCCAGAGCAGCAGCCGCCGTATCCGCGTTGACGTTGTAGGAGGAGCCGTCCTCCCCGCGGGCGACCGTCGAGACGACCGGGATGAGCCCATCGTCCAGCAGCTGCTCGACGAAGTCAGGACGCACGTTGACTACGTCACCGACCTGACCGATGTCGACGGTCTCGCCATCGATGTTCGCGCCACGACGCTCAGCGGTAAACAGGTGGGCGTCCTCACCGGAGAGCCCAACCGCGTAGGGGCCGTGTTCATTGATCAGGCCGACGAGCTCACGCTGCACCTGCCCGACCAGCACCATGCCGACGACGTCCATGACCTCGGGTGTCGTGACCCGAAGGCCGCCCTTGAACTCCGACTCGACGCCGAGCTTCGCCAGCATCGCACTGATCTGGGGACCGCCGCCGTGCACGACGACGGGCCGCAGACCGGCGAGTCGGAGGAAGAGGATGTCCTCGGCGAAACCGGCCTTGAGGGCACCGTCGGTCATGGCGTTGCCGCCGTACTTCACGACGATGGTGGCGCCGTGCCACCGCTCGAGCCAGGGAAGCGCCTCCGCAAGGATGGCCGCCTTGGCGCCTGCGTCGTTCATGTCGATCATGGCTGTCCCGTCAGATGGTGGCTTCAGGTGGAGTAGGCGGAGTTCTCGTGGACGTAGTCCGCGGTGAGGTCGTTGGTCAGCACGCTCGCCTCGGCGGATCCGGCGGCCAGATCGACGACGATCCGGACGAGGCGGCCGGACATGTCAACGAGCTCACGGGCATCCCCCACGCCCCCGTCGCGACAGACCCACACGTCGTTGATGGCCACGTCGACGCTCCCCGGCTGGAACGCCGCCGGGACCGTGCCGACCGCCGAGAGGATGCGTCCCCAGTTGGGATCCTCGCCGTGGATCGCGCACTTGAGCAGGTTGCTGCGCGCGACCGCACGGGCGGCCATGAGTGCGTCCGCCTCAGAGGCCGCGTGACGAACGGTGATCTCGATGTCCTTGGACGCGCCCTCGGCATCGCCGATCAGCTGCCGAGCGAGATCGGCGCAGACCTCCGTCACCGCATCCGTGAACGATGCGGGGTCCGGCGTCACCCCGGACGCACCACTGGCGAGGAGGAGCACCGTGTCGTTGGTGCTCATGCAGCCATCCGAATCGATCCGGTCGAAGGTCAGGGACGTCGCGACACGAAGCGCCGAGTCGGCGAGGTCGGCGTCGATGACCGCGTCCGTCGTGACGACCACGAGCATCGTCGCGAGAGCCGGCGCGAGCATGCCTGCGCCCTTCGCCATGCCGCCGACCGTGTAGCCACCCGTTGTGACGACGGCGGTCTTGGGCACGGTGTCCGTTGTCATGATCGACACCGCGGCATCGGGGCCGCCGTCAGCCGAGAGGGCAGTCACGGCCGCGTCCACGCCGGCCAGCAGCTTCGCCATCGGCAGCCGCTCGCCGATCAGGCCGGTGGAGCAGACCGCGACGTCACCCGGGCCCACCTCGAACCCGGCAGTGCCGAGAGCCGACGCCACGTGCTCGGCGGTGTGGTGCGTATCGGCGAAGCCCTCAGGGCCAGTGCAGGCGTTGGCACCGCCGGAGTTGAGGATCACCGCCCCCACCTCGTTATCAGCCACGACCTGACGGGACCACAGCACCGGTGCCGCGGCAAATCGATTCTCGGTGAAGACCCCGGCCGCGACCGCCAGCGGGCCGTCGTTCACGACGAGGGCAACGTCTGGCCGTCCTGAGGCCTTGATGCCCGCCGTGACCCCGGAGGCGCGGAAGCCTTTAGGTGACGTGACGCTCATGGCGCGACTCCGTTCACGGACAGGCCCAGGGTCTCGTCGAACCCGAGGACGAGATTGGCGTTCTGCAGGGCCTGACCGGCGGCGCCCTTGCCCAGGTTGTCGATGGCGCTCACGACGACGACGCGTCCGGCGTGCTCGTCAACCGCGCACTGCAGGTGGACGGAGTTGGATCCGCCGACCGACGAGGTCTGCGGCCACTGACCCTCGGGAAGCACATGCACGAAGGGCTCATCGGCGTACGCCGTCGAGAGCGCCTCGCGGATGTCGTCCACGGTGACGCCGTCGACAACTGGAGCCGTGCACGTGGAGAGGATGCCGCGCGGCATGGGGGCGAGCAGCGGGGTGAAGGACAGCGTCACAGCAGCGCCGACCGCCCCCGCAAGCGTCTGCTCCATCTCCGGCGTGTGCTGGTGTCCTCCGCCGACCTTGTAGGCGGACATGGAACCCATCACCTGGGTGGCCAGAAGGGTGTCCGAGGCCTTGCGGCCGGCACCGGACGTGCCGGACGCTGCGACGACGACGATGTCGCTGGTCCTGACGAGTCCGGCCGCCAGGACGGGGGCCAGGGCCAGCGCCACCGAGGTCGGGTAGCAGCCGGGATTGGCGATGCGCCGAGAGCCCGAGATCTGTTCCCGCTGGCCCGCGAGCTCGGGCAGGCCGTACGTCCACGTTCCCGCATGTGGGCCGCCGTAGAACCTCTCCCAGGCGGATGCGTCCGAGAGTCGGAAGTCCGCGCCCAGATCGATGATCGGCAGGTCCTCGGGCAGCTGCGCGACGAGCGCGGCCGACTCGCCGTGCGGCAGGGCGAGAAAGACGACGTCTGCCGATCTCAGCACTTCCGCGGTGGTCTCGACCAGCAGCCGATCCCCATACTGCGTCAGGTTCGGGTGCACGGCCCCGAGCGGCTCCCCCGCCCTGCCACCGGCGGCCACAACCGTCGGCTCGAACTCGGGGTGCGAGGCGAGCAGACGCAGCAGCTCGCCCCCGGCATAGCCGGAGGCCCCGGCGACGGCAACCGTGATCATGCCCTGAGTATACGCATACTCGTATAGGCACCTGCCGAGCGGGCCGCGCGCGGTCAGCGCAGGGTCGCCCCGCATGCCGCCGATGCGGACGCCAGCGCACCCTCACGGGCGGCCGCGGTCTCCTCCGCAGAGAGCGTGCGATCAGGCGCGCGGAACCGCAGCGCGAAGGCCAGTGACTTCTTGCCTTGCGGCACCTGCGGACCCTCGTAGACGTCGAACAGGCGCACCGACTCCAGCAGCTCCCCCGCACCGCTCTCAAGGGCAGCACGAACGGTGTCCGCCGCGACGTCGCTGTCGACGACGACCGCGAGGTCCTCCTTGGCCACGGGCTGGGTGCCGACCTCAGGCGCTGGCCGGATGGCGATGGCATCCGCGATGACCGCATCGATGTCGATCTCGAAGGCCGCCGACCGCTCGGGAAGCCCAGCGACCTCGATCACGCGAGGATGCAGTTCGCCTGCATGTCCGATCGGTCTCCCCTCGACGAGGATGCGGGCACACCGCCCCGGGTGGAACACCGGGTCGTCGCCCCGCTCCACGTCCACGTGTGCCCCCGCGACGTCCGCGATGACGCGCACGGCCTCGATGGCGTCTGCCCAACTGGACCAGCGGGCCGGTCCCCACCAGCCCTGAGGCTCGCGGGCACCGGCCACCAGGCCGGCCATGTGGTGCGGCTGGTGCGGCAGCAGCTCGTTCAGGGAGGACCACTCGTCCTCCTGAGGACGCGCTCTGACGCCCGGTCGAGCCCCACCCTCGTCGGCGACGTCGCCCTGGAACACCCGGCCCATCTCGACCAGGGCGAGATCGACGTGGCCGCGACTCGCGTTGCGCCGCGCGGCCGACACGAGACCCGGCAGCAGCGTCGCGCGCAGGTACGGCTGCTCCTCCGACAGCGGGTTCGCCAGCCGCGGCGCGACGCGGCGATGGTCGTCCGCCGGCAGCTGCAGCACATCGAGCTCGGCATCTCCGACGAACGGGTAGGACAGCACCTCGACGTATCCGCGGGCGGCCATCGCCATGCCGAGGCGACGCCGGATGCGCTGGGCGGGCGTCAGCCCCCGCCCGAGGGGAGCCGTCGGCAGGGTGGACGGCAGTTCGTCGTAGCCGATGAGCCGCAGGACCTCTTCGACGAGATCCGCCGGATCCGTGAGATCCGGGCGCCAGGACGGGGGCGTCACCCGGAGGACGTCCGCGGTCTCGTCCTCGAACCCGCATCCGACGGCCTGCAGGATGCGCACCACCATGATGCCGGGGATGTCCATGCCCGCGACGTCCTCGGGCATGGAGGACGGCAGGGGGACGACGACCGGCTCGTGCGGTGCCTCGACGGCGGTCATGCCGACGTACTCACCACCGCCGAACTCCATGAGCAGTGCGGCAGCGCGCGCCGAGGCATAGGGCGCGAGGTCGAGGTCCACGCCGCGCTCGTTGCGGCGCCCCGCCTCACTGGACACCTTGTGGCGTCGCCCGGCGCGGGCGATGACCTCCGGGACGAAGTGGGCGGCCTCGAGGGCGATGGCCGTGGTCTCGTCGTCGATCTCGGAGTGGAGACCACCGATCACACCCGCCAGACCGATGACGCCGGTGTCGTCGCGGATAACGAGGTCGTCGGAGCGCAGGACGCGCTGGACATGGTCGAGAGACTCGAACGGCTCGCCGTCGCTCGCCCACGCGGCCCGCACGACACCCTTCAGCTTGCCCTTGTCGTAGGCATGGAGCGGCTGGCCGAGTTCGAGCATGACGTAGTTGGTGACATCCACCGCCAGGGAGACCGGCCGCATGCCGCAGGCCACGAGGCGGCGCTGCATCCACAGCGGCGACGGGGCCTTCGGATCGAACCCCACGATGGTGCGCATCGTGATGAGGTCACAGCCATCGGGGGCCTCGGTGGCGCATTCCTGGAGCTCGCGGCTCGCGGCCGGAGCGGGAAGGTCGACCAGCGCCTGGCCCGGGTCCTCGAAGCCAAGACCGTAGGCGATCGCAACCTCACGGGCGATGCCACGGATCGACAGCGCATATCCGCGGTCGGGGGTCACCGCGATGTCGAGCACCTCGTCGCCGATACCGATGATCGGCTTGGCATCCGCACCCGGCTCGGCCGTGCCCTCAGGCAGCACCAAGATGCCCTCGTGGTTGTCGCCGAGCCCGAGCTCACGCTCGGAGCAGATCATCCCGTTCGACGTCTTGCCGTAGGTCTCGCGTGCGCTGATGCGGAACCCACCCGGCAGTTCCGTGCCCGGTGTGGCCACCACCACAAGATCACCTTCGGTGAAGTTGCCCGCCCCGCAGATGATCCCGTTGATGGTGTCGGGGCCGATCTGGACCTGGCACCAGCGGATCGGCTTCTTGAACTCGGTCAGCTCCTCGAACTGATTCACCCGGCCGACCACCAGCGGGCCGATGACGCCCTCGCCGATCGTCTCGACCGTCTCGACCTCCAGGCCCGCCCGGATGAGTCGCTCAGCAACGTCTCGTCCGGTCTGGTCGGCCGGGATGTCGACGATCTCCCGCAGCCAGGACAGTGGGGCGCGCATCAGGCCTCCAGTCCGAATGCCAGGGAGAAGCGGACATCGCCCTCCACCATGTCGCGCATGTCGCTGACGCCGTTGCGGAACATCAGCGTGCGTTCCACTCCCATGCCGAAGGCGAAGCCGCGGTAGACCTCGGGGTCGATGCCCACCGCCTGAAGGACCCGCGGGTTGACCATGCCGCAGCCACCCCACTCGATCCAGCCCTCACTGCCGCAGGTGCGGCACGGGTTGTCCGGGTCACCCACCGACTCACCTCGGCACACGAAGCACTGGAGGTCGACCTCGGCACTCGGCTCGGTGAACGGGAAGTAGGACGGCCGCATGCGGGTGCGGATGCCCTCGCCGAACATCGCCTCGGCGAAGTGGTCGATGGTGCCCCGCAGATCCCCCATCGTGATGCCCTTGTCGACGGCGAGAGCCTCCACCTGATGGAAGACCGGCGTGTGCGTCGCGTCGAGCTCATCGGTGCGGTAGACGCGCCCGGGCGCGATCACGTAGATCGGTGGGTCGCGATCCAGCATCGTGCGGATCTGGATGGGCGATGTGTGGGTGCGAAGGACGACTCCACTGTCAGACGAGGACACGAAGAAGGTGTCCTGCATCGTGCGGGCCGGATGGTCCGGCGGGATGTTGAGGGCGTCGAAGTTCACCCACTCGGCCTCCACCTCGGGGCCCTCCACGACGTCGTAGCCCATCGAGACGAAGACGTCGGCGACGCGCTCCATGAGTGTGGTGAGCGGATGCCGACCTCCCAGCGGGTCACGGTCGACCGGCAGTGTGACGTCGACGGTCTCCTCGATCAGCACACGGGTGTCGCGTTCGGCCTCCAGTTCCGCCTGACGAGAGTCGAGAGACTGCTTGATCGCGCCCCGGGCCTGACCCACGCGCTTGCCCGCCTCCGCCTTGGCCGCGGGCGGCAGCGCGCCGATCTCCCGGTTCGCCAGGGCCAGCGGCGACCGGTCACCGGCATGCGCGAGGCGCACCCCCTTGAGCTCGGCGAGATCGGACGCCGCTGCGATGGCTGCGGTGGCGTCCTCGACCATGGCGTCGATCGCAGCGCCGTCGAGCGCGGCGACCTGCTTGGGGTCGAACGAGGTGTTCGGGCCTGACACGGGCGGGCCTTTCTGGTCTGCCGGAGGTTCCCCGGCCACGGAGTGGGACTACTCGCCGAGCACCGCTCGGACGAGTTCGTCGACGCTTGCGTCGAGGTCGCCCGTGCCGTGCAGGATGAGCTCGGGCGACGTGGGCGGTTCGTACTCCTGACCGACTCCGGTGAGGTTGGGCAGGTCGCCGCTGGCCGCCTTGGCGTACAGACCCTTGGTGTCACGTTCGGTCACGACATCCAGCGGGGTGTCGACGTAGACCTCGAGGAACTGATCCGGTGAGAACAGATCCCGAGCAGCGCGACGGTCCCCCACGAATGGCGAGACCAGCGCAACGAACACGACCAGACCGGCCTCGACCATGAGCCTGCTGACCTCTGCCACCCGGCGGACGTTCTCCGCGCGGTCCTCAGCGGTGAAGCCCAGGTCCTTGTTGAGTCCATGCCGCACGTTGTCACCGTCGAGCACATAGGTGTGGACACCCATCGCATGGAGCTTACGCACGGCGGCATCCGCGATCGTGGACTTGCCTGCCCCCGAGAGCCCGGTGAGCCACACGACCTTCGCATCGTGTCCCATGAGCAGTCGCCGGGCGGCCACGTCGACGTCATAGTCATGGCGGACGACGTTGGTGGATCTACGCATCGAGTGCCGCACCATGCCGGCTGCGACGGTGTCGGCGGTGACGCGGTCGACGAGCAGGAAGCCTCCGGTGTCACGGCACAGGGAGTAGGGATCCATCGGGACGGGCTTGTCCGTGGCGATCTCGACACGACCGATGTCGTTCATCGACAGGAGGCGGGCCGCGTGCTCGTGGCCGGTGACGACGTCAAGCCGATGGCGCACATTGGTGACCGTCGCCGGGACGGACCGGGATCCGGAGACCAGCAGGTAGGACCGACCGTGGGCGAGGGGCTCCTCCCCCAGCCACACCATGTCGCAGGCGAAGCGGTCCGATGGCTGGGTCGCATCGGTACCTGCGCCGGCGATGACGTCGCCGCGGGTCACATCCACCTCGTGGTCGAGCGTGATGGTCACTGCAGCGCCATCATCAGCCGACGCGAGGTCGGCGATGTGGCCGTCGACGTGGAGGTCGTACGTGACGATGCGGTCGATCTTGGCGGTCCGGCCCGAGTCAGCGATGACGACGTCGTCGCCACGGGCCACGGAACCGGAGACCACGGTGCCTGCGTAACCGCGGAAGTTGCCTTCCGCTCGAACGATGAACTGGACGGGGAAGCGGAAGGGCTGGTGACCCTCATCAGCGATCGGCTCCCATGTCTCCAACGCCTCCTGCAGCGTCGGGCCGGAGTACCACGGCATGTTCGTGCTGGGGATCGTGATGTTGTCCCCCACGTACGCACTCACCGGGATGGCGATGACCTCGGGCACGTCCAGCCGCGCGGCGGTGGTGCGGACGGTGCCGACGATGTCCTCGAAGGTCGCGTGCTCGTAGCCGACGAGGTCCATCTTGTTCACGGCGACGATGATCGTCTTGACGCCCATCAGGGCACTGATCGTGAGATGCCGGTGCGTCTGGGGGCGGACGCCACGGGCCGCATCGACCATGAGGATCGACACGTCGCCGTTGGACGCGGCGACCGCCATGTTGCGGGTGTACTGCTCGTGCCCCGGGGAATCCGCGACGAGGACGCGACGGCCGTTGGGCAGGTTCATGTGCCGGTAGGCCACATCGATGGTGATGCCCTGCTCCCGCTCGGCCTCCAGACCGTCGGTGAGCAGCGAGTAGTCGATCTCCCCCACCGGGATCGTCGACCCGCCACGGCGCGTGCGTCGGGCGTACTCGAGGGTGTCGAGCGGGACCGAGTTCGTCTCCGACAGCAGGCGGCCGATGAGTGTGGACTTGCCGTCGTCGACGGAGCCGCAGGTCACCAGATGCAGGACGGGCGTGAGTGCGCTGTTGCTGGCCACTAGAAGTAGCCCTCCTTCTTCTTGCCCTCCATGGACTCAGAGCCACCCTCACCGTCGATGAGCCGGCCGGAGCGCTCCGAGTACTTGGCGCCGGCCATCTCGGCGACCAGCTGCTCCATGGTGTCGGCAGTGGACTCGACGGCCCCCGTGAGCGGGTAGCAGCCCAGGGTGCGGAAGCGGACGGTGCGCATCATGGGCACCTCGCCCTCGAGCAGGGGGAAGCGTTCGTCGTCGACCATGATCAGCGTGCCGTCGCGCTCCACGATGGGGCGCGGCTTGGCGAAGTAGAGATCCGGAATCGGGATGCTCTCGCGCTGGATATACTTCCAGACGTCCAGCTCGGTCCAGTTGGACAGCGGGAAGACCCGCATGGACTGGCCGGGGGCCAACTGCGTGTTGGCGGTGCGCCAGAACTCTGGGCGCTGCTTGCGCGGATCCCACTGGTGTCCCGGCTCGCGCAGGCTGAAGATGCGCTCCTTGGCGCGACTGCGCTCCTCGTCACGGCGAGCCCCGCCCACGGCAGCGTCGAACCCGTAACGGTCCAGACCCTCGCGGAGAGCCACAGTCTTCATCAGGCGCGTGTACTCGTGCGTGCCGTGCGTGAACGGAGTGACTCCCTCGTCCTTTGCCACGGTGTTCTGGGCGATCCGCAGATCCAGGCTGAGTTCGGCAGCTCGACGGTCGCGGAACTCGATCATCTCGCGGAACTTCCAGCCGGTGTCGATGTGCATGACCGGGAACGGGATCGGCGCCGGGGCGAAGGCCTTGACGGCAAGATGCAGGAGGACGGACGAGTCTTTGCCGATGCTGTATAGGAGCACTGGGTTCTTGAACGCCGCTGCAGTCTCGCGATAGATGTGGATGGCCTCGGCCTCTAGCTCGTCGAGCACCGCGTCGTACGGCACCGCGGGCGCCGTGTCGGTGGTGGTCACGCGTTGTTCCTTTCCCTTGGTGTGCGCTCCGCAGAGGAGCAGCACTCGAACGCGAGGCTCACGCCTCGGAGTACGTCTCCATGGCCGGACCGGACAT
>JAURME010000043.1 GCA_030830865.1 Candidatus Nanopelagicales bacterium | reverse complement strand
GAGCTTGGAGGCGGGGATGGGGGCAGCACCGTGGTGGGCGTCCACCAGGAGCAGGTGGACGGTGTTCGAGCCGAGGTCGAGCACGCCGAGTCTCACAGAGAGGAAACTACCGTCCGTGCACGCGACGCGTGCCGCGACCGTGCCACGCACCCGAGCTTCAGGGCGCGAACCGTCACCGGTCACCTCTCTGTCACCCGCTCGTCCTAGGCTGCGGGCATGCCGGAAGTGGATCTGGGATTCCCACGCCAGTGGGTGGAGTTCGTCGACCCCGCTGATCAGCACCAGATCATCAAGGCCGATCTCACGTGGCTGACGTCGCGATGGACCTGCATCTTCGGTCGCGGGTGTGAGGGCATCGATGCGTCCCGACCCGATGCCGGGTGCTGCGTGCACGGCGCGCACTTCTCGGACAAGGACGACCGCAAGCGCGTGGAGCGCTGGGTGGAGAAGCTCACCCCGGAGCTGTGGCAGCGCTACCGCACCGGTCGCAAGAAAGGCTGGACGGAGAAGGAGGACGGCGCCCTCAAGACGCGGGTCGTCAAGGGGGCCTGCATCTTCCACAACGACGCTGACTTCCCCGGCGGCTATGGCTGCGCCCTGCACCACCTCGCGATGGCCGAGGGCGTGTCCTTCATCGAGACCAAGCCCGAGGTCTGCTGGCAGCTTCCTATCCGCCGCTCCTACGAGAGCCGCGCCATCGAGGACGGCACCGAGCAGCAGGTCGTCGTCATCGGCGAGTACGAGCGCAGCCACTGGGGTGCCGGCGGCCACGACTTCCCCTGGTACTGCTCGTCGCGAACGGAGGCCCACATCGGCGACGTCGCCGTCTACGAGTCGGGTCGGGAGGAGATCACTGCACTGATCGGCGAGGCGGCCTACGAGGAGCTCGCGCGCATCTGCCGCGCCCGCCAGGACCTGCTCGAGTCGGGCCGTTCGACGTTCGGTCTGGCCCCCCACCCGGCCGATCCGACCGGGGCCTGAGCCGTGGCCAAGACGCAGGCACCGCCCTTCCGATGCAGCGACTGCGGGTGGGCCACCACCAAGTGGGTCGGCCGCTGCGGAGAGTGCCAGGCGTGGGGCACCGTCGAAGAGGTCGGAGCCGCGCGCGCCCGCACCACCGCGACGACCGCCGGCGCAGGTCCGGCCGTGCCGATCGCCTCGGTCGACGTGGCCACCGCGCACGCGGTCCCCACGGGCGTGAGCGAGCTCGATCGGGTGCTCGGCGGGGGCCTCGTCCCCGGAGCCGTGATCCTGCTCGCCGGGGAACCGGGGGTCGGCAAGTCCACGCTCCTGCTCGAGACCGCCGCCACCTGGGCGCGCACGGGTCGGCGCGTCCTCTACGCCACGGGCGAGGAGTCGGCCGCGCAGGTGCGGCTGCGAGCCGAGCGGATCGGGGCGGTGGCGGACGAGCTCTACCTGGCCGCTGAGACCGACCTCGGCAGCGTCCTCGGGCATATCGACACCGTCGAGCCGACCCTGCTGATGCTGGACTCGGTACAGACCGTGTCCAGCGCAGAGGTCGACGGTTCAGCCGGAGGCGTCACGCAGGTCAAGGAAGTCGCCGCGTCACTGATCTCGGTGGCGAAGACGCGGGGCATCGTCGTCATCCTCGTCGGTCACGTCACCAAGGACGGCGCCGTCGCCGGACCGCGGACCCTGGAGCATCTGGTCGACGTCGTGCTCCACTTCGAGGGTGATCGCCACGGACCGCTGCGGCTCGTGCGCGCGGTGAAGAACCGCTTCGGTGCGGCCGACGAGATCGGCTGCTTCGAGCTCGTCGACGACGGCATCGTCGGGCTCAGCGACCCGAGCGGACTGTTCCTCGGTGACCGCACGCAGTCGGCACCGGGCACCTGCGTGACAGTGACCATGGAGGGTCGGCGACCCCTGGTGGCGGAGGTCCAGGCTCTGGTCGCCCCGACGTCCACGCCCCAGCCCCGACGCGTCACCTCGGGTCTGGACAACGCTCGCGTGGCGATGATGCTCGGCGTGCTCGAGCGCCGGGCCGGCGTCAAGCTGGCTCAGCAGGACTGCTTCACCGCGACCGTCGGCGGCGTGCGACTCGCCGAGCCCGCCACCGATCTGGCCGTGGCGCTCGCCCTGGCGAGCAGTGCGGCCGACGCCGCCCTTCCGTCGACCCTCGTGGCCCTCGGCGAGGTCGGCCTGGCCGGCGATGTGCGGCCGGTGACATCCATGGCGCGCCGGCTCTCGGAGGCAGCCCGGCTGGGCTTCACCGATGCGATCGTTCCCACTCTTCGCTCGGGCACGGCCCCGCAGGGGATCCGGCTGCACGAGGTCGGATCACTACACGATGCCCTCCGCACGGCTCGACGGCTTGCCGCGGCAATCGAGCAGGACCGGTCAGACCTCCCGATCTGACCTCCGCTTCGCGTTGTCGATCCGCCGCCACACCTGCCTGCGACCTACGCTGGATGAGTCCGTGAGATGCACGCGAGAGACCGTCCGGAGGAGCCATGGCGAAGGGTGACGGTGCAGCAGCCGGCGGCGCGGGAGCCGTCTACGGCATCGGAGTGATCGGTGCGATCGTCTGGAACTGGCAGCAGGCCGACACCTTCTGGGGCTACCCGTGGGGCATCGTCGAGTCGTTCTTGTGGCCCGGCTTCCTGGTGTTCGAGCTGTTCAAGGGCATGGCCGCCATCACCGGCGGATCGTGACTAGCCCTTCTTGTTGCGCAGGGCGAACGGCGTCGATTCGCTCTTCACCTTGCCGTTTCGCCCCAGCACGTCGTAGCGACCGGCCTTGGCCTTGGCACCCTTGCCCTCCGGGCAGCCCTTCTGCGAGAGGCGGCCGCTCCACGTGATCGCCGAGGCGACCGTCTGGCCGGGCTCGAGAAGACTGATCTTGGACTTGTTGCTCGCATTGCAGTCATCGCTGGACCACACGTGGTACCCGCCGGACGTGATCTCGAGTTCGTTCGCCTGGGGCCCGACGTCGCGGGTGCAGGCGACGTCACCTGTGTTCGTGATCGACAGGGTCAGCCGTGGTGTCTCGCCGACGGTGTAGGTCGACGAGTCGGTGGTGGCCTCGACGCTGATCACCGAGTTCGGGCAGGCCTGGGGATCGGTGGGTGTGACGGGAGCCGTGTCGGCTGCATCCGCCGGCAGATCCGTGCCGAGTTCCTGGGTGGTCGTCGCAGCCGCCTCGGCATCGGCCCCGGCAGTCGCCGACGTCGACGGTGAGGAGTCACCCCCGAGGACGGCCCCGAAGAGCCACCAGACCCCGAGCACGACCGTGAGCAGCACCACCACGATCGCCCCGCGGCGGATCCAGTAGACCGAGGACGGCTCAGGGCCGTTCGGGTGCATGAGGGAGCTCACGGCTCCACCGTAGTAGCAGGTGAACGGGACCCGTGACACGATCCCGGCGTGACACCCGCACCCGAGTCGGCCGGCACGGCCCCCATCGTGCCGGCGGTGGTCGACTGGTTCCTGGAGAACCAGCGACCGCTTCCGTGGCGCGGCGCGGACCCGTGGGGCGTCCTTGTCAGTGAGTTCATGCTCCAGCAGACCCCCGTGCACCGGGTGCTTCCCGTGTGGCACGACTGGCAGGAACGGTGGCCGACGCCCTCTGCGCTGGCAGACGCGAGCGTCGCAGACGCCCTGCGGGCATGGGGTCGACTGGGGTACCCGCGAAGGGCGCGCCGCCTGCACGAGGCGGCGACGGCCATCACGGAGAATCACGAGGGGGTGGTCCCCGACTCCGAGGAGGAACTGCGTGCCCTCCCGGGTGTGGGCGAGTACACGGCCGCGGCGGTCATGGCCTTCGCGTACGGCCGTCGCTCGATCGTCCTGGACACGAACGTCCGGCGCGTCCTGGCGCGAGCGGTCGAGGGCCGTGCCCTTCCCCCCGCTCATGTCACCACCGTTGAGCGCACGTCCGCCACGGCCCTGTGGCCCACGTCTGACGACGTGAGCGCCCTGTGGTCGGCCTCCGTCATGGAGCTCGGGGCCCTGGTGTGCACGGCTCGCTCCCCGGAGTGCGACGTCTGCCCGCTCCAGTCGACATGCGCGTGGGTGCGAGCCGGGCGTCCGGCCCTCGCGCACGTTCCGCGCCGACAGGCACGGTTCGAGGGCAGCGACCGTCAGGTGCGGGGGCGGATCATGGCCCTGCTGCGCGACGCGGACTCGTTCCTCACCGCCTCGGCCCTGGCCGCCGCGTGGCCGGATGCGGAGCAGCGGGACCGCGCACTGGCCGGCCTCGTCGCCGACGGACTAGTGGTGCGGCACGGTCGCGGCAGCTACTCGCTGCCCGAGTAGCTCCCCACGGCCGTGATCAGGCGGCCGACTCCTTGGTGAGGGGCTGCCGCCCCTCGACCATAATCACCTGGCGCTCCCCCAGGGGGTTGTCGAGGACGACGTCGACCCACCTCAGGTCTCCGCCCATGGTCACCTGCTCACAGTCGGCGGATCGGGCACGGGTCACCGAGACCTCGAGTTCCACCCGGTTGCTCCGCTCGAACGGCACGACGACGAGCTCGTCGTCCCGGCAGAGCCCGGACTCGGGCAGCGTGATCGCCACCTCGATCGCCGAGGACTCCGGCGACCCGCGATAGGCCACGGCCTCGAGCGGGTATGTCGTCTGACCGAGCAGCCGGAGCGGTCCCACGCCACCCACGAAACCAGCGACGATGAGCAGGAGCACGGCAACCAGGACTCCGACGATGAGCGCCGTCGCCCAGCGCGGAAAGCCACGTCGTGGACGATCGAACTCCCGGAGACCGGGAATCAGCGGACCCTGCGCCATGGCGCCATCCTCGTCGATGAGGGGGCGGCCACGACGCTCGACACTCTGCTACGCGGTGACTTCGCCGTCACCCAAGTCGGCCGTCTCGACCAAGGGTGCGTCGGGGAGTTCGGCCTTGGGCATCGACGTGAAGGTGAACGGCTCGTCACCGTCGTCCGTCGCGACATCGACCAGAACGATCGAACCCTGCGGCATGTCGCCGAAGAGGATCTTCTCCGCAAGAGGGTCCTCGATGTCGCGCTGCAGCGTGCGACGCAGCGGACGGGCACCCAGTGCGCTGTCGTAGCCGCGATGCGCAAGCAGCGCCTTCGCAGCCGGGGTCATCTCGATCGCCATGTCCTGCTCCTCCAGACGCTTCTCGAGGTCGGCGACCATCAGGTCGACGATCTCGATGATCTCGTCCTCGGTGAGCTGGTGGAACACGATGACGTCATCGATGCGGTTGAGGAACTCCGGCCGGAAGTGCTGCTTGAGCTCCTGCTGCACCTTGGACTTCATCGCCTCGTAGGCGCCCTCGGTATCGCTGTCCGGCGCAAAGCCCAGGGTCTGCCCCTTGGACACGTCGCGACTGCCGAGATTCGTCGTCATGATGATGACAGTGTTCTTGAAGTCCACGACCCGACCCTGGGCGTCGGTGAGACGGCCCTCCTCGAGCACCTGCAGCAGCGAGTTGAAGATGTCCGGGTGGGCCTTCTCGACCTCGTCGAACAGGACGACCGAGAACGGCTTGCGGCGCACCTTCTCGGTGAGCTGGCCGCCCTCCTCGTAGCCGACGTAGCCGGGTGGCGAGCCGAAGAGCCGGGAGGCGGTGTGCCGCTCGGAGTACTCGCTCATGTCGAGGGCGATGAGGGCATCGTCATCGCCGAACAGGAACTCCGCGAGGGTCTTGCTCAGCTCGGTCTTGCCGACACCGGAGGGGCCGGCGAAGATAAATGAGCCCGACGGACGCTTCGGGTCCTTCAGGCCGGCGCGGGTGCGTCGGATCGACTTGGACAGCGCTTTGATGGCCTGCTCCTGCCCGATGACGCGCCTGTGGAGCTCGTCCTCCATGCGCAGCAGGCGGGCGATGTCGTCCTCGGTGAGGTCAGACACCGGGATGCCCGTCATGAGAGCGAGGACCTCGCCGATGAGCTTCTCGTCGACCTCGGCCACGACGTCGAGGTCGCCGGCCTTCCACTCGCGCTCGCGCTCGACCTTCTCGGCGAGCAGCTTCTTCTCCTGATCGCGCAGGGCGGCGGCCTTCTCGAAGTCCTGGGAGTCGATGGCCGACTCCTTCTCGCGACGCACATCAGCGATGCGCTCGTCGAACTCGCGGAGGTCCGGCGGGGCGGTCATCCGGCGGATTCGCAGGCGCGAGCCGGCCTCGTCGATGAGGTCGATGGCCTTGTCCGGCAGCTGACGGTCGGAGATGTAGCGGTCCGAGAGTCGTGCGGCGGCCTCCAACGCCTCATCGGTGATGGAGACGCGGTGGTGCGACTCGTAGCGGTCGCGAAGGCCCTTGAGAATCTCGACCGTGTGCGGAACATCAGGCGCCTCGACCTGGATCGGGGCGAAGCGCCGCTCGAGGGCTGCGTCCTTCTCGATGTGCTTGCGGTACTCGTCGAGGGTGGTGGCGCCGATGGTCTGGAGCTCACCGCGGGCAAGCATCGGCTTGAGGGTGCTCGCGGCATCGATCGGCCCCTGCGGCGGGCCGGCGCCGACGAGTGGGTGCATCTGGTCGATGAACAGGATGAGGTCGCCGCGGGTGCGGATCTCCTCCAGGACCTTCTTCAGTCGCTCCTCGAAGTCACCGCGGTAGCGGCT
>JAURME010000005.1 GCA_030830865.1 Candidatus Nanopelagicales bacterium | reverse complement strand
TGCCGGTGCCGCGGTGAGCCAGCGGCGGACGGCGTCGACCGCGATGGGTGCCGCGTCGGCCGGGGTCCAGCCGTAGACGCCGCAGGAGATCGCGGGAAAAGCGACGGTGCGGGCACCCGCCAGCACGGCCGCGTCCAACGACGACGTGTGGCACCGTGCCAGCAGTTCCGGCCCGCCGTCCGGGTGCTCCCAGTGCTTGGGCCCGACGGTGTGGATCACCATCCCGGCGGGCAGGCGACCTGCCGTGGTCGCCACCGCCTCGCCTGTGGGAAGCCCGTCGACCAGTGACGTGGCCCGCAGGGCACGGCATTCGTCGAGGATGGCCGGACCGCCGGCCGCGTGAATCGCGCCATCGACGCCCCCGCCGCCGAGCAGGGAGGAGTTGGCGGCGTTGACGATGGCATCGCTGTCATCCAGGGTGATGTCCCCCTGCACGACCTCAATGAGAGCCATGGCGGCTAGCGGCGGCCGGTGATCTCGACGATCTTGGGGCGGATGTCGAAAAGGTAGATGAGGGCCACGACGATGCCGGCGAGTCCGAGGATCCCCAACGTCGAGCCCATCAGCAAGCCGGTGCCGGCCGCGAGCCCGGTGAGGATCAGCCACAGGACCTTGCTCTGCCGGCCCACGGCGGGGAAGGCCTGGGCCGGGCGTCGGATGCAGTCGACGAAGGCGAAGCCCTTCACGGCGAGCATGACGGCCCAGAGGATGAGGACAAGCAGACCCTGCACGGTGTCGAACACACCGCCACGGTAGCCCACGGACAACAAGGAGCCGTGACCGGAGGATCACCCCGGCCACGGCCCCTTCAACGCGTGAGTCGTGGCCCCTGCACGACTGACGGATCAGACGCCGACGGCCTCACGCAGCAGCGTCACCGCGTGGGTCACGTTGCCCTTGACGCTCGTCGCGGTGTGCGTCGCGCGGGTGCGGGCCTCATCGGCGAGGGTCGAGACGTCCGGCAGGTCGACCTTGGGCAGCTCGAACTTCGGTAGCTCGAACTTCGGCATGTCGACCTTGGGCAGGTCGAACTTCGGCAGCTCGAACTTCGGCATGTCGACCTTCCGCAGGTCGAGCCGGCCGAGGTCCACCTTGCGCGGATCGATGCGGCTGAAATCGGGGGCCGGGAGGTCGAAGCCGGCCACGTGGACCGTCGAGGCCTGTGCAGCCTTCTTGGCCGAGGAGGCAGCCTTCTTGGTCGAGGCCTTCGCCGTCGTGGTCGCCTTGACGGTCGCGTCCTTGGCCTTGGCCGTCGCGTCCTTCGTCGTCTTCTTGGCCGAGGTGGCGGCCTTCGTCGTGGTCTTCTTCACCCGGGCGGTCGCGTGGGCGGAGGTGTTCTCAGTGGTCATGTTCGTCGTCCTCACTTGTGGTGGTGTCCTCTGGCTGGGTGTCGCCAGTCGGTTCGGTGCCTGCCCGGGCGGCGTTCTCAGACTGGAACGCGGCGTAGATCTGCAGCAGCGTCGCTCGCTGCCGCTCGGTCAGGGTGGCGTCGGCCGCGATGGCCGTTGTGACGGTGGCATCCCCGGCTCGATCGTCGAGGATGCCGGCCTGGACGTAGAGGGTCTCGGCCGAGATGCGCAGGCCCTGCGCGATCCGACCGAGGATCTCAGCGCTCGGATTGCGCAGCCCCCGCTCGACCTGGCTCAGGTAGGGATTGGAGACCCCGGCCGCATGCGCCAGCTGGCGAAGCGACATCTGCGCCTGGTCGCGCTGCTCGCGGATGAATCCGCCGAGGTCCGTGATCCGTGCCATGCCACCAGTATGCCCCAACTGCTTGCAATTGCAAACACGGGTGCTAGCAGAAGTGAGCACCTATCCCGGCTGACCGGTCAGGACGACGACGATCAGGCTGCCGATGACGGCCGCGCACAGCACCAGGCCCGCAACCGGCACGAGGCGCTGCAGCAGCCAGCGGCCGGGCAGTGTGAAGGACGCCGCGTGTGCCACCGCGTAATAGGTGAGAATGCAGGCCCCGGACAGGGCCAGGGCCCAGGACAACCGCCCCGGCAGGACCAGCAGGCCAGCCAGGAGTGCTGCGGCGATCGCGGCCCGGTGCGGAACGCGCCTGACGGACACCGCCGAGAGGGCCGCCGGAGCGTCACCCCGGTGCGCCATCGCGAACAGGGTGCGGCCCATGCCGGCGATCAGATTGATGAGCACCGACCCGGCGCCGATCACGGCCGCGACCGGCATGAGAGGAGCCCCGATCTCCATGTGCGCCGCCTCGGCGATGCTCAGCAGGGCCGCCGGTCCGATGGCCACGCCGCGCTCCCCCGCCGCCACGACCACGGCGCCGACGGCCAGATAGATCACGAGCACGATCGAGAAGGACACCAGCATCGCCAGGGGGATCGTCCGCGCCGGCGAGCGCACCTCCTCGCCGAGGACGGTGATGCGTGCGTACCCGGCGAACGCCACGAACACGATGCCCGCGCTCGCGATCACGGCGAGCGCGCCTGCGGGCGCCACCGGGATCGGTTCGACGATCGGCAGGTGCGTCCCTCCCACGATGACGAGGCCGAGGACCATCGCGACGAGGACCGCGACGAGGACCGCGTTCACGGCCGTCGACCGCACGATGCCGCGCAGGTCGATGAGCAGGGCGATGAGGATCGCGACCACCGCGACGAGACGTTCCTGCCCCGGCCAGACGTAGACCCCGATGGTGAGCGCCGCGGCCGCCGCACTCGCGGACTTGCCCACGAGGAAGACGAGCCCGGCGGTGACGCCGGCCAAGCGGTTGATTCGGATGCGCCCGTACGCGTAGGCGCCACCGGACTCCGGGTGCACCCGCGCCAGACGTGCCGTCGACGTCGCGTTCAGTCCGGCCACCACGGCCGCGATGAGCACGGCGACGAGCAGCAGGCTCCCGGACCACTCCCAGGCTGGCGACCAGACGGCGAACAGGCCCGTGCCCAGCATCGCGCTGAGCCCGACGATGAGCGCCCCGCGCAGACCGAGTCGGCGATGGAGGCGGGAGGACGGATCGGCGCTCGTCACGCGCGCAGCGTAGATGCCACCGACCCCACCGGGCGACCACCGCCCAGCACCGGGAGCTCGGCGAGGGCGGCCAGGGCATCCGCGTCGGCCCCCTCGGGCTGCAGGAGCTGGAGGATCCGGGCGAACGCGACCTGACGACCACGCGCAGCACCGTCATCGACCTTCATCGCGATCGACGTGCCGTCGAGCAGCACCGCGACATAGACGCCCTCGGCGCCGTCCTTCGCCACCATTCCCGGGACTGCGCGCATGAAGGCCGTGACGTCGCGATGACGACCGCCCACCAACTCCGGATGCGCCCGCATCGCGTCGACGACCCGTCGCCGCGGGGACCCCGCCTCGGCGCAGACCGCGACGCTCAGCGAACGGGCCAGTCCGCTGAGCCTCATCACATGCACAGGTGCACCACACCCGTCGACGCCCACCTCAGGGATCTCGTCGTCGGTCATGCGGCGCACCTCTTCGAGGATCGCCTGCTGCAACGGGTGCTGCTGATCGAGGTACGTGCCCGGATCCCAGCCACGCTGCACGCAGGTCGCGAGCATTGCCGCATGCTTGCCCGAGCAGTTCATGCCGAGGGACGACGCGCGGCGACCCGCCTGCACCCAGGCATCGCGGGCCCGAGGCTCGAGGGGATAGTCCGCCGGCGTCTGCAGTGCCTCGACACCCAGCCCCGCGGTGTCGAGAATGCGGTGCACGCCAGCGAGATGCACGGCCTCACCGCTATGGGACGACGCGGCCAGCGCCAGGAGGTCATCGGGGAGGTCGAGGCCGGCGCGCACCATGGCGGCCGCCTGCATGGGCTTCGCCGAGGAGCGGGCCATCATGACGTGGTCAGGGTCACCCCAGGACATCTGCACGTCACCGGCAGCATCGAGCACGACCGCATGCCCTCGGTGGGCTCCCTCGATGAACCCGTTGCGGCTGTATGTGGCGAGCACAGCCGCAGGAGGTCGGGACACCGGTGCATGATGCCATGTGCCGCCGCATGGCAAGGTGGCCTTCGTGAGAGCAGTGGTCCAGCGGGCGCGGGGTGCCAGCGTCAGCGTCGACGGTGAGATCGTCGGATCGTTCGCCGGAGCCGGGATAGTCGCGCTGGTGGGTGTGACCCATGACGACGACGCAGCACAGGCGGTCAAGCTCGCCGACAAGATGTATGACCTGCGCATCTTCGGCCCCGAGCACGCGCCGGCCGACCAGCGCGAGGGCCTGGGGCGCGAGGTCTCCGCGTCGGATCTCGGCCTGCCCGTCCTCGTCGTCAGTCAGTTCACGCTCTACGGCGACACCCGCAAGGGACGACGACCCACATGGGATGCGGCCGCGCCGGGACCGGTCGCCGAGCCGCTGGTCGAGACCGTGGTCGCACGGCTCCGGGAGCGCGGGGCCGAGGTGGGAACCGGAGTCTTCGGCGCCGACATGCAGGTGGCACTCGTCAACGACGGCCCGATCACCATCCTGCTCGAGGTCTGACCTCCAGCGTCCAGCGGCTCAGCCCGTCACCACAGGCGCGCAGGAGGCAGGTACCTCACCATTGGCCGTGGTCACCGTCATCGCGGCGTCGTCATCAGTCGACCTCTTGACCACTGCGGTGGCGATCGGCCCCTCCTCGAAGTGCCAGGCGGGTGTCGCGATCCATCCGACCGCCTTGCCGTCGACCACCACGGCATCGCCGTGGGCCGGGAGCTCCTCCTCGCTTCCGTCGAGGTGGAGCAGCACCAGCCGCCGAGGCGGATGGCCCAGATTGTGGACGCGCGCGACGGCCTCCTGACCCCGGTAGCAGCCCTTGGCCAGGTGAACGCCCGGACCGATCCAGCCCACCTCGTGGGGAAGGGTTCGGTGGTCGGTCTCCAGCCCCAGCCGAGGGACCGCGGCTGCAGCACGAAGGGCCTCCAGCGCCCAGGTGCCAGCGCGATCCGGCCAGCGATCGAGTCGGTCCTCCAGTTCGGAGCGCGCAACGATCACCTCACGGCCGACGAACGTGGCCGGGCGATGCGGAACGTAGCGCGCAGCGTCGCCGCCGCGGTCCGAGCCGGCGTCCACGTGGCCGGTCCCGGCGTAGTCCGCCGGCACGAGCCACGTCGGAACGGTCGCATCGGCCTCCCAGACCGGCTCCCACACGACCGCGTAGGCGTCCGACCGATCGTCCACCTCGACCCGCAGCATGAACTGCATGGAGCGCAGGTAGTCGGCGAGCGTTGCGGCCATTCCAGGCTGCGTGATGATCCAGGTCGTCGCACCATCGTCGACCAGGTGCAGCTCGTGCTCGACGTGGCCTTTCGGCGTGAGGATCAGCGCGAGCGAACTAGCGTCGGGGGCAACAGCCTCGAGGTGCTGCGTGGTGAGGCTGTGCAGCCAGGACAGGCGATCGGCGCCGGTGACGGTGACGACGCCCCGGTCGGAGAGATCCACCGCAGCCACGCCCTGCACCAGGGCGCGCTGCTCGCGCAACG
>JAURME010000042.1 GCA_030830865.1 Candidatus Nanopelagicales bacterium | reverse complement strand
GTCGGCCTGAATCCCGTCCTGCGTTGGCGAAGGTGAGGGGCGCCCGGGGGCGGTCGTAGGGCCCTCGAAACGTGAGATAGCATTGCGGCTCGCACAAGGGCCTATAGCTCAGTTTGGTTAGAGCGCTTCCCTGATAAGGAAGAGGTCGGTGGTTCAAGTCCACCTAGGCCCACCAGCATCCGGTCCCCACCATGCAGGCCCTTTACGTGGCCCCATCATCACTAGGTAGGCTCCACGTCATGAAGAAGTTGCTTCTCCTCATCGTCCTCGCCGGGGTGGGCTACCTCGTCTACCGCCAGATCATGGCCAACAAGGCCGAGCAGGATCTGTGGTCCGAGGCCACCGCAGAGCCCGACCTCCGGTAAGACCCGCGTCTCGCGGCGCCACCGCGCCGCACCATCCGGGGGCTTAGCTCAGCTGGTAGAGCGCTGCCTTTGCAAGGCAGAAGTCAGGGGTTCGAGTCCCCTAGCCTCCACCCCCCGCTTGCTTCACGTGTCGCTCCATCGGGCCCAATCGTCCAACGAGCGACGCGGCATCGACTACCGGGAGGGCCTCCATGCGAGCCGCGGCTGTCCTCGTCCTGACCGCCCCGGCTCTCCTGCTCACCTCGTGCTCCGGCGACGCCGCTCAGAACGTCATCCAGAACAAGTTGCACGACGACGTCATCGTCAACGCCGACCTGTGGAGTGATCGGCCTGAGATCCTCGGCGCAGGGCTGGGCTTCACCGGCATCAACGGAGTGCCCGGCCTGACCCTCGATGACCTTGAGACGAGTGAACGCCTCACCCGTCTGGCCGGTGGCGCGTGGAACACGATCGAGTGCGCGGCCGACGAGGAGCCGACGCTCGGCAACTACACGGCGACGGTCACCCCGGACGCCGTGGCCTCGATCTGGGGAGATGCCACCTACTACGCCGATGGCTATCCGATCGAGTTCAGTTGGCCGGTGCTGCCGTCGACCCTCGATCCGACAGACTTCGAACTCACCCTGAACACAGGGGAGAAGATCACTCCCGAGGTCGCCTCGATCTACCCGAACTGGGAGCTCAATGAGCGCACCACGGTGGTGATCTTCGGGCACTTCGGCAACCGGCTCCCACCAGAATCCCCAGGACTCATCTGGCCGGTGTCCCTCGAGGTCGTCGAGGATGACACTCCGCTGAAGCTCCTCGGCCCCGATGGGCCGGTCAGCGCGGTCGGCCTCACCAAGGACTCCCCAGATCCTTCGTCGTACACCGATCCGGATGTCCCACCCGAGCAGCGTGGCGGTCCGACCCTCGTTGCAGCGAAACTGTCGCGCATGTCGATGGCGGGTGAGGGATGGCCCGACGGCCCGAAGGCTCTCACCGGCACGTCACCCAATGACGGCGTGACGCTCTACGGAGATGACGCGCAGTACCGCCTGCGGGTGTTCACGTCGGGCGGGATGACACCTGACGGGGTGCGTGGTCTCTTTCCGACCGACTACGAAAACCACTTCCGGGTGCGAGCCGTCGACTCAACGGGCAATGAGGTCATGCTCACGAAGGTGGGCACGGAGTACGAGATCGACGGTGGCACGGTGCGGGTCGTCGGGCTCGCCGATCTCGGCCAGAAGTCCGATCAGTACACCGACTGCTACATCGACGATCGAGACAACTACATCGACATCGTCCTCACCGGTGACGAGGCTGCGGTCCGGGCGATCACCCAGGTCGTGATCCCGTCGACCGACGGCTACCTGCCGCTCTACAACCCCGGTGGGCCGGGCAATGACCCGACACCGGGTGTTCGCTACGCAGCCGGGACTCCACCCATCACGCAGAACGTCCTGATGGCACTCGACGATCCGATGACGGTGACACTCGATTGATGTCGTGAAGTGACTGCAGTGACAGCAGTGCCGTCACATCTCTGGCTTTGTCGCACGGCCGTCATGACGATCCGCAACCTCGACGACGATGTCCGCGACAAGCTTCGTGTCCGTGCTGCCCAGCACGGGCGGTCCACGGAGGCGGAGGTTCGGGCGATCCTTGCTGAGTCGGTGGAGTCCCCGGTCGAACGGATCATGATCGAGTGCCTCGTGCAGCTCCGTGACGCGGGGACCGATTCGGACTTTGGGATCCCCTCCTGGGTGAGGGATGAGGAGCCCCGGAATCCCTTCGCAAGATCCTCGACACCAACGTTCTCTCCTAACTCATGCGTGGGGATTCCACGAATGTCATCACCTCGTGGCTTGAAGCCCACCCTGACACAGCGTTCACCCTCGCCGCCGTGACGTTTCAGGAGACCACCTTCGGCCTGGCACGCATGCCAGAGGGCACGCGACGTGATCGGCTCGAGGGGCGTGGCGCCACGTCTGGTCCCACCTCGCCATGGTCTCTGCTCAGATCGCGGCGACAGCATGCGTGCACGGGGTGCCGCTCGCGACCCGGAACACCAAGGACTGTGCGGGGTTGGGGATCGAGCTGATCGACCCTTGGGAGAATTCTGACTCCACCAAGCGTGCTACACCGTGCTACGGTCGCAGGATGACGGCCGAGCACATCAGCCAGCGGACGCTGCGCATTGAGAGTGGCCGCATCCTGCGCGAGGTGCAGGCAGGGGCTGTCTACGTCATCACCAACAACGGCGAGCCCGTCGCGGAGATCCGCCCCATCACCGCCGACCCCTTCGCCGGTCTCACGGTGCGGCGTGCCAAGCCCGGCGCGCGGTTCCGCGACATCGTTCCGCAGGAAGGACGCTCAGACGAGACAGCCCTGGAGTCCTTGATGTTCCTGCGAGGCGAACGATGATCGTCTACGTGGACTCCTCGGCTGTCGTTCCCCTGATCAAGATCGAGGACACGTCGCAGGAGTTGTCCTCGTACCTCGACGAACTACTCGAGGACGGCCACCTGCTCGTCGCCGGACGTCTGCTCGAGACCGAGGTCAAGCGCGCCGCCAATCGGCAGGGCATCGACTCGACCGCCGTCCATCAGGCAACCGCGGGTATCACCCTCGTGCAGCATCTGGGCGGTGACTTCACTGTGGCCGGGAGCTTTCCCGGGGAGAACCTGGGCAGCCTCGATGCGCTCCATCTGGCCACCGCGCTACGGATCGGCGTCGACTGCATGATCACGTTGGACCGCCAACTCGAGGTGAGTGCGGAAGCCGCCGGCATCCCCGTCCTCGACCCATCCGTCCCGGCACGAGGGCTCTGAACGGAGCATGAAAGACTTCTCCGCATGACGATGACTGCGACGATCCACACCAACCTCGGCGACATCAACGTGAACCTCTTCGAGTTCCAGGCCCCCAAGACGGTCGCGAACTTCGTGGGCCTCGCCGAGGGCACCAAGGAGTGGACGGATCCCAACGTCCGCGCCAAGAGCACGGCGCCGCTGTACGACGGCACCGTGTTCCACCGCGTCATCTCCGGCTTCATGATCCAGGGGGGTGACCCGCTCGGAACCGGCACCGGCGGTCCGGGCTACCGCTTCGAGGACGAGTTCACCTCCGAGCTCACCTTCGACAAGCCGTACATCCTCGCGATGGCGAACGCCGGCCCGAACACCAACGGCTCACAGTTCTTCATCACCGTGGCTCCCACCACGTGGCTGAACTTCAAGCACAGCATCTTCGGCGAGGTCGCCGACCAGCCGTCACGCGACGTCGTCGATGCGATCGCGGCCGTCGAGTGCGGCCCGGGCGACCGTCCCCGCCAGGACGTCGTCATCAACTCGATCGACATCACGCGCTCCTGATCCTCCTGACCTCTCGAGCGTTGTCGTGAGCGACCCCTCCCCGACGACGGGGGCGCAACCGGTCTGTCCGCGCCATCCGGATCAGGCCACGGGCATCCGCTGCACGCGATGCCAGCGACCCATCTGCTCGCAGTGCATGGTCGCCGCGCCCGTCGGCTTCCAATGTCCGGAGTGCGTCGCGGGCGCGGCGACCACCCGTCGCCGGGTCACCACGCCAGCGGGTGGGGCTCCGATCAGCAAGCCGCTCGTCACGTACTCGCTCATCGGCATCACCGCTGCGATCTTCCTGCTGCAATTCGCGCTCGGCATCAACGAGGTCGCCACGGACTGGGGGATGTGGCCGGTAGGCATCGCCATCGGCGGGGAGTGGTGGCGCCTGCTCACCGCCGCCTTCCTCCACGGGTCGTTCCTGCACATCGCGTTCAACATGTACGTGCTCTTCGCCCTCGGACCGACCCTCGAACGGATCCTCGGCCACGGTCGCTACCTGACGCTCTACGTCCTCGCGGCGCTCGGTGGCGGGGTGGCGTCGTACGCCTTCTCCGACATCCGCACCGTGTCGGTCGGAGCGAGTGGGGCGATCTTCGGCCTTATGGGCGCCCTCATCGTGGCGGGTCGTCGGCTGCGGTACGACATCACGCAGGTCGTCATCCTGCTCGCCATCAACGTCGTCATCGGGTTCATCTCACCCGGCGTCGACTGGCGCGCGCACTTCGGCGGTCTCGTGGTGGGCGCGGCCGTGGCCGCGGTGTTCGTCCTGCCCGCCCGACACCATCGGGTGCTGGTCCAGGCGAGTGGCCTGATCGGCATCGTTCTGATCCTCGCCGGCCTCATCGCGTGGCGCACGGCCCAGATCAACGAGCTGCTGGCACCCTTGGGACAGATCACCTTGTAACGGCTCGCCGCGGGCCATCGAATGAGGAGGCCGACTTGCTGCGCCGAACAACCCTCACCACCGTCACGATGACCCTCGCGGCCGGGGCCCTGCTGCTGACCGGATGCTCGTCGGGAGATGCCGAGGGCGACGTCGTCCGCATGTGGATCGAGCCGGAGCTCGCGCCCTGCGAAGGGGTTGCGCCCATGGAGTGCATGGAGGTCTCGTATACCGAGGACGGGGAACCGCAGCTGTTCTACGACCAGATCGACGGCTTCACCTTCACACCCGGCACCGCCTACGTGCTGGACGTGCGGGTGACGGAGGTGGAGAACCCGCCGGCCGATGCGTCGAGCCTGTCCTACTCGCTCGTCGAGGTGGTCAGTGAGGATCCTCAGTAGTCACATGAGTGAGTAATCCACACATACTCACCACAGGAATCCACAGGGTTATCCACAGCTGGGGACAATTACACGGGTGTGATTCGGTGGCTACTTCCAGCGCATCGCCAGGATGAAGCCACCCATGATGAACGCGAATCCGATGGCCACGTTGATCAGGGCGTTCATGTCCCTCATGACGGGCACCTGCGAGCCGGCGACGTAGAACACCACGATGTACGCCAGGCCGACGACGAACAGGGTGACCATGGTCGGAGCCAGCCACCCGGGCGATCCGATGCGTGCCACCTTGCGCTCACCCTTGTGAGTGGGCGGCGGGGTGTAGACGTCCTTCTTGCGACCCTTGGACTCTGGCACTGGCACTCCTCCGTCGACCGGCCGCGGCAGCGGCTCGAACCGGGGTCCAGCCTGCCACACCTTGACCTCGGCGTCGGAGTTACGGTGACCTCATGGACGAACGGGGACCCACAGGCCCGCGGCTGCGGCCGGCGATCCTGCTCTCCGGCGTCGTCTTCGCCATCGCCGGTCTGATGTTCGCGGCTGCCGCGACGACCAGTCAGGGGACGGACCTGCGCGCCGAGAGAGTCCTGGAGTTACGCGACCTCGTTGGCCGACAGGACGACCAGGTGAAGTCACTGGAGCAGCAGGTCGCCGCGCAGCAGCGCGTGGTCGACGACCTCACGGCGGGACGCTCCGGTGATCCTCAGGCCGCTCAGGTGCGACGCGACCTCGATACCCTCCGCAGCGCCGCGGGCCTCGCCCCTGTCACCGGCCGCGCCCTCCGCGTCAGCCTCGATGATGCGCCGATCCCGGACTCTGACGATCCGCTGTGGCAGACCGTGACACCGGACGACGTCATCGTCCATCAGAGCGATGTCGAGGCGGTGATCAACGCTCTGTGGCGTGGTGGCGCTGAGGCCATCCAGGTCATGGACCAGCGACTGGTCGACAGCAGCTCCATGCAGTGCGTGGGCAACACGCTGCTGCTGCAGGGGCGCGTCTACTCACCTCCCTACGTGATCACCGCGATCGGCCCGGTCAAGGACATGCGGTCCAGCCTGTGGCGGGATCCCACAGTGCGGGAGTACCGACTCTGGGCCGACGCCGTCGGACTCGGCTATGACCTCGAGCGCATCCCGGAAGTGACCATCCCGGCCTACGAGGGTCCGGTGACGGCCGACCACGCCACGGTGCCCCCGGGTGCAAGCGCCGTGATCAGCGTGCAGTCCGGCACCTGACGCTCCTCGGATCCGGGCAGCGCGCCACAATGGGCCCGTGGTCCGCATCCTCGTCGTCGACAACTACGACTCCTTCGTGTTCAACCTCGTGCAATACCTGGCGCAGCTCGGTGCGGACGTCACCGTTCGTCGCAATGACGAGGTGACGACCGACGAGGCCCGTGACTACGACGGGGTGCTGCTGAGCCCGGGCCCGGGGACACCGGAGGACGCCGGCGTCTGCATGGCCATCGTCCGAGAGTGCGCCGGCGACGTCCCGATCTTCGGGGTGTGCCTGGGCCATCAGGCGATCGCAGCGGCCTATGGCGCCACGGTCGATCGCGCACCGGAACTCCTACACGGCAAGACGTCTCCGGTGATCCACGAGAACACCGGGGTGCTCGCCGGTCTGCCCTCGCCGTTCACCGCCACGCGCTACCACTCGCTCGCCGTCGAGCCGGACACCGTGCCCGCAGAACTCGTCGTCACGGGCACCACTCCCGGCGGAGTGATCATGGGCCTGCGGCATCGCGATCTGCCTGTCGAGGGTGTGCAGTTCCACCCCGAGTCCGTCCTCACCGAGGGCGGTTACCAGATGTTGGCCAACTGGCTGGCCGAATGCGGCGACCCGGACGCACGCCAGCGTGCCGAGGGCCTGGCCCCGGTCGTCGGCTGACCCCGCTACTGCGGTGAGAACTCGCTGTCCGTGGCCGCAGGATCCGGGGTCGGTTCCGCGGTGAACTGATCCGTGGGACCGGGCTCCGGTGTCGGCTCCTCGGTGGGGGTCGGCTCCTGTGTAGGTGTGGGCGCCGGAGGCGACGTCGCCACCGTGATCGTGACGATGGATCCACGGGCGAGCAGTTCTCCGCCCTGCGGCGACTGTGCGAGCACCGTGCCGGATGGCACCGTGTCGTCCTGGATCTCCACCACCTGCACATCGAACCCGGCCTGCGCAAGATCACTGCGGGCTTGCGCCTCACTGGCACCCACGACCTTCGGCACCTTCACGAGTCCGGACGACACGGTGATGTCGATGCTCGCTCCGGCATCGACCTGCGTGCCCTCCTCGGGATCCTGAGCAAGGACGTAGCCGGGCGGTTGGGCGGAGTTCTTCTCCTTGATCGCACCGAGCTGCAGGTTCGCATCGGCCAACGCGATGCGCACGGCATCGATCGACGTGAGTGCGATGAGCTGGGGCACCGTGACCTGCTCGAGGCCCGCTGAGACGGTGACATTGACCGACTGCCCCTGCTCGAGGGTCTCGCCGGCTGCGGGCTGCTGGCTGATCACCGTGTCGACGGGCCGATCGGACATCTCCGGCGTCTGTGCTCCGAGCCGGAGATCGAACTCACCGAGCGTGGTGGTGGCCTGCTCGATGGTGAGGCCGTCCAGGTTCGGCACCTGCACCTGGGTCGCGGCCGTGCCGCCGAAGACGAACTGCCCGACGAGCAGGGCACCGATGACCGCGGCGGCGACACCGACGAAGCTCAGGAACCAGAAGGCGATCCCTCGACGGCGACGGCGCGGTCGATGCTCCATGTCGTACATCGGCTCGTAGCCCTGGGCTCCGGCCGCCTGGGCGGGGGGGAGCATCTGCGTGGCATCGGCCGTGACCATGGGGACGGCAGCGGTGACGGGTGCACCGGCCACCGCACGCTCGACGTCGGCGCGGAAATCCGCTGCGGTCTGGTAGCGATCGTCAGTGCGCTTGGCCAGGGCGTGCAGGACGACGGCATCGATCTCCGGCGACACCCCGGCATCCACCTGGGAGGGGGGAACGGGCATCTCACTCACGTGCTGGTACGCGATCGACACCGGGGAGTCGCCCGTGAAGGGCGGTTTGCCGGTCAGCAGCTCGTAGAGCAGCACGCCCGCGGAGTACAGGTCGCTGCGGGAGTCGACCACCTCGCCGCGTGCCTGCTCCGGCGACAGGTACTGCGCGGTTCCCATGACCGCGGACGTGGCGGTCATGGTGTTGCCGGTGTCGTTCATTGCCCGGGCGATGCCGAAGTCCATGACCTTGACGTCGCCGGTTCGGGTCAGCATCACGTTGGCCGGTTTGATGTCGCGGTGGACGATGCCGTGGCGGTGCGCGTAGTCCAGGGCGGAGAGGATGCCTGCGGAGATCTCCAGGGCTCGCTCGGGAAGCAGTCGCCGCCCGCTGGCGAGGAGCTGCCGCAGCGTCATACCGTCGACGTACTCCATGACGATGTAGGGGACGACGACCTGCTGCCCGTCCGGTGAGGTGAGGGTGTCCTCCCCGGTGTCGTACACGGCGACGATGTTCGGGTGGTTCAGCGCCGCGGCCGACTGGGCCTCACGCCGGAATCGGGCCTGGAAGGTCGGGTCCTTGGCGAGGTCGGGGCGCAGGATCTTCACGGCCACCCGTCGACCGAGGCGCAGGTCGCGGCCCTCGTGCACCTCGGCCATGCCGCCACGGCCGATCACCTCGCCGATCTCGTAGCGGTCGCCGAGCATGCGGCGTTCGGCGTCGGTGGTCATGGGGACATCCTCTCAGGAGATCCGGCGCGCATCAGCGAAGCACCGCCTCGATGACCTTCTTGGCGATGGGCGCGGCGAGTTGGTTGCCACTGACCTCGGGGGCGCCGGCGTCCTCGACCACGACGGCCACGGCGACCTCGGGGGACTGCGCGGGGGCGAAGGCGACGAACCAGGCGACCGCCGGATTGTCGTTGCCGGTCTGGGCGGTCCCGGTCTTGCCGGCGACCCGTACCCCCGGGATCCGGGCGTTGCTGCCGGTGCCGTTGTCGACGACGTTGACCAGCATCTCGGTCATGAGGACCGCGTTGAGTGGGTCCATGGTGGTGGCGTACTGCTCCGGCTGCGTGGTCTTCAGGATCGCGAGGTCGGGGCCTCGCACCTCCTGCACCAGGTACGGGCTCATGAGCTTGCCGTTGTTGCCGACGGCGGCGGCGACCATGGCCATCTCCAGGGCGGTGGCGCGCACATCGAACTGCCCGATCGCCGACATCGCGGTCTGCGGAGCGTCCGGGTCCTCCGGGAACCGGGATGTCGCCGCGCGCAACGGGATCTCGAAGGAGGTGTTGAAGCCCATGAGCTGCGCTTGCTCCCGCAGGGCGTCGTCACCGAGCTCGTTGCCCAGCCACGCGAAGGCGGTGTTGCAGGAGATGGCGAGAGCCTGGCGAAGGGTCACGAGGTTGTTCGGGCCACAGGCCTGCCCGTTCCAGTTGCGGATCTTCTTCGTCGAGTTCGGCAGGTTGTAGGCGCGGGGGCCGGGGAGGACGGACTCGGGGGTGAACCGGCCGCTGGCCAGAGCCGCCGCCGCGGTGATGATCTTGAAGGTCGACCCGGGTGGGTTCAGCGACACGATCGGCCGGTTCAGCAAGGGCTTGGCCGGGTCGGCCTCGAGAGCGTCGTAGTACTCCCGGATCTTGTTCGGGTCATGACTGGACAGGATGTTCGGGTCGAAGGACGGGGACTGCACGCTGGCGAGGATCCGGCCGGTAGCGGGCTCGATCGCGACGACGCTGCCCTTCTTGCCGCGAAGTGCCGTGAAGGCGGCGCGCTGCGCGCGGGCGTTGATCGTCGTCGTCACGGCACCCCCGCGCGGGTCGCGGCCGGCGAACAGCTGCTCGGCGCGATCGATGGCGAACAGCTCTGACTTCCCGGTCAGCACGCGATTCTCGGTGCGCTCCAGCCCGGTCGCCCCGTAGATGAGCGAGTAGAAGCCGGTGACGGGGGCGTACATCGGGCCGTTGTCGTACTCCCGCAGGTACTTCAGGGTGTCGCCGGTCTCCACCGAGCGCGCCACCGGATTCGCGCCGACGAGGATCGGCCCGCGCTCGACGTCGTACTCCTCGAGCAGGACCCGCTGGTTTCCCTGCCGGTCGCGATAGTCGCCGGCGAGCACGACCTGGATGACGGTGACGTTCGCGATAAGGGCGACGAGGAGGACGCCCAGCACCAGGGCGATGCGACGGATCGGCCGGCTCATGTGCGTCGCACCACCTGAGTGAGCGCGTCATCGGGTGACGGCGCGATGACCTCGGGCCTGCGCGCGCGGTCGGAGATCCGCAGCAGAAGGGCCACGATGATCCAGTTGGCGATGAGGGACGAGCCGCCGTAGGACAGGAAGGGCGTGGTGAGTCCGGTCAGCGGGATGAGCCGGGTGACTCCACCGATGATGACGAACACCTGCAGCGCCAACGTGATCGACAGGCCCGCGGCCAGCAGTTGACCGAAGGAGTCCCGCACGGAGATCGCGGTACGCAGGCCGCGCTCGATGAGGAGTGCATAGAGAAGCAGGATCGCGATGAGGCCGGTGACACCGAGTTCCTCGCCGAGCGCCGCGATGATGAAGTCGGTGTTGGCGAAGGGCACGAGGTTCGGAAATCCCTGGCCGAGTCCGGCGCCGAGGATGCCGCCGTTCGCGAGACCGTACAGCGACTGCACGATCTGGTATCCCTGTTCGCTGGCGTAGGGCCACGGGTCCAGCCACACCATGACACGCAGGCGCACGTGGCCGAACATGTAGTAGGCCGCCACTGCGCCAGCGAGGAAGAGCAGCCCACCGATGATGAGCCACGAGCGCCGCTGTGTGGCGATGTAGAGCATCGCGACGAACAGGCCGAAGAAGAGAAGGGATGTGCCGAGGTCACGCTGGAAGATCAGGACGCCCAGGGACACCAACCATGCGACGACCAGAGGGCCAAGATCCTTCAGCCGGGGCAGGCCAAGGCCCAGCACCTTGGTGCGCACCAGCGCGAGGGAGTCGCGCTTCTCCACCAGGTAGCCGGCGAAGAAGACCGTCAGCACGATCTTGGCGAGCTCTGCCGGCTGGAAGGAGAACCCCAGGACACGGATCCACAGGGTCGCCCCGTTGACCGTCGTGCCGATGACGGGGGCGAGAGGCAGGACGAGCAGGATCAGGCCGAGGAGTCCGAACGTGTACGTGTAGCGCTGCAGGATGCGATGGTCGCGCAGCAGCACGAGCACGGACACGAACAGGATCACCGCGACCGCGAACCACGTGAGCTGGGAGTACACGTCGGGGGTCGGCAGCGGGTTGCCGTTGAGGTCGGCACGACGTGCGGCGGCGACGTCGAGCCGGTAGATCATCACCAGCCCGAGGATGGTCAGCAGGGTCGCAATGGGAAGTAGGATCGGATCGGCGTACTTCGCGCGGAACCGCACCATGAGGTGCGCGACGAGTGACAGGACAGCGACGACTCCCGCGGTGACCCACAGACCGGTGTCCGGCTCGCGGCCGATCGCCCAGCCGACCTGCAGGGTGCCGAGCACCCCGATCATCCACGCGAAGACCAGCAGGATCAGTTCGACATTCCGGCGACTGGGCTGGCGGGGGGCCGAGGTCGCGGCGGCGGGCGGGGTGCCCACGGCCGTCACTGGACGGACCCCGGGCAGCCGGACGGTGGGAACACGTTCTGGCACTCGGCTGCGCGCCCCTGCAGTTCGGACACGATCCGCTGGGCGTCGGCCTCGTCGGCTGCCGGGATGCCCTTGCTGGCAAGCTCCTGGTCGAAATACGGCAGCAGACCGACCACGAGCCCGGAATCCTGCGTCATCGTCGACAGGGATGAGCCCAGGAGCGTGCCCTGCACTCCTCGGTAGATCGCGACTGTGCCGGTTCCGGCGCTTCCGTTGACGGCGACGTACCACTGCGTGGAGAGCCATGCTGAGGCGATGGCGAACACAGCACCGAGGGCGATGAGCGCGGCGACGACGACTCCTGCGATCCCCAGCCACAGTCGGGTGCGACGCCGACGGCGCACCCTCCGTGCAGCCTCCTCGGCAGCGGTGCGACGGGCCTCCTCGGCCGCTGGCACGATGATGTCGGCGTCGATCAACGGCTGCGGGGCGGTGGGCGGGCCGCCGTCGAATGGCTCGGGGATGTCGGGTCGGTCCGGGTCGGGCTGTGCGTCGTCGGGAAAGCGCACTCCGGGCAGGCGCAGACGCACGCGCGGCTCCCCCGCGGCACCGACGACGACGGGCAGGAAATCAGCGCGTGCCGGGTCGTCCGGAGCGAAGTCAGGGACATCGACGATGTCGGCCATGACGACGGTGACGTTGTCCGGGGCACCTCGCTCGAGGGCGAGGTCGACGAGACGGATCACGGAACCGGCAAGGTCACCGTCGCGCACCAATGCCGCGATCTCGTTGTCGCGCACCACCCCGGACAGGCCATCGGTGCACAGCACGTACCGATCGCCGACGCGGGCCTCGCGAATGGACAGGTCCGCTTCAACCGGGTTCAGGCCGTCCAGGGCGCGCATGAGCAGGGACCGGCGGGGATGAACGCTCGCCTCCTCCTCGGTGATGCGACCGGCGTCGACGAGGGTCTGCACGTAGGTGTGGTCGTGGGTGAGCTGTGTGAGCTCGTCGTCGCGCATGAGGTAGGCGCGGGAGTCGCCGACGTGCACGATCGCCATGCGCTCCCCGAGCCAGTACAGGCCGGTCACGGTGGTACCCATGCCGGTGAGGTCCTCGTCCTCGCTGATGACCTCGGCGATGCTGTCGCCCACATCGGAGACGGAGTCGGCGAGGGCGCTCATGACCTCGCCGGGCTCAGGCGGGTGGACGTCGAGGTCGGCGACGGTCGCGACCGCAATGGCGCTGGCGAGCTCACCGGCCGCGTGACCACCCATACCGTCGGCCACCAGCAGCAGTGCCGGCCCTGCATAGCCGGAGTCCTCGTTGCCCTGACGGACGAGACCGACATCGGAACGGGCGGCGTAGCGCAGGGCGAGGGCCATGAGGACTACTTCTGGATCTGGAGGGTCGTGCGACCCACACGCAGGGGCGCTCCGACGGAGAGGACGGTCGGGGTGGTGATGCGGGTGCGGTCGATCCAGGTGCCGTTGGTCGAGCCGAGGTCCTCGACGATCCACGAGCCCTCGGCCGGGTAGACGCGGGCATGCCGGCTGGAGGCGTAGTCGTCGTCGATCACGAGGGTGGAGTCCGGGGCACGCCCGATGGTGATCTGGGAGGTCTCCAGGGGGATGACGGTGCCGACGAGGGGCCCTTCGATGACGACGAGCTTGGTGCCCTTGGCCTGCCGCGAGGCCTTCTTGACCCTGGGTGGCTTGGGCGGCTTCGGGGCGCGCACTCGGCGCTCACGGCCCGTGGGCCGGGCCTCGGCGGGCATCCGCAGGTCACGGCGCAGGACGAGGACGGTGACGAGCACGAACGCCCAGAGCAGGGTGAGGAAGCCCAGGCGGACGAGGGTGAGCGCGAGCTCGGACACGGCTCAGCCGCTCCCGACTCCAGCGGCCCGATAGACCAGCTCGGTGGAACCGATCATGATCGCCGTGCCGTCGGCCAACTCCACCTGGGAGATGCGCTGGCCGTTGACGAAGGTGCCGTTCGTCGAGTTCAGATCCCGGACGATGACGGGCTGGCCCAGCACGATCTCGCAGTGGTTGCGTGACGCCCCGGGATCCTCGATGCGGATGTCGGTGTCGCTGCCGCGGCCCAGTCGGCTGACGGCGCGCACGAGCGGGTAGGCGGTGCCGCCCACCTCCAGGCGTGGCTGGCGCAGGTCCATGCCGGTCGATGCCCCGCCGGCGGAACTGACCTCGGCACGGGCCTCGCTGCGCACCCGGAAGATGCCGGTCTCCAGCTCGTCGTCCTGTGCGAGGAGCACGGTCACCGGGCCGAGGAGGGTGTACCCCTGCTCCGCCGCGTAGTCACGGACGAGGGTGGCGAGCTCGGTCTGGAGGGCGTCCCGGAAAACGGCCAGGCGGCGGTAGTCGTGCTCGGAGAGCTCGACGTGGAAGACGTTGGGGATGACGGTCCGGGTCCGGTCGATGACGGCGGCGCGGTCGTTGACCTCCCGCTGGAGGGCGGACGCGATCTCTACCGGCTGCACCTCGGCCTTGAAGGCCCGGGCGAAGGCTCCGTTGACCATCCGGTCCAGGGAGTCCTCGAACCGCTCCAGCAGACCCACGTGCTCTCCCGCCT
>JAURME010000041.1 GCA_030830865.1 Candidatus Nanopelagicales bacterium | reverse complement strand
GCGCTCATGCCCGAGGGCACGACGTGGACCATTCCGGCCGGTGGCTTCTACTCCTGGCTGACCCTGCCGGAGGGCCTGGATGCCACGGCGATGCTCCCGCGAGCCGTGGCCAACCTCGTGGCATACGTGCCCGGTACCGGCTTCTACGTCGACGGCCAGGGTCGGCAGAACATGCGCCTGTCGTACTGCTATCCCGAGCCCGAGCGCATCCGTGAGGGCGTGCGGCGCCTGGCCGCCGTCATCGAGGAAGAGCTCGACCTCGTGCACACGTTCGGCACCACCCACGCCCTGAACACCGTGACGGGCTCCTCGGTGCCCTCGCCCGACCTCGCCTAGGAGAACTCATGCACGTGCTGGTGCTGGCCGGAGGCCTGTCCGCGGAGCGTGACGTGTCCCTGCGGTCGGGGAGGCGGGTCGCTGAAGCTCTGCGGTCGGAGCGTCCTGACTGGGAGGTCACCGTCGCAGACGTCGACGCCGCCCTCCTCACTCGACTGAGCGAGCACCGACCGGACTGCATCATCCCGCTGCTGCACGGGGCCGCCGGGGAGGACGGCGCCCTGCGCGACGTGCTGGAGTCCCTGCGTCTCCCGTTCGTCGGCAGCACCGCCGCCACGAGCCGATTGGCCTTCGACAAGCCGGTCGCACAGCAGTTGCTGAAGGCCGCCGGAATCAGCACGCCCGATTCCGTCGCGATTCCGCAGGGCACCTTCCGTGAACTCGGGGCCGCACCGGTGCTCGACGCGGTGGTGGGGCGCCTCGGCCTGCCCGTCGTGGTCAAGCCCACCAAGGGCGGCTCAGCCCTGGGGGCATCGATCGTGCATCGCGCGGAGGACCTTCCGGCGGCGATGGTCGGGGCTTTCGCGTACGGCGATGTCGTGCTCATGGAGCAGTTCATCGATGGCACGGAGGTGTCGGTTGGCGTCTTCGAGCGCGACGGTGAACTGCTCGCCCTGTCGGCGGTCGAGATCGTTCCCGAGGGTGAGCTCTACGACTACGCGGCGCGTTACACGGCCGGCACAACGGAGTTCTTCTGCCCTGCCAGGCTGACCGAGGACGCTGAGATGCAGGCGCAGGCGATAGCCCTCAACGCTCATCTGATGCTGGGTCTGCGTGACTGGTCCCGCACCGACCTCATCATCGACAGTAAGGGTCGGCCATGGTTCCTGGAGGTCAATGTCGCGCCGGGCATGACCGAGACTTCCCTTGTGCCGCAAGCACTTTCAGCCGCGGACGTGAGCCTGGGCAGCCTGATGGCCGACCTCACCGAGGCTGCTGTCTCCCGCTAGTCCAGCGCGTGGCCGATCGGCGCACACGGCACTTCAGTCGATGATGTCGACGATGCGGCGCAGGTCATCAAGATCGGCGCACTCGATGACGACCTTGCCGCGAGAGTTCTTCCTCGCGAAACCCTCGATCGATACCCGGGTGTCGAGTGAGTCGGCCGCGCGGGCGGTGAGTTCGTCGACGATCTCGGTGAGGTCGGCGTCGCGTGGCCGACTCCCCCGTGACCTCGGCGTGCGCTTGCGCTGACGCCCGTCGCCGTCACCGACGAGGATGATCTCCTCGACCGAGCGCACACTGAGACCCTCCTGCACGATGCGCGCCGCAAGGGCCTCCATGTCCGACGGATCGTCGAGGGAGAGCAGCGCTCGTGCGTGCCCGGCACTGAGCACCCCGGCGGCCACCCGACGCTGCACATCAGGCGGAAGCTTCAGCAATCGCAACGTGTTTGAGACCTGCGGACGTGACCGCCCGATGCGGCGCGCCAGGTCATCCTGCGTGCAGCCGAAGTCACTGAGGAGCTGCTGGTAGGCCGCCGCCTCCTCCAGCGGATTGAGGTTGGCGCGGTGCAGGTTCTCCAGCAGCGCGTCACGGAGCAGGTCCTCGTCATCAGTCGCCCGGATGATCGCGGGAATGGCCGTGAGGCCCGCCTCCCGGCTCGCCCGCAGGCGGCGCTCGCCCGCGATGAGCTCGTAGCCACCGTCGACCTCGCGCACGACGACCGGCTGCAGCAGGCCGATCTCCTTGATGGAGAACACCAGTTCGGCGAGCGCGTCCTCGTCGAACACCTGACGGGGCTGACGCGGGTTCGGCCGGACATCCTCGATGGGGAGCTCGGCGTACACCACCCCGTCGACCGGCAGGGGCACATCAGGCGTATCCGGTGCCCCGGCGGGATCGACCACCCCCGAGTCGACGTCGCCGGGAGTTCCCGAGGGGATGAGCGCGCCCAGACCCTTGCCGAGCCCGCGCTTGGGTGCCGCCGCCATGCCGATCCTCTCCTCCGTTGGCGAGTGATGGAGCACTCAACCGGGGATAAACTGTGGTACTTAGTCCGTTTTGATACTTTATGTCTGTGGATAACTCTGTGGATGGGAGTCGTGTGGGGTGGTGGTGAGCACCGGCTCATCACTCAGCGCCATCAACTGAGCGGCCGCCTCGAGGTAGGCCAGTGCCCCGGGCGAGGTGGGCTCGTAGGTCAGCACCGACTGGCTGTAGGACGGCGCCTCTGAGACACGGACCGACCGGGGGATCACCGTGTCGAGCACCTGCTCCCCGAAGTGGGTGCGGACCTCGGTGGCGACCTCGGAGGCGAGACGGGTGCGTCCGTCGTACATCGTCAGAAGGATGGCACCCACGGACAGGTCGGGGTTGAGGTGGGTGCGCACCATGTCGATCGTGCGCAGGAGCTGGGTCAGACCCTCGAGTGCGTAGTACTCGCACTGGATCGGCAGCAGGACCTCCTGTGCCGCAACGAGGCCGTTGAGGGTGAGCAGGCCCAGGCTGGGCGGACAGTCGAGGATGACGTAGTCGAAGGAACGCTCCGCCAACGCCGCGCGGATCGCCCGCTGGAGCCGGTACTCGCGGGCGACCTGGGCCACGAGTTCGATCTCGGCGCCGGCAAGGTCGATCGTTGCCGGTGCGGTCCACAGCCGGTCGATCTCCGGGCACGGCTGGAGAACCTCCAGGAGGGAGAGCTCCCCCGACAGCACCTCGTAGATGCTCGGTGTGCCCTCCCGGTGATCAGCACCCAGGGCCGTGGAGGCGTTGCCCTGAGGATCGAGATCGATGACGAGGACGTCTCGGCCGCTCTGGGCGATGGCCGCGGCGATGTTGACGGTGCTGGTGGTTTTGCCCACGCCGCCCTTCTGGTTGGCGACGGTGATGATCCGGGTCATGAGGCTGCACCCGGCCAGCCGAGGCCGCTGGTCCCGTCCGAGGGGTCACTTCCCCCCGATGTTTCACGGGAAACTTCCCCGGTGGGTCCACCGGGCCACCCCAGTCCGGTGGGGCGGTCACGGGGCTGGGTCTCGGGATGCACAGCGGTCACCGCGCTATTCTGCCGCACCCCGGTGACCGACCACCACGGTGGTCGGCGGATCGACGATCCCCACGCCGACCTGCTCGACACGCAGACCGGTGATCCCCAGTGCCGTGGCTGTCGGCTGTGCCTGCACCACCTCCTCGGCAGCGCTGCTTCCCTTCAGCAGGGCCAGCGAGCCACCGGGGCGCAGCAGAGGAGTCGTCCACCCGAGGAGTCGATCCAAGGGGGCCACAGCCCGCGCCGTCACCACATCCAGAGGACTGATGGTGCCCGGCGCATCCTCGCCGCGGCCGCGCCACACGGTCACCTGATCGCGCAGCCCCAGTCGGTCGACCGCCTCCTGGAGGAAGGTACTGCGCCGCAGAAGTGGCTCGATGAGGACGATCCGCAAGTCTGGGCGCGCGATCGCCCACACCAGTCCGGGGAGGCCGGCACCTGATCCGAGGTCACCCACGAGACTGCCCTCCGGGACGATGCAGGTCACCGGCTCGGCAACCACCGCGCAGTTGAGCAGATGGCGGTCCCAGAGACGTCCCACCTCACGCGGGCCGATGAGGCCCCTCTCCACACCGGCCTCGGCGAGGATCTCGGCGTAAGCGGCCAGCACCGCCGAACGTGCCTGCAGCCAGTCCGGCAGGTCAGGCACGGATCCCGTTGTTTCACGGGAAACCATGATCAGGCGGTCCTGACCACCACACGCCGGTTCGGCTCGTCACCCTCGGACTCACTGATCAGGCCGGCCTCGGCGATAGCGTCGTGAACGACCTTCCGCTCGAACGGTGTCATCGGATCCATGCGCACCGGGGCAGCTGTGCGCTGAGCCTCGGCCACGGCCGACGTGGCCAACTCCACCAGTTCGGCGCGACGTGCTGCCCGGAAGCCCGCAACGTCGAGCATCAGCCGCGAACGCTCACCGGTGTCGCGGGTTGCCGCGAGACGGGTCAGCTCCTGCAGTGCGTCGAGGACCTTGCCGTCGCGGCCCACGAGGTGCTTCAACTCTCCCTCGTTGGCCTCGACGACCGAGACCATGGCGCGGTTGCCCTCCACGTCGATGTCGATGTCCCCGTCGAGGTCGGCGATGTCCAGCAGCCCCTCGAGGTAATCGGCAGCAGCATCTCCCTCGCGCTCGAGGAGAGCCACCCCGGTGGGACGCCCCTCGTCAGCCGACTCCGTCGTCTCCGGCGTAGCGTCGCCGTTCACGTCATTGCTCATGTTCACTCCGTAGGTGGATCAGTCAGGTTCGGGGGCGGCCCTGGCCGCGGGGACTACTTCTTCTTGCGCTGGCTTCGGGTGGTGCGCTTGGGCTGCTGGCGCACCGGTTCCCCCGGCTCCTCAGTTTCCGACGCAGTGTCGGTAACTTCCATGGACGTCGGGGGTTTCGCCTTGGCCTTCTTCCGTGCCTCCTTGGCCTCGAAGGCCGGTGTTCCGGGCTGTGGGTTGTTCCGGATGACGTAGAACTGCTGGCCCATGGACCACAGGTTGGTGGTGAACCAGTACGTCAGCACACCGATCGGGAAGTTGATGCCCGAGACCGCGAAGATCACCGGGAAGACGTAGAGCAGGATCTTCTGCTGCTTGACCATCGGGTTGTCGGGAGCACTGTTCTTGACGATCAGCTGTCGCTGGGTGATGAAGGTGGTGGCCGTCATCAGGGCGATCATGATGATCGCCAGGATGCGGGTCGCCATCGGGTTGGGCGTCTCATCAGCATCCATGAATGTGGCGTAGAGCGGGACACCGAAGACCTGTGCGTCGTGCATGGAGGCCACGAGTCCGGCGTACTGATCCCAGGCGAAGACACCCGGGGCGACGTAGCCGGGGTCATCCGCCGGGTTCTTCGGGTACATGGCAACGCCCTGCAGGACACTGAAGAGGGCGAAGAAGATGGGCGCCTGCAGGATGATCGGCAGGCAGGAGGACAGCGGGTTCGTGCCGGTCTCCCGGTACAGCTTCATCATCTCCTGCGACTGGCGTTCCTTGTCGCCGGCGTACTTCTTCTGGATCTCTTTCATCTGCGGCTGGATCAGCTGCATGTTCCGCTGGGCCTTGATCTGCTTGACGAACAGCGGGATCAGCAGGATGCGGATGACGACCACGAGGCCGACGATGGACAACGTCCACGTCCAGCCACTGTCGGGATCCATGCCCAAGGCGGAGAAGAGCGTGTGGAACTGGACGAGGATCCAGCTGACGCCGTCTTTCAACCAGTCGAGGATGAACATGTCGCTGCGGGTGCCCTTCTAAACGCCGGATCCGTCAGGACCGTAGGTAGTCATCGTTCCATGCCGCGGCTGGCCGCTCGGCAGCACGTCCGGCAACCACTGCCCGCGAGCGGGAACAGGGTCCACGCCACCGCGGTTCCACGGGTTGCAGCGCAGCAGTCGCCATACGCTCAGGATGAACCCCTTGAGTGGTCCGTGCACCTGAATGCTCGTGACCGCGTACGCCGAGCAGCTCGGATGCAGGCGGCAGCTCGGTGGGGTCAACGGGGAGATGAACCGCTGGTAGGCACGAATCGGAAGGATCAGTGTCCAGGTCAGCACCCACCCGATGCTGTGGTCCCACAGCCAGCCTGCTGACTGCCACCACCCCTGAACCGTTGCGCGCCAACGACTTTCGTGACTTCGTGGGCCTACCTCGTCCATCCTCATCGACCGGCGGCCTCACGCGCGATCGCGTCGGACACCGCCGTGGTGACATCGTGGCAGAGAGCAGGATCTGTGTCGGCGCCCGCGAGCGCCCGCACCACAACTCTCGTGCCCGCCGGCAGGGATCCCACCATCTGTGCCAGACAGGCACGGATCCGACGAGCGGCCCGATGACGTGCCACGGAGTTGCCGACGACCTTGCCGACGATCAGCCCGGCAAGGCCTGGCCCGTCACCGTCGGCAGGGGTGTAGACGTAGCACACCACCCGGCCGCGGGGCATTTTCGTCCCACGTCGGGTGGTGAGGGTGAAATCAGGACCGCGCCGCATGCGGTGCGCGGGTGGGAGCATCCGTCAGGCGGAGATGCGCTCGCGCCCCTTGGCGCGACGGGCGGCCAGGATCGCGCGGCCGGCACGCGTGCGCATGCGAGCCCGGAACCCGTGGTTCTTCGCGCGGCGGCGATTGTTGGGCTGGAACGTGCGCTTCATGGTCGGTACTCCTGGCTCCGGGAAGGCCCTGGTCTCTCGCAGGGCAGAGGGAAACCTTACGAAATCAGGTCCTCATGGGTCAAACCGACCCCTTGCGCCTTTGTCCCTCACTCAACCCACTTGTCCTGGAGGCCTCACCGTGGCTAGGGTCACGGGGCGGTCCACACCTGTGGATAGAGCTGTGGACATCCTGCCGACGAAGGGCGCGACGTGGAGAGCACCGAGGACCTCGATCTGGTGTGGGCCCAGGCCATCGCCAGCCTGTCCGATGGCAGCCTCACCCCTCAGCAGCGGGCCTTCGTCCAACTGACGCGACCCATGGGCCTGGTCAGTGACACCGCCCTCATCGCCGCGCCCAACGATTTCACCAAGGACGTGCTGGAAACCCGACTACGACCGCTTGTGGTCAAGGAATTGTCGGAGATCCTCGGCCGGGAGATTCGGCTCGCGGTCACGGTCGACACCTCGATCGCTCACACGGACGACGACTCCACAGATGAGGCTGCCGATGCCAGCTATGCCGATCAGTACGCCGATGACGGCACCGACTCCTCGTCTGTGGACAGCAAGGATGTGGACGACCGCCCGGACGACCCGAGCCGCCCGGGCACCGGATCACCCGGCACCAGGAGCGAGGACGGTCGCCTCAACGACAAGTACACGTTCGACACTTTCGTCATCGGCTCCAGTAACCGGTTCGCCCACGCGGCAGCGGTAGCGGTTGCCGAACAGCCGGCCCGCGCCTATAACCCACTCTTCGTCTACGGCGGCTCCGGGCTGGGCAAGACGCACCTGCTCCACGCGATCGGTCACTACGCCCGCACCCTGTACAAGGGCACGCGGGTCAGGTACGTCAGCTCGGAGGAATTCACCAACGAGTTCATCAACAGCATCCGCGACGATAAGGCTGCCAGCTTCCAGCGTCGCTACCGGGATGTCGACATCCTGCTCGTCGACGACATCCAGTTCCTGAGCGGAAAAGTCCAGACGCAGGAAGAGTTTTTCCACACCTTCAACACTCTTCACAACGCCAACAAGCAGATTGTCGTGACGTCCGATCTGCCACCGAAGCAGCTGCCTGATTTCGAGGACCGCATGCGGTCGCGCTTCGAGTGGGGTCTCATCACGGACGTCCAACCGCCTGACCTCGAGACACGCATCGCCATCCTTCGCAAGAAGTCCATCCAGGAGCGGCTTGTCGCACCTCCGGAGGTCCTGGAGTTCATCGCCTCCAAGATCTCGTCGAACATCAGGGAGTTGGAGGGGGCCCTCATCCGTGTGACGGCCTTCGCCTCGCTCAACCGGCAGCCCGTCGATCTGGGCATCACCGAGATCGTCCTGAAGGACCTCCTGCCGACCGAGACGGGACCAGAGATCACGGCTGCCCAGATCATGACCGCCACGGCTGCCTATTTCGGGGTGACCGTCGACGACCTCTGCGGATCCAGCAGGTCGAGGGTCCTGGTGACAGCCCGCCAGATCGCGATGTACCTGTGCCGGGAGCTCACCGACCTGTCCCTGCCAAAGATCGGCCAGGCCTTCGGCGGCCGTGACCACACCACCGTCATGCACGCCGACCGCAAGATCCGCCAACTCATGGCCGAACGGCGCAGCCTCTTCAACCAGGTGACCGACCTCACCAGCCGCATCAGGTCACAACAGCGATCCCTCTAATACTTCTTCGTCACATTCAGCACATCTATCCCCATGGTGTCCCCATGGTGTGGACAACATGGCCTCTACGGCGCCTTATTTATCCGTTTTGACTCTCCCCAGAGCGTGCATAGTTTGTGGACAAACCACCAAAGACTCCTACAGGAACGCGTTTCTCCTGTGGATAACAGGTCGGGGTCCGGTGGATGATCATCTCGGCCCTCACCCGTTGTCCACCGCCATCCCCAGTCCGCCGAGCGTCATCCCCAGCCGACGTGGATGAGGACACGCCCTCCCAACAGGGAGTACAGCGAATATCCCCATCATCCACATCACCGATGATGACGACTACCTATGTCGTGAGATGACATCTCCACACACCTTCAGGCCTCACCCGGTGGACGCGTTTGATGAGAGCAGCGCACCATGAGGCCCTCCAGCACTGGTCATCACTACTTTGCCCCCACGCATGCTCCCGACACGGATTCCTGACACACTGACGCCTTCAAGGTCTGGAGGTCAACGTGAAGATCCGCGTGGAACGCGACGTGCTCGCCGATGCCGTGGCCTGGGCCGCCCGAACGCTGCCCTCCCGGCCATCGCTGCCGGTGCTCGCCGGAATCGTCCTCAACGCAGGCTCGGAAGGTCTGACGATCAGCAGTTTTGACTACGCCGTGAGCGGTCGGGTCGACCTCGATGCAGACATCACCAACGAGGGCACGTGCCTGGTCTCCGGACGTCTCCTCGCGGACATCGCCCGCTCCCTGCCGGCAGCACCTGTCGTCCTGGAGAACGAAGGCAGCCGTCTCGCCATCACCTGCGGACGCTCGACCTTCATGCTTCCGACGCTGCCCATCGAGGACTATCCGCAGCTGCCCGACATGCCCACGTCGTCGGGCACGATCGACGGATCCACTCTGGCCGAAGCTGTTGCCCAGGTGGCTATCGCAGCAGGCCGCGATGACACGCTGCCGACACTCACGGGTATTCGACTCGAGATCGAAGGGGCGGCCATCACCATGGCCGCAACCGATCGCTACCGCCTCGCCGTGCGCGAGTTCACCTGGGCACCGGAGTCACCGTCCCTGTCTGCGCACGCCCTGATCCCGGCCCGCACACTTGCAGACACCGCGAAGTCGTTGGCAGATGTCGACGAGGTGATCATCGCTCTCTCCTCCGGTGGTGCAGGCGAGGGCCTCATCGGTTTCGAGGGAGATGGCCGGCGTACCACCACGCGTCTGCTCGACGGTGAGTTCCCGAAGTACCGCTCCCTGCTTCCCTCGGAGTGGGCAGCGCTCGCCACAGTCGACACTGCTCTGCTGGCTGACGCAGTGAAGCGTGTGGCTCTCGTTGCCGAGCGCAACACCCCGGTACGCCTCGCCTTCGACGGTTCCGAACTCACCCTTCGGGCCGGAGCCGGGGACGATGCCCAGGCCAATGAGGTCATTGAGTGCTCCCTCGAGGGTGATGCCATCGACATCGCCTTCAACCCGTCCTATCTGCTCGACGGCCTCACTGCGGTGAACAGTGCGACGACCCGGTTCGCCTTCACCCAGGCGACCCGACCCGCTGTCCTCACTGCCACCGATGACTCTGCCGAGGCAGACTCGTACCGGTACCTGCTGATGCCCGTGCGCCTCACCGGCTGATCCCGTGTGGGTCTCCGCCCTGCGACTGGAGGACTACCGCTCCTACGAGTCGGTCGAACTCACCCTGCAGCCGGGCGTCAACGCCTTCATCGGCCAGAACGGACAGGGCAAGACGAACCTGGTCGAGGCGATCGCCTATGCGTCCGTGCTCGGCAGCCATCGCGTCTCATCGGATGCGCCTTTGGTGCGCTCCGGGGCTGAGCGTGCCATCGTCGGTGTCACCGTTGCCCGCGATGACAGGTCCGTGCTCATCGAACTGGAGATCAACCCGGGTCGGGCCAACCGTGCTCGCATCAATCGAGCAGCCGCCACGCGTTCGCGTGACGTCCTGGGCATCCTCACCACGGTCGTCTTTGCTCCGGAGGACCTCGCCCTCATCAAGGGAGACCCGTCCGATCGTCGACGTCTTCTCGACGAGTTGATGATCCAACGTGCTCCCCGGATGCAGGGGGTGAAGTCCGACTACGAACGGATCCTCAAGCAGCGCAACGCCCTTCTGAAGTCAGCACGACAGAACCGGCGCGGGTCACAGGACCATCTGGAAAGCACCCTTGAGGTGTGGAACACACAGCTCGTGGAGGCCGGGACGGAAATCATCCGTGCACGCCTGTCCCTCATCGCGGATCTCACCGCTCCCCTACAGGACGCCTACGCACTGATCGCCGGTGGTCCCGACGCAGCATCGTCTCCGGATGTGCGCATCCACTACGACTCCACTATCGCCCACGATCATGTCCTTGGCGTAGATGACGATCTCGTCGCGCTGTTCACCGACGCCATCCGACGCCGCAGTCGGGAGGAGTTCGAGCGCGGTGTGACATTGGTGGGCCCCCACCGAGACGACCTCGTCATCGAACTCGGTGGCCTGCCCGCCAAGGGGTACGCATCACACGGCGAGTCATGGTCCATCGCGCTGGGTCTCCGTCTTGCGGGATACGACATCCTCGCGGCCGAGGGGCGTGAGCCAGTCCTCATCCTCGACGACGTCTTCGCCGAGCTCGACGCAGCCCGACGTCGCCGTCTCACTGAACGGGTCGTCGGCTGTGAACAGGTGCTCATCACCGCCGCGGTCGCCGAGGACATCCCCGCCGAACTCACGGGCGCTCGCTTCCGGGTCACCCGTGGCCACGTCGACGTGGAGGCGGTGGCATGAACGACGACGAGGTCACGGTCAACAACGCATCCACGTCGGAGGACGCCGCCCGCGCCGCCGCCGCCGCCCTGGACCGATCGGTGCGATCGACGCCCAAGCGGACCTCCCAGAAGTCGGGCAGCAGACGACGCTCCTCCACTTCACGGTCTCGTGACCCGCTCCTCGTCGGGGAGGCGGTCGAGGACCTGATCGCCGAGCGTGGCTGGACGGATGACTCCGCGATCGCGACCCTGGTCACCCGGTGGGCGCAGATCGTCGGCCCGGAGATCGCCGACCATGTTGTCCCGGTCTCCTTTGAGGAGGCCACCTTGCTCCTGCAGGCCGAGTCGACGGCCTGGGCGACCCAGGTGCGCCTGCTCCTTCCCGACCTCCAACGGGTGATCGAGGGGCAGGTCGGGAATGGCGTCGTCCGCCGGATCCGCGTGCAGGGCCCGCAG
>JAURME010000040.1 GCA_030830865.1 Candidatus Nanopelagicales bacterium | reverse complement strand
GCGGGAGCCGCCACCTGCCCCAGAGGCAGACCCTCGTTTCGGGTCGGATCCGCCGTCTCGAAGGGGACCAGGTAGCCCGCCACCTCGACGATGCCCGCGGGCGGGGGCGGCACGCTGGGGGTGGTGAGCGCGTCCGCTCCCACGGGGATCCAGCCCCGGTTCACCCAGACGGTGGGACCGTCGGTGAGCAGCGGTGTCAGGACCCAGAAGCCGTTCATGGCATCCAGGGGACGCTTGCGCACGACAACTTCATGGACCGTGTCGTAGGTGCCCTCCGCGACGGCGGGAGTCCACTCCCAAGCGGCGGGTGGTGCGGCGAGTGCCCGGTCGACCGGGATGGCCGGGGCGGAGGTCGCTGCGGACAAGATGTCCCGCTCTGCCCGTCGATCCTCAGCGCGACTCCACTGCCAGGCACTCAACAGGCCGAACGCGATGATCACGACGGCGACGAGGACGGTGAAGCCCAACCATCGCCTGGTGCGCAGCAGCGGCCAGATCACCCCGACAGCCTAGAACCGGGTGGGCGGGGGAGGTCCTGACCGGTCGCCAAGAGGCTCCGAGGCGATCTCGTAGGTGGGAGCCGGCAGGGCCCGGTGTGTATACGGGTCCACGTCGCCGACATCCCCCGGTTCGTCGTTCTCCCGTCCCGCGTTGGCGATCACGACCGCGAGATACGGCAGGACGATGGCGCCCACGAGGAACACGGCCCGCGGCCACCCGGGCACGAGGATGGCTCCCACGACGCACAGGGTTCGGATGATCATCGACGTGAGGTAGCGACGCTGACGGCTCACCTGCTCCACGCTCAGGCCGCGCTGGGCATCAGTGATCGTGAAGACCTCCGGAGGATCGCCCTTCGCCATGGGTCCACGGTAGGCCAAGATGGTCCCCAGCGCCCGGCCGGATCCGGCCGGTGCGAAGAAGCGGGTCGAGGGGCCTGCGGCGTTTCAGGAGGACGGTGGCATGGCGGACAGGACGTACGCATTGACGGAGATCGTCGGCACCTCGCCCGAGGGCGTGGACCAGGCCATCCGCAACGGGGTGGCTCGTGCTGCGAAGACGATCGACAACCTCGACTGGTTCGAGGTGACCGCCGTGCGTGGCTACATCCGCGATGGAGCCGTCGACCATTTCCAGGTGACCATCAAGGTCGGCTCCCGTCTGAGCGACGCGTGAGCGGCACCGCCCTCGTCACCGGTGGCAATCGCGGCATCGGCCTGGCCACGGCCCTTCGCCTCCGTGAGGACGGCTGGACGGTCGTGGTGGGTAGCCGGTCGGGTGCGGCGCCTGAGGGCCTTCCTGCGGTGCGCCTCGATGTCAGCGATCCATCGTCGATAGAGACCGCATTCGCCGAGGTCGAGGAGCATCACGGGCCCGTGACCCTGCTGGTCGCGAATGCAGGCATCACGCGCGACACGCTGCTCATGCGGATGAGTGACGAGGACATCGACGTGGTGCTCCAGACCAATCTCGCGGGATCGATCCGGCTCGCGCGGCGGGCGATGAAGGGCATGATCCGCGCCAAGGGAGGCAGCATCGTGTTCGTCGGTTCGGTCGTCTGGGGCATGGGCTCCGCGGGCCAGGTGAACTACGCCGCCTCGAAGGCAGGCCTCGTCGGCGCGGCTCGCTCGCTCGCCCGTGAGGTCGGATCCCGGAACATCCGGGTGAACGTCATTGCGCCGGGCTTCGTCGAGACCGACATGACCGCCGCGCTCTCGACGGAACAGCGCGACGGCATCCTGGGCAGCATCCCCCTTGCTCGTTATGCTCAACCGGACGAGATCGCGGAAGCGGTCTCGTTCCTCGCCTCTGCCTCGTACATCACCGGAGCGGTGCTCCCGGTGGATGGCGGTCTGGGCATGGGTCACTGACGCAGTCGAACGAAGGGAACTCACCATGGGTCTGCTGGACGGCAAGCGCATCCTCGTCACCGGGGTGCTGACGGACCAGTCGATCGCCTTCCATGTGGCACGTCTCGCTCAGGAAGAGGGCGCCACGGTGGTCCTCACCTCGTTCGGCCGCACGATGGGCCTCACGAAGAGGTCCGCCGGACGCCTGCCGCAGCCGGCGCCCGTCGTGGAGCTCGACGTCACCAGCACCGAGGACCTCGAGGCCCTGTCCACTCGGGTGGGTGAGCACGTCGACCAACTCGATGGTGTGCTGCACTCGATCGGCTTCGCCCCGGAGGCGGCTCTGGGCGGCCGCTTTCTCGCCACCGAGTGGGCGGATGTCGCGACCGCCGTCCATGTCTCGGCCTACTCGCTGAAGGCGCTGGCGGTCGCTGCGCGCCCGCTCATGGGTTCGGGCGGTTCTGTGGTGGGTCTGGACTTCGACGCGACGGTGGCGTGGCCCACCTACGACTGGATGGGTGTCGCCAAGGCCGCCTTCGAGAGCACCGCCCGTTACCTGGCCCGGGACCTCGGGCCAGAAGGGATCCGCGTGAACCTGGTTGCCGCGGGTCCGATCCGCACGATGGCAGCCAAGAGCATCCCCGGATTCGAGGAGTTCGAGAACGTGTGGATGACCCGAGCTCCCCTGGGATGGGACCTTGACGATGCCGTTCCCGCCGCACGGGCATGTGTCGCACTGATGTCCGACTGGTTCCCGGCAACGACCGGCGAGATCGTCCACGTCGATGGCGGGGTCCACTCGCAAGGGGCCTGATCCCGTGAACCGGCTGATCCTCATCCGGCACTCCAAGAGCGACCGCCCATCGGGAGTCGCGGATCATGATCGGCCTCTGAGCGAGCGCGGGCGTCGCGATGCGGTTGCCCTGGGTTGCTGGCTCGGGTCCGACATTGAAGGGCTGAATCCGGATCGGGCGATCATCGTGGTGTCGAGTTCGGAGCGCACGCAGCAGACGTGGGACCTGGCGCGGAGTGAAGCCGGGGAGGCGTGGTCGGTCGTCCCTGCGATCACCGAGCCCGATGTCTACGAAGCAGCCCCGAGCACGCTGCGCACCGCCATGCTGCAGCACGCAGGAGACGCCGACCTGCTCGCTCTGGTCGGCCACAACCCGGGGGTGTCATTGCTCGCCCTTGAGTTGGTAGGACCTCAGGACCGTCCCCGGCTCGCGGAGGGCTTTCCGACCTCTGCTGCCGTCGTCCTGGAGACCGACGCGCCATGGCCGTCGGCCCTGGCTGACCTGGGTGCCTTCCGGGTCAGCTCTTTCGTGATTCCTCGAGGCTGATGCCGTCGCGGAGGTCGGCTGACTCGATCTCCTCGCGGGTGATGCCCATGAGGAACAGGACGCTGTCGAGGTAGGGGACGTTGAGGGCCGTGTCGGCTGCAGCCTGTGCTGCCGGCTTGGCGTTGAAGGCGATGCCAAGCCCCGCGGCCTCGAGCATGTCGATGTCGTTAGCTCCGTCACCGATGGCGATCGTCCGACGGGTGGGGATGGCGTACTGACGGGCGAAGGCCTCGAGCGCCGTGCGCTTTCCCATGCGATCGACAACCGGTCCCACGACTCGACCGGTGAGCACGCCGTCGGAGATCTCGAGAGTGTTGGCCCTGACGTCAGATACCCCGAGCTCCGCCGCGATCGGGCCGATGATCTCCGCGAATCCCCCGGAGACCAGGGCGATCTGGTAGCCGAGACGGTTCAGGGTGCGGCAGAAGGTCCGTGCACCGCGGCTCAGGACGATCCGCTCCCGGACCCGGTCCAGTGCGTCAGCCGGGAGGCCGGCGAGGAGTGCGACACGCTCGCGCAGCGACTGTTCGAAGTCGAGTTCCCCGGCCATTGTCCGATGGGTGATGTCGGCCACCTGACTCATGACGCCCGCTTCGTCGGCCAACAGGTCGATGACCTCGTCCTGGATGAATGTCGAGTCGACGTCCATGACGACGAGGTACTGGCCGCGTCGATCAAGCCCGGCCTCCTGCACGGCCACGTCGGCGCCGTGACGTGCGGCCACCTCGACGAGCGGTCGTCGAAGCTCCTCGACCGAGACCCCTGATCCCTGGAACTCCAGGGCGGTCACGGGGTAGGAGGCGATGCGCCGGATGCGGTCGATGTTGCCGCCCCTTTCGGCGATGACAGCAGCGGAATCCGCGATGGCCCCCGGGACGAGAGGCGCCCCCATGAGGGTCACATGGACGCGGTTGCGTCGTCGTTCGCTGTCCTCGTCGGCCCCGAAGCGGGTGCTGACATCCATGTCGAGTTCGGCAGCCACCTGCACCACGGCAGCCTGTGCCTGGGCGAGTTGTTCGGGCAGCTCTCCACCGATGAGGACCGCCAGGACCAGTCGGCCCCGGACCACGATCTGCTCGACGTCGAGGACCACGACTCCGTGGTCGGTCAGTTCGGCGAAGAGCCGATGGGTGACGCCGGGACGGTCTCGTCCCGACAGGGTCACCAGGAGGGTGCGATGTTCGTCCACGTCGCCCACGGTAGTGCGGTCAGGTCACGTCGAGCGCCTAGGGTAGGCGCGTGGACTCGGTGCTGCGTTTCGGGGACGTCAGCGTTCGTCGCGGCGACAAGAACCTCCTCCACGATCTGACCTGGAATGTCGCCGAGGGGGAGCGTTGGGTCGTCATGGGTCCCAACGGCGCCGGCAAGACGACCGCCCTCCAGATCGCCGCTACCCGGCTCCACCCGACGCGAGGACGGGTGCACATCCTCGGTGAGGAGATCGGGGCGGTCGACATCGCCGAGCTTCGACAGGCGATCGGATGGTCATCGGGGAGTCTGGTCGAGGCGTTCCCCGCGCAGGAGTCGGTGCTCGACGCGGTCCTCACCGGTGCCTGGTCCGTGACGGGACGGTGGCGTGAGGACTATGGCTCCGATGATCGGGCGCGGGCGGTCGACCTCCTCGGATCGTGGGGCCTGTCCGCGCTTGCGCATCGCACATTCGGCACGCTCTCGGAGGGTGAGCGAAAGCGGGTCCTCATCGCTCGGTCGCTCATGGCCGACCCGGAGCTGCTGCTCCTAGATGAGCCGGCCGCCGGTCTGGACCTCGGAGGCCGGGAGGATCTGCTCAGCGCTCTCAGCGAGGTCGCACTGGATCCACTCGCCCCCGTGACCGTCCTGGTCACGCATCACGTCGAGGAGGTCCCGACGGGCTTCACTCACGGCCTGCTGCTCCGCGAAGGGCGTGCGGTCGCCATGGGGCCCCTCGGGGATGTGCTGACCGATGCCATGGTGAGCGAGGCCTTCGGCCTGCCGATCAGGGTCCGCGAGGACGACGGGCGCTGGACGGCTCGACGCCGTGGCTGAGCGTCGCGACCCTGAGGATCGCATCCTCACGGTGCCCAATGCCCTGAGCGCGCTGAGGCTCCTGGGAGTCCCAGTGTTCCTGTGGCTCGTGCTCGTCGTGCAGGCCGATGTCGCAGCCTTCGTGCTCCTGATCATCGCGGGCGTCACCGACTGGCTGGACGGCTACCTCGCCCGTCGACTCGACCAGCGAACACGTCTGGGGGTGCTGTTGGATCCACTGGTCGATCGCCTCTACATCGCTGCAGTGCTGGTTGGCCTGGCGATCCGGCAGATCGTCCCGTGGTGGCTCGTCGCCATTCTCGTCCTGCGCGAGGTGATGCTGCTCGCTCTGGTCCCACGCCTTCGTAGGACCGGCCGACTGGCGCTTCCCGTCACCTACGTCGGGAAGACGGGCACCTTCGCCCTCATGTGGGGGTTTCCACTCTTGCTCCTGGGGCACGTCCCGACGGTGGGCGTGGTGGCGTTGTGGCTCGGCTGGGGCTTCGCGCTCTGGGGGACCTACCTGTACTGGTGGGCCGGTCTAGGCTACGTAAGAGAGGTCTACCGGCCGTCTCGGTCGGCCCTGCCGTAGCTGCGGCACACACGATCATGGGGGAGTCATGCAGGCAGTGGTCATGGCGGCCGGATTCCTCCCCAGCGATGGGCGTTCGGTGGTGAAGTGGACATGAACGATGTCCTCGACCGATTCCTCCACGAGGCGACGGAGGATGACTATCGTCGAGCACGGAGCCCTGTCGCCCTGAGCGCCGGTCACCGGCTGCCGTGGGGTGTCGGACTCGTCTTTATCGCCGCGGCCCTGCTCGGTGTCGTGCTGGTAGCAGCCGCCCTGTCCTTTCGGTCCTCGGCCGACGCACGGACCAGCACGCAGGCGGCTCTCACAGAGCGGGTGCAGCTCCTCAACGCCGACGTTCAGGAGCTCCAAGATGAGGTCACGGCGCAGACGGACACGGTTGAGCAGCTGCGCGGGGATCTGCTCGACACAGACGCAGATGTCGCACGCAGCGCCGCATTGCTGGAACTCGCGAATGAGGGCGGCACAGCTCGGGTCTCGGGCCCGGGGGTCGTCGTCACGATCGACGATGCCCCTGATGCTGATGCGGCCTCGCTCAATCGGGTGCTCGACCGCGACCTCCAAGAGATCGCCAACGCGCTGTGGCGGATGGGCGCTGAGGGCGTCGCCATCAACGGGCTCCGACTCACGCAGACCAGCGCCATCAGAGGGGCTGGTGGCGCGATCCTCGTCAACTATCAGCCCCTTACCCGGCCCTACGTCGTCGAGGCTGTCGGGACGAGCTCGATAGGGGAGGGGGCGACGGACCTCGACAACCTGCTCGACCTGCTCAAGCGGGATTATGGTCTGGTCTCGAACGTCACCGTCGGTGACGTAGCGTTGCCTGCCGGGGAGACACACGATTCCCGCTTCGCGAGAACGGTCCCTAGATCCAACACCACCGAAGGAGCGACGTCGCCATGATCGCCGTCATCGGCCTGCTCGTCGGTGTGGCGATCGGCATCCTGTGGCATCCCGTCGTTCCCCTGTGGCTGGAGCCCTACCTCCCCATTGCCATCGTCGCTGCACTCGACGCGGTGGTCGGAGGGTTCAAGGCCTTGGTCCAGAAGCGTTTCGACGATCGCATCTTCGCCGTCAGCTTCCTGTCCAATGTGCTGATCGCCTCCCTGCTCGTGTTCATCGGCGACCAACTCGGCGTAGGCGCGCAGATGTCCATCGGTGTGGTTGTCGTGCTCGCCATGCGCATCTTCGCCAACGCTGCGGCCATCCGTCGCATCCTGTTCCGGGCCTGACCATGGCAGGTCGTGCGGAACAGGAAGACCGATCGACGCCACCGGAGACTGGCGTCCATGACGGTGCGTCCGCACGGGAGGTTCTCCGTGCCCTTGCGTATCAGCCCAGTCGTCCGCACATCATGATCGGCGCACTGTTCCTGCTTCTGGGCCTGCTCATCACCTTGGCCGTGGTGCGTCCGGAGGGCGATGTCGACGAGTGGCGTGCCGCGCGCACCGAGGACCTCGTGCAAATTCTCGATGACCTCGGTGAGCGTCAGGCGCGCCTGGAGACGGAGTCACAGCGCTTGACACAGGTAGAGAATGATCTGCGCTCGGGGTCTACCGGCGAGGCATTGGCCGAGGCACGTCGGCAGCTCGAGGCCCTGCGCATCATGACCGGTACGACTCCTGTGGTGGGCCCTGGCATCACGATCGAGGTCGCCGATCCGGAGGGCGTTATCGACTCGACGGTGCTGGTCAATGCCGTCCAGGAGCTTCGGGATGCGGGCGCTGAGGCGATTCAGGTCGCTGACACTCGGGTGGTCGTGGACACGTGGTTCGCGGACACCGGCGAAGGAATTGTCGTCGACGGACAGTCGGTGGGTGATCCCATCATCATTCGGGCCATCGGAGACCCCGACACGATGGTTGCGGCTCTCAGCATCCCGGGAGGACTGGCCGAGTCCGTACGGACACGGGGCGCGGAATTCAGCTCCGCCGCGAGCCCGGAACTGACCATCTCCGTTACAGTGCCAGTGGCATCATCGTGACGCGTCGAATGCGCCCCAGTCTGGAGGATTGATGTACCCGGAAGAGCTTCGCTACACGGCTGAACACGAGTGGGTTCGGGCGACCGACTCCGGGACCGTCGTCATCGGCATCACGCAATTCGCCCAGGACTCCCTCGGTGACATCGTCTATGTCTCCCTACCATCGGTGGGTGACGATCTCGCAGCCGGAGCTGCCTGCGGTGAGGTCGAGTCGACGAAGAGCGTCAGTGACATCTACGCGCCCTTGGCCGGTAGCGTCGTGGCCGTGAATGGCGATCTGGACGCTGCGCCCGAGACGATCAACAGCGATCCCTACGGTGCGGGCTGGATGTTCGAGATGCGTCTGGCCGATGACTCGGCGCTGGACGGCCTGTTGACCCCTGGCGACTACCGGGCCTTGGTGGAGAAGGGGTAGGAAACTCCGATGCCTTGTCCTCACTGCGGACACCAGACGGCCTCCGACGATCGCTTCTGCGGCGCGTGCGGAGCACCTCTGGCGTTTCAGGACGCAGAGGGCATTGATCACACGTCAGTGATCTCTCCCGGGCCTCCGACCGGGACCGGTCCGATCTCCGACCTCACGGCAGCACGGCTGGCCGACCTACCCGACGGTGCCGCGATGCTCGTGGTCCACCGGGGCCCGGGGGAGGGTCAGGAGCACCTCCTCGACCCGGGAGTGGGGGTCCTCCGGATCGGGCGTTCCCCGGATGCCGACGTGTTCCTCGATGACGTGACCGTGAGTCGGCACCATGCGGAGCTGCGACACGGGGCAGAAGGCTGGAGCATTCGTGACATCGGCAGCCTCAACGGAACCTATGTGAACCGGGTCCGGGTCGATGATGAGCAGCTTGCAGGGGGCAGCGAGGTCCAGATCGGCAAGTTTCGATTCGTCTTCCTCGCCGGACCCGATCAGGGCTCATGAGCGGCCGAGCGACCGGGTCCCCGACTGGCGCGAGCGTGGGCACCATCAGCATCGGCGAGGTGCTCCAACTCCTCAAGAGGGACTTCCCTGACGTCACCATCAGCAAGATCCGCTTCCTCGAGGCCGAGGGTCTCGTGATGCCCGAGCGAACTGCCTCAGGCTATCGGCGATTCTCGCAGCAGGATGTGGAGCGGCTGCGGTCCGTCCTGACCCTTCAACGGGACCAGTACCTTCCGCTCAAGGTCATCCGCGACGCCCTGGATGACGAGACGGCGCTCACGGCGACCCCGTCGTCTCCGGCCGGTAGCGGCATGAGACCTGAGGACTTCCGACCGGGTGCCGGTCGGGTGCGGCTGACCAGGGAGGAGCTGGCGGAGAACGTCGGACTGGAGCAGTCGTTCGTCGCGCAGTTGGAGGAGATCGGCATCGTCTGGGCCTCGCCGGCCGGCCACTACGACGAGGACGCTCTCGCCGTCGTCGGGATCATCGCTCGCCTGAGCACCTTCGGCATCGAACCCCGGCACCTGCGCAGTTTCCGTGTCGTGACCGATCGCGAGACCGGAGTCATCGAACAGATGGCGACCCCGTACTCCCAGCCTCGGGACCGCGACGGCCGTGCACGCCAGCAGGAGACGATCCGGGAACTGGCAGCCCTGTTCGTCCAGCTTCACGCGGCGCTGCTCCGGGCCGATCTCATCCGTGGGGGCCACGCCTAGGGCATCCGGGGCAGGCGGGGTTAGTCTGTATGGGTGCTGGATCTTGAGGTTGTCGGTGTCCGGGTGGAGATGCCCTCGAACAATCCGATCGTGCTGCTGCGCGAGGCGGAAGGCGGACGTTATCTGCCCATTTGGGTGGGCGCGGTCGAGGCCACGGCCATCGCCTATGCCCAACAGGGAATCGAACCGCCCCGACCCCTGACCCATGACCTCATGCGCGACGTGCTTCAGGCCCTGGGAGTGACGATGACCGAGGTGCGCATCACTGCGCTCGAGGATGGCGTCTTCTACGCCACGCTGGTCTTCAGCGACGGCTCGGAGGTCAGTGGCCGGCCGTCCGATGCGATAGCGCTGGCGCTGCGAACGTCGTCCCCGATCCGAGCCGCGGAGGCAGTGCTCGACGAGGCCGGGATCGACCTGCCGGAAGAGGACGCCGACACGGATGGCGCCGACGGTGAGTCGCCGGTGCCTGCGGAGGAGCAGGTTCGCGAGTTCCGGGAGTTTCTCGATCACGTATCTCCGGAGGACTTCGGCTGACCGGTCCCTCGTCCCGGGCAGGTGCGCACGCGGGTCCCGTCACCCTCATCGAGAGGTTGAGACTTTGCTCCACGACACACGCGTGTCGTGCGTTGACCCACGTCTCTACCGTCCCTAACGTCACACCCGTCACACAGACGGCTGCACGAGGACCCAGCGGACTACGCTGTGCCCGTGCCACGGGCTCCGGCCCGACGAAGGAGGACGACGTGAGCGCAGGGAGCACCCATCCGGATCAGGCCGGTCTCGACGTCTCGGCGCTGGCTGACTCCCAGGGAGTGCTGTTCGACGAGTCGACCCTGCGTCCGCTGCCGGCCGGGGTCGGCTATCGCGGCCCGGTCGCGTGCTCCGCGGCTGGTATCACCTACCGGCAGCTGGACTACTGGGCCCGCACCGGACTCGTCACCCCGACGGTCCGCGATGCGGCCGGCTCCGGGTCACAGCGGCTGTACGGCTTCCGCGACATCCTCATCCTCCGGATCGTGAAGCGCCTGATCGATACGGGTGTCTCACTGCCGAACATCCGGGCTGCTGTGGATCACCTCGCCGATCGATCGGGGGAGGACCTCGCAGGCCTGACCATCATGAGCGACGGGGCCAGCATCTACGAGTGCCGGAGCGCCGATGAGGTGGTCGACCTCGTCCGCGGAGGCCAGGGCGTCTTCGGGATCGCCGTCGGAAGTGTCTGGCGTGAGGTCGAGGGGACCCTCGCCCAACTGCCTGGCGAGCACCCCGAGGGTGAGCCGGTGGCCCCTTCTGCGGCGAGTGACGAACTGGCGGCGCGGCGCGCGCGTCGCGCGGCTGTCTGATCGCGCTAGACTTCGGGAGCTGACTGATCCCGGGCGGGAGAGACCTGGTCCACCAGGCGCCGAAGGAGCAATCTCCCCGACAACCTCTCAGGCAGAAGGACCGCTCGGGAGAGGCACCTCTGGAAATGGGGCTTGCCCCGACCGACGGTGAAAGCCGGCTGCGCCGGTGAATCTCTCAGGTCACGCTAGGCGTGGGTAACAGAGGGGGAGAGGGGCCACAACCGTGGCCGCTGTCCCTGCATGCTGTGCATGCCCGACCCGCGAGGCACCCATGAGCCTGGATTTCCCGAACCGACACATCGGTCCCGATGCACAGCAGCAGGCGACCATGCTCGCCGCTCTGGGCTACCCGGATCTGGACACCTTCACCGCCGATGTGGTGCCGGAGGTCATCCGGTGGCATCACGGACTCGACCTGCCCTCCGGGCTCAACGAGCCGGAGACCATCGCAGCACTGCAGGCCATGGCCGACCTCAACAGCCCCGTGGCGTCGATGATCGGTCTGGGCTATCACGGCACCCACACCCCATCGGTGATCACTCGCAACATCCTCGAGAACCCGGGCTGGTACACCGCCTACACGCCCTACCAGCCCGAGATCTCGCAGGGCCGCCTCGAAGCCCTGCTGAACTTCCAGACCCTCATCGAGGACCTCACCGGCCTTCCCGTTGCCGGGTCGTCGCTGCTGGACGAGCCGACGGCGGCGGCCGAGGCCATGACCCTCGCGATGCGCCAGGTCCGGGGCTCCGACACCGTCATCGTGGATGCCGACACCCATCCGCAGACTCTTGCCGTGCTGGCAACGCGCGCCGAGCCGCTCGGCATCACGATCGTCACGGCCGACCTCGATGGAGGTCTCAGCGCCCTGGCTCCCGGGGCATCCGTCGGTGCCGTCCTCATCAGCAATCCCGGCACGACTGGTCGCATCGTCGACTGCGCACCCCTCATCGAGCAGGCACATTCCCGAGGTGCACTCGCGGTCGTGATCGTCGACCTGCTGTCCCTCACGCTGATGACTCCGCCGGGAGAGCAGGGTGCCGACATCGTGGTGGGCTCAGCCCAGCGCTTCGGGGTTCCCATGGGCTTCGGCGGACCGCACGCGGGATTCATGTCGGTCAGGTCCGGCCTCGAACGCAGCCTGCCGGGGCGCCTCGTCGGCGTCAGCATCGACGCAGACGGCCAACCGGCGTACCGACTTGCCCTCCAGACGCGCGAGCAGCACATCCGTCGCGAGAAGGCGACCAGCAACATCTGCACCGCTCAGGTGCTTCTCGCCGTGATCTCCTCGATGTACGCCGTCTACCACGGGCCGGACGGGCTGCGGCGCATCGCGTCCCGGGTGGCCGAGAGGGCCCGCACCCTGGCCACCGGCATCAGCCAGATGGGTGGTCAACTGGACACCTCTGAAGTCTTCGACACCGTCCGGTGGCGCGTCCCCGGCGAGGCAGACGCCATCGTGGCAGCGGCGTTGGCCGAGGGGGTCAACCTCCGACTCGTGGATGCCGACACCGTCTCCGCGACAACGGATGAGACCACCACACCCGAGCAGGTCGAGGCCGTCTGGCGAGCCATGGCAGCCGCGGTCGGCGGGATGTCCGTCCCGTCATATGAGGAGGTCGCGGCATCGTCGGCGATCGGCATCCCCGATTCGCTGCAGCGGACGTCGGGCTTCCTCTCACATCCGGTCTTCAACACGCATCGGAGTGAGACGTCGATGCTGCGCTACATCCGCCGTCTCGGCGATCGGGACATCGCCCTCGACCGCGCGATGATCCCGCTGGGGTCGTGCACGATGAAGCTGAACGCGACGACCGAGATGGAGCCCATCACGTGGCCGGCGTACGCCAACATCCATCCGTTCGCACCCCTGGACCAGGCTGAGGGCTACCTGCGGCTCATCCGCGAGCTGGAGGCATGGCTGGTCGAGGTGACCGGTTACGACGCCGTCTCGCTGCAGCCGAACGCCGGCTCGCAGGGAGAGTTCGCGGGACTGCTGGCGATCCGGGGGTACCACCGATCCCGCGGCGACGTCGGTCGAACGGTTTGTCTGATCCCCAGCAGCGCCCACGGCACGAACGCCGCGAGCGCCGTGATGGCGGGCATGAAGGTCGTCGTCGTCGCGTGTGATGACGAGGGCAACGTCGACATCAACGACCTGCGGGCGAGGGTCGCCGAGCATGCCGATCAGCTTGCGGCGCTCATGATCACCTACCCGTCGACCCACGGTGTGTTCGAGACCGCCATCGGGGAGATCTGTGGTGCGGTCCACGATGCGGGCGGTCAGGTGTACATCGACGGTGCCAACCTCAATGCACTCGTCGGGCTCGCCAAGCCGGGCAAGTTCGGTGCCGACGTCTCCCACTTGAACCTGCACAAGACGTTCTGCATCCCGCACGGTGGGGGTGGGCCCGGGGTCGGCCCGGTGGCCGTTCGCGAGCACCTCGCACCATTCCTGCCGTCGCACCCCCTGCGCCCTGAGGCCGGACCGCTGGGCCGCGGCCACGAGGACGGGGGAGTAGGGCCGGTGTCCGGCGCACCCTGGGGGAGTGCGGGGATCCTCCCGATCCCCTGGGCCTACCTGCGGATGATGGGACCGGAGGGCCTGCTGCGGGCCACGCAGGTCGCGATCCTCAACGCCAACTACATCGCCACGCGGCTGCGCCCCTACTACCCGGTCCTCTACTCGGGCTCCCAGGGCCTGGTGGCGCACGAGTGCATCCTCGATCTGCGACCTCTCACGGCCAGTTCCGGCGTGTCCGTGGACGACGTCGCGAAACGACTCATCGACTACGGGTTCCACGCCCCGACGATGTCTTTTCCGGTGGCCGGCACCCTCATGGTCGAGCCCACCGAGAGCGAGGATCTCGCCGAACTCGACCGCTTCTGCGAGGCGATGATCGCCATCCGCGCTGAGATCGACGAGGTGGAGAAGGGGACGTGGCCAGTTGACGACAACCCCCTCTCGAACGCACCACACACGGCCGACTGCCTCATCGGTGAGTGGGATCACCCCTATCCGGCACGGTTGGCGGCCTACCCTCGCGAGGGCATGACGCAGGATCGGTACTGGCCTCCGGTGCGACGTATCGATGGCGCATTCGGTGATCGCAACCTCGTGTGCTCGTGTCCCCGGCCGGAGGAGCTGGCCTCACAGGCGTGACCGGTGCTTCCCGCGAGGCCTGCATCTCGCTAGGTTGTTGTCGATGGGACGACAGGTCCCCCTAGGAAAGGTTCGTCATGGCGTCCGATTTCGGCACGTTCCTCTGGCAGCTTCTGTGGCTGTTCATCCTCTTCATGTTCATCTTCGTCTGGGTCATGGTCATCTTCGACCTGTTCAGCGATCACACGATGAACGGCTGGGGCAAGGCCATCTGGGTTGTCTTCCTCATCATCTTCCCGCCGATCACGACGTTGGTGTACCTCATTGCGCGCGGTGGCAGCATGGCTGAGCGCCGTCAGAAGCAGGTCCAGGCCGCGGAGCAGGCGCAGAAGGCCTACATTCAATCCGCTGTCGGATCCACGTCGCCGGCTGACCAGATCGCGTCGGCCAAGGCGCTCCTGGATGCCGGCACGATCAACCAGTCGGAGTTCGAGGACCTCAAGGCCAAGGCCCTCAGCTCCTGACACCGAGAGTGTCGACGAAGGTCCCGGACCCGCATGGGTTCGGGACCTTCGCTCATCTTGGAGGTGGCGTCGGACGACGCAACGGCGATCGCAGGGGCGTCACAGCCGCGGCTGACGCCACGGAAGCAGGGCGGACTCCAACTCCTGACGGGCCGGCACGAGTGAGGGTCCGTACCACGTCAGCAGTCGGCCGCTGACGAGCTGGGTCGGTGTCAGGACGAAGGCCTCAGGCCCGTCCTGAGCGCTGAACACGTACGGCTCGTCCGGAAGCAGGATCACGTCGGCACCTGCTGCATCGAGCAGGTCGCGAGACACCGTTGGATAGCGATCCAGCGAATCCACGGGCACCAGGTCGCACCCGAGTCGTCGTAGAAGGTCAGCGGTGAACGTCTGCGGACCCACGACCATCCACGGGTCTCGCCAGATCGGGACGGACACCCGGAGGCGGGGACCGTCGAGGGGTGCGGCCCAGGCTGCCTGCGCCGTGGACAGCCAACCCGGGCGCTCCCACCCCAAGGCCTCATCGAACATCCGTTCGAGGGAGGTGAAGGCACGCCCAAGGCTCCCGATCTCGGTGACCCATACGGCGATACCAGCGTCGCGGAGTCGTCGTACGTCGATTTCCCGGTTCTCCTCCTTGTTGGCGATGACGAGGTCAGGGCCGAGGTCCACGATGGCTCGGACATCAGGGTTCTTGGTACCGCGGACGCGGGCTACTGCGAGGTCCGGGGGATGGGTGCACCAGTCTGTGGCGCCGACCAGGGCGCTCGAATCCGCAGACGCGATGGCCTCGGTCAGTGAAGGGACCAGGCTGACGACACGCGTGGCCGGCACGGTGCGCAGTACCGGCGTACCCAGATCATCTTCCACGCCCACGGACATGGGCTCACGCTAATGTCTGCTGCACTCGACGGCGGGTGGCAGTTCCGGGGTCATCAGCTGAATGTCATAATGCACATTATCGGCGTCTTATGCATGAGGCGACACACAGTGAAACCCGGCATGAAGTTCAGGTACATCACCGGAACGGCATGCCTGAGTGGGATGTCCGAGATGTCCGACATCGGTCCGGTGCCGACCGGTTCCCCTGCAGGCCCTAGGGTTGGGCCGTGTCGAAAGTACTGACGTCTCTGCCCGTCGGCGAACGCGTTGGCATCGCCTTCTCCGGTGGCCTGGACACCTCTGTGGCCGTGGCCTGGATGCGCGACAAGGGCGCCATCCCCTGCACCTACACGGCCGACATCGGTCAGTACGACGAGCCCGACATCGACTCGGTCCCCGGCCGCGCCCTGCAGTACGGAGCTGAGCTCTCCCGTCTCGTCGACTGCAAGGCCTCGCTGGTCGAGGAAGGCTTGGCGGCCCTCGCCTGCGGTGCCTTCCACATCCGCTCGGGCGGCCGGCAGTACTTCAACACCACTCCGCTGGGTCGCGCCGTGACCGGCACGCTGCTCGTCCGTGCGATGCACGACGACAACGTCTCCATCTGGGGTGACGGATCGACCTTCAAGGGCAACGACATCGAGCGCTTCTACCGGTATGGCCTGATGGCGAATCCCGAGCTGCGGATCTACAAGCCGTGGCTGGACGCCGACTTCGTCAATGAGTTGGGCGGTCGCAAGGAGATGTCGGAGTGGCTCGCCGCCCACGACCTGCCATACCGCGACAGCACCGAGAAGGCCTACTCGACCGACGCCAACATCTGGGGCGCCACCCACGAGGCCAAGACCCTGGAACATCTGGACACATCGATGGAGATCGTCGAGCCGATCATGGGTGTCCGCTTCTGGGATGAGTCCGTCGCCATACCGGCAGAGGACGTCACCATCCGCTTCGTCCAGGGGCGGCCGGTCGAGATCAACGGGAAGGCCTTCGCCTCGGCCGTCGATCTCGTCAACGAGGCAAACGCGATCGGCGGTCGTCACGGCCTGGGCATGGCCGATCAGATCGAGAACCGCATCATCGAGGCGAAGAGCCGGGGAATCTACGAGGCACCCGGCATGGCCCTGCTGTTCATCGCCTACGAGCGGCTTCTCAGTGCCATCCACAATGAGGACACGATCGCCAACTATCACGCGGAGGGACGCCGTCTCGGCCGCCTGCTGTACGAGGGCCGCTGGCTGGATCCGCAGGCGCTCATGCTCCGGGAGTCCCTCCAGCGCTGGGTCGCCTCAGCTGTCACCGGCGAGGTGACCCTGCGGCTGCGTCGCGGGGACGACTACACGATCCTCGACACCCGAGGTCCGGCGCTCAGCTACCACCCCGACAAGCTGTCGATGGAACGCACCGAGGATGCGGCCTTCGGGCCCCTCGACCGCATCGGGCAGCTGACGATGCGCAACCTCGACATCGCTGACTCCCGATCCAAGCTGGAGATGTACGCCCAGCAGGGCCAGCTCGGCGGGGATCAGGCGCGTCTGGTGGGTGATCTGCGACCCGGCGGTGCCGCTGCCATAGCTGCGATGGAGTCCCCCGTCGTCGAGGAGGAGGTCGAGGCCCTCGACCGCGCTGCCATGGAGTTCGGCACCGACTGACAGGCGGTCGGCACGGAGCGTGTGGCACAAGCGCACACGTCTAGACAACTGAGGCAGCCCTTACCTGATCCTTACATTCGCGACGCATGGTGGCGGGAACGCGGGGAATACCTCCCTCGTCCAAAGCGTCACAGCCAGCGAGTGGAAGGACACGTCATGAGCGAGTCTATGCGCGGTACCCGCCTGGGGGCTCTCAGCTACGAGACCGATGCCCATGTGGTGCCCCCGGAGCGGTTGGCGATCACCTACGTGTGTCCCCAGGGCCACCGGACGGTCGTCCCCTTCTTCATCGAGGCCGAGGAGATCCCCTACGAGTGGTCCTGCCGCTGCGGCCAGACCGCTGAGCGGCCGGACACCGAGGCCCCCGAGGCGAAGCCCACCAAGCCCACACGCACCCACTGGGACATGCTCCTCGAGAGGCGCACCATCGCCGATCTGGAGGAGCTCCTCGCCGAGCGTCTCGCCCTCCTGCACCAGCAGCAGGGCCTGGGCTTGAAGAAGTCCGCCTGACCTTCGCCGATCTGACACGAGGCCCGGTCCCCCCGTGGGAGCCGGGCCTCGTCATTCTCTGGGCGGTTGTCTACTACGGGAGCTCGCGGGGCGGCGGCGGGTTGCTGTCGCGCAGATCCTCCACATGGATGACGGTGCCCTGCACGACGTCGCCTCCGAAGCCCCGGGGGTTGTAGACCCCGGGCATCCGGAGGGTCGTCATGCGCGCATCGAGCCATCGCTGGGCCCGTGACCGCACCAGCCGCTGCACCGGCGGGATGATCAGCAGCAGACCGATGAGGTCGGTCCAGAAGCCTGGGATGGCCACGAGGAGGCCGCCGAGGAGCGTGACGGCATGGCGTCCTTGATCGGGCTGCTCCTCCCCCGTGACCGCGGCTTTCTGCAGGTCGGCCATGGCCGCCTGTCCGGCGTTGCGCATGATGGCGAAGCCCACGGGGAAGCCGACGATCAGGAGAAGGATCGTCCAGCCCCATCCGATCCACAGCGCGACGGCGTAGGCGGTGATGAGTTCGATCAGGGGGTAGCCCAGCAGCAGGGCGCGGGTCCGCATGCTCATGCCTGCCCGCTGCGGCGCCGTTCGTGCGCCCGTCGACGAAGACGTGTGACCTTGTCGTCGAGCCCCCACAGCGTGACGCGCCACAGTGCCTCCGCCACGATCTTGCGGCTCATCTTGCTGGCACCGGCGGTGCGCTCGACGAAGGTGATGGGCACCTCCCGCACCGTCAGACCGCGTTGCACAGCCCGCCATGCGAGGTCGATCTGGAAGCAGTACCCCTGGGAGGCGACCTCGTGGAGGTCCAGCTGCCGCAGGGTGGACGCCCGGAATGCCCGGTAGCCGCCTGTGGCGTCATGGATCGGAACACCCAGAGCCAGTCGCGTGTAGGCGGTGCCGCCGCGAGAGATCAGCTGGCGTGACACCGGCCAGTTCTCCGTGCGGCCGCCGGGGACCCAGCGGGACCCGAGGACGAGATCGGCGGACCGCAGGGCATCGAGCAGGCGCGGCAGTTGCTCGGGCTGGTGAGAACCATCGGCATCCATCTCAACGACGACGTCGTAGCCGTTCTGCAGAGCCCAGGCGAAGCCGGCGAGATACGCGGCTCCAAGGCCCTCCTTGCCCAGCCGATGCATCACCTGCACGTTCTCGTCATCGGCCGCGAGGTCGTCAGCGATGTCCCCGGTGCCGTCCGGAGAGTTGTCATCCGCCACGAGAATGTGCGCCTCGGGCACGCTGGTTCGCACCCGCTCGACGATCACCGGAAGCGTCTCCCGCTCGTTGAACGTCGGGATGATGACGACGATGCGACCGAGGTCGGAGAAGTCCAGCGCTGACACCTCTCCAGCCTAGGCGATGGGTGTGGGGTGCTGGGTCGACCGGTCGGATGCCATGCGCCTGCGCCGGATGGCCCAGACGACGAGGCTGACGACGATGAGGAGGGACAGCACCCACTCCAGAGGGGCCCCGACGGTGGTGCCCCACGTCGGTCGGTCCACCAGGTCCACATCGGAGACGAACCACCCGACCTCGCCCTCGACGAGGGTCTGAGCAACCCGACGATCCGGCAGGATCTCCGCCGAGATGCCGGACGTCGCGGCCACCAGGACGGTTCGCCCCGTCTCGGATGCCCGCATCCGCTCGATCTGGACCTGCTGATCCGGCTGCGCGGTGCCACCATAGGTGGCGTTGTTTGTCTGGACCGTGATCACCTCGGCGCCCCCGTTCACCACAGCAGCGACCACGTCGCTGTAGGCGATCTCGAAGCAGATGACATCCCCGACGGCGATGCCGGCGATCTCGAGGTTCCCGGGACGGTCTCCAGCCGCGAAGTCCCGCGGGATCCGATCGAAGCGGCCGATGAGCTCGGTCAACTGGGCCCGGAAGGGGATGTACTCCCCGAACGGCACGGGGTGGGTCTTGACGTAGATCTCGGTCGGCCCCCGGTCCGGCGTCCACACGATGCCGACGTTCCATACGTGGTCAGGATCATCCGGAGACGCCGTGACCGCACCCACGAGGATCGGGGTCCCCACTGCTCGCGCGGCGGCCGTGATGTCTGCGGCGACCGTCGTGTCGGCGAAGGGATCGATGTCCGAGGCGTTCTCGGGCCACAGGACGAAGTCCGGACGGGCGACGTCTCCACGGTCGATGGCCTGAGCCAGATCGAGCGTCTGGGCGACATGATTGTCCAGCACCGCCCGTCGAACATCCATGGCCCCCATACCGTTCTGCGGTGTGCCCCCTTGGATGACGGCGATCGAAGCCTGCACCCCTGTCGGTGCCGGCGTGGCAAGAGGACCGAGCCACCCCGCAAGGGCCGTCACGGCGGCGATCGTGACACCGTTGCCGATCGCCGATCGCCAACGGCCGCGCGTGAGCGAGAGTGCGAGTGCCGTGAGGCACGCTCCGGTGAGCGCAACAGCGAAGGTCACCGCTGGGGTGCCTCCGACCGCAGCCCAGTCCCCCAGACCGGTGCCCGCCTGCGAGAAGGAGAGCGATCCCCACGGGAAGCCTCCCCAGGGGATGCGTCCCCGCAGGGCCTCCACGAGTGTCCATGTCGAGGCCACCCACAGGGGCGCCCACGGCAGACGCGTCGCCAAGGCCGTTCCCAGCCCGATGAAGACGGACCACGCACCGCACCACAGGGACAGGAGCACCCAGGCGTCCTGACCCACGACCTGCAGCCAGGTCAGGAGTGGGAGGAAGAACACGACTCCCGCGACAAGCCCGAGGCCCAGACCTCGCCGAACTCGTGATCCCCAGAGGGCGGCCGTGAGGAGGGCGACACCCACCGGTGCCGCGGGACCGAAGCCCACCGGTGGGAAGGCGGACCACAGCAGCACTCCGGAAGCCACTGCGAGGAGCGCCGCCACCCACAGTCGTGTGAGCGGCGCATCCCCGCCTCCAGCACGTGACGTGCTCATCAGCTGGTCGCCCAGTCCAGGGTGCCGTCGTCGTGCACCGGCACCCCGGCGACGAGGGTCGCCACACAGGCGGGCAGTGGTCGGCCGGGATCCAGCACAGGCAGGCCCGGTACCCCGGACCGGGGGTCGGTCGACCATGTCGAGATCCGGTCGTCGGGAACGCGCACCTCCCAATCCTGCTCCCGCCAGACCGCCAGATGGGCCGGGGCGCCCGGGGCCAGCACTCCCCCGTGATCATCGCCGCCCGCGCGCCAGCCGCCCCGGGTGTGGGCGGAGAACGCCGCTCGCGCCGAGATGCGCTGACGGGGATCGGTGTGGTGGACGGCTGCGCGCACCGCTGCCCAGGGTCCGAGATCCGTGACCGGCGCATCGGAGCCGAAAGCCAGGACCCCACCGGCTGCGGCAATGTCCGCGAAGCGGTTCATGCCGGACATTCGATCAGCGCCGAGTCGCTCCTCGTACATGCCGCCCGGGCCACCCCACAGCGCATCGAACATCGGCTGCATGGACGCGGTGACTCCGAACTGCACCATGGCGGCGATGTCCTGGTCGGACAGCATCTCCGCGTGCTCGAGTCGATGCCCTGCCCGGCGCAGCGCGTCCGGGCCGACACGATCTGCCGCGCCGTGCAGGGCCTCGGTGACCATCCCGGAGGACGCGTCACCGATGACGTGGAACCCGCCCTGGAGTCCGGCCTCGGTAGTGGCGACGAGATGCTCCGTCAGCTCCCCCACCGTCATGTAGGAGGCACCGCAGGAGTCGGGGTCGTCCGCATACGGAGCATGGAGGCAGGCCGTCCGCGAGCCGATGGCCCCGTCGATGAACAGGTCACCCGCTGCACCCCGAGCTCCGAGCCGCCGGGCCACGTCGATCCCGCCCGAGCTGGCAAGCTCGCCCCAGTAACCGATGACCAGCGGCCCGGGTTCGATGTCGGCCAGGGCGAGCAGGCCGGCGAGATCTGCTTCGCTGGAGATGGATGGGCCCGCCATCTCATGGACGGAGACGATGCCCAGGGCTG
>JAURME010000004.1 GCA_030830865.1 Candidatus Nanopelagicales bacterium | reverse complement strand
GAGACGGCGCCGGCCGCCTCGTCGAGCACACGACGGGTCACGTCGAGGGTGGCCTCGAGCCATTCAGCTGGGTCACTCTCCGCCCAGCCGGGGTGCGGGGCGGAGACGGCGTAGGGGCGGCTGGCCTTCGCGAGGATCGAGCCGTCATCCCCGACGACCGCGGCCTTGACCGAACCCGTGCCGAGGTCGATACCGAGTCGCGCCACGCCCAGAAGACTAGCCGCGCGAACCGCGCGTCGCCCGCGCCTGCTCCAAGCCGTCGGCCATGAAGGAGCGGGCGTGCGTCGCAAGGTCCATGCCATCGGACCACAAGTTGCGCCACACGGCGAGGGTGTTCGACAACTGCGGGTCCACGACGGCCGAAGAGAACGACTCGAACGTGATCGGGCCGGTGTAGTCCATGTCGGCCAGGGCTCCGAAGACCTCGTCGAAGTCGATGGTGCCCTGCCCGAGGTAGCCGCGGTTGGACTCGCCGATGTGCACGTAGCCGAGTCGGTCACCGCAGAGGAGGAACGGCTTTCGGAATCCATTCTCCTCGATGTTCATGTGATACACGTCTGCGTGCACGACGGCGTTCGACTCATCGATCAGGTCGAGGAAGTCAAGGGTCTGCTGGACCGTGTTCAGCAGATTGCTCTCGTACCGGTTGACGAACTCCAGGCCGACCGTGATGTTGTCCTTGGCAGCCTCCTGGGCCAGTTCCTTGATCACGGCCGCGCTGTTGCGACGGGCCTGCTCCGTCGTCGGCCCGGGATACTTGGCGAGGGCGCCGAACAGGACGCCACCGAGGTACCCCGCACCGACGCCGCGTGTGACGTCCAAGGCGGCCATCAGGGTTGCGCGACCCCGCTCGACCTTCGCCGGATCCTCGGAGTTGATGTCTGTGTCGAGCGTCAGCCCGAGGGAGAGTCCGGCCTGCAGCCCGTGGGCGTCCAGCCTCGCCTTGGTGTCGGCCACGTCGATGCGTGAGGGATCAAGTGCCGGGATCTCGATCAGGTCGTAGCCGGCCTTCGCCGTCGACGAGATCGCAAGCTCCGCCTCCTCCGGAGTCCAACCGCCGGTCCAGACGAGCGCATGCACGCCAAGTGGGTTCGTCATCGTGTGTCCTTCGCGAGTGTGCCGGTGAGGGGTCTAGGAACGGGGGGTTGCCGAGGCGCCGGTGATGAGGGCGACGAGCTCGTCACCGTTGGTGTCGGCGGCACGAAGTCCGGCGATGACATTGCCCTGTCGCATCACCCAGATCTGCTCCGACAGGCGCAGGACCTGATCGAAGTTGTGGCTGATCACGATGACGGCCAGGCCGCGGGCCTTCAGGCGGTGGACGAGCTCCTCCACCTTCGCGGTCTCGCGCACGCCGAGGGCGGCGGTCGGCTCATCCATGATGACGACCTGACTGGACCAGCCGGCAGCGCGTGAGATGGCCACGGCCTGACGCTGGCCGCCGGACAGGCCGCGCACGCGCGCCTTGACGCTGGGGATGTGCACATCCAGCTCGTCCAGCATGCGCCGAGCCTCAGTCCGCATCACGCGCTTGTTCAGGAAGCGGAACGGCGGGAAGCCGACCAGGCGCTCTCGGTCGAGGAAGAGGTTCTGCCAGATGGAGAGATCCTCGATGAGCCCTAGGGTCTGGTAGACGGTCTCGATGCCGGCAGCCCGGGCAGCCTCGGGACTGTGGAACTCCACCGGCTTGCCGTAGAGCTCGATCGAGCCGGAGTCGGCCTTTTCGACGCCGGCGATGATCTTGATGAGGGTGGACTTGCCGGCACCGTTGTCGCCGATGATGGACGTGACCTCACCGGCGCGGGCGGTGATGGAGACGCCGCGCAGAGCTTCCACCGATCCGTAGTTCTTGACGATGTCGATGGCCTGCACGGCGATGGTGCCGTTCTCGGGGGAGGTTGTCATTTCGCCGTCCTCACGAGGATCGCCGAGACCATCACGATGATGCCGATCGCGATGAACTGGTAGTACTGCGGCACACCCGCGACGATGAGTCCGTTGAGGATCATGGTCAGCAGGATGGCGCCGACGAAGGGTCCCACGACGTTTCCGCGTCCGCCGAAGAGCGAGACACCGCCGAGGACGACGGCTGCGACCGAGTTGAGAAGCAGCGACGTGTTCATCGCCGGCTCGGCGGCTCCGATCCGCGAGATCAGGACGACGGAGGCGATGCCAGCGGTGACGCCGGAGATGGCGTAGACCGAGATCTTCATCGCCTTGGTGCGAACACCCATCGCACGCGCGGTCTCGGAGTTGCCTCCGGTCGCGAGGACGTGGGTGCCGAATCGTGTCTGGGTGAGGACGATCTGACCGATGATCACCAGGATCACCGCGACGATCATGATGTAGGGGATCACGCCTACCTTGCCGAGCGCGAACTGTGCCAGAGGCTCGGAGATGACCTGGACGGGTGTGGCGTTGGAGATGACGAGGGCGACGCCCTGCGCAAGGCTCAGCATGCCCAGGGTGACGATGAAGTCATTGATCTTGAACTGGGCGATGATCACACCGTTGACGCTGCCGGCGGCGAATCCGACCACCACGGCGACCGCGATGCACAGGATCAGAGGCTGGCCCGCGGCGAACATCGCTCCGAAGCTCACCGCCGAGAGCGTGACGACCGCCGCGTTCGACAGGTCGATGCCCGCCGTCATGACGACGAACGCCTGACCCACCACCAGGATGGCGGGCACCGCGGCGGCGGTCAGGATGGTGGAGATGTTGTACGAGGTGAGGAAGGTGTCAGGCGAAAGCGCCCAGAAGATGATGATCGCCACGATGAGGGCGAAGACCACCGTCCAGTTGGCCCAGAAGTAGGGGCTCTTGAGCGTGAAGCCGAGCTTCTTCATGACTGAAGGGGGCTCGGGGGCCGCCATGTCGGCGACCCCCGAGTCCTTCAGATCCGGCGTCTGCACTGCAGTTCCTCCGAGATCTCTCACCTGTACGGGTGATGGTGGTGCTTGAGACTACTTCTTGATCTCGGCCGCGAAGGGGCTTTCGAACGTGCCCGGGGGCTTCGGGAAGTTCGCGATGGCCTCGGCGACGTTGTCGGCGGTGACGACGATCGCAGGGGACTCGACGAACTCGGTGACGGTGCCACCCTGGGCGGCGACGACACATGCCTCGACGCCCAGCTTGCCCATGACCCACGGGTACTGGGACACGGAGCCGGTCACCTTGCCGGCCTCGATGTCGGTGAGGATGGCCTCGATGCCGTCAACGCCCATGACCTTGATGTCCTTGCCGGACTCGGCCACGGCCTGGGCGATGCCCTGGGCCATGGTGTCGTTCGCGGCGAAGATGCCGGCGATGTCGGGGTTGGCGGCAATCATGGCCTTGGCCGCATCGAGGGCCTTGGCGGTCTCCCAGTCGGCGTTGACGGGGCCGACGAAGTTCAGGCCGGCAGCGCCTTCCTTGAAGCCGTCGATGCGAGCGTTGCTCGTGACGTTACCGGCGAGACCGGCGATCAGGCCGACGGTCGCGCCGTCACCGAGGAGCTCCTTCATCTTCGCGCCACCGTTGACGCCACCGGCGTAGTTGTCGGTGCCGACGAAGGCGGTGATGGAGCCACCGGCAGCTGCGAGGCCCTCAGCGTCGACCGGTGAGTCGATGTTGACGATCGGGGTGCCAGCCTGCGAGATCTGGCCGAGGCCCTGGTTCAGGTTGTTCGAGCTGATCGGGATGACCACGAAGCAGTCGAAGCCCTGGCCAGCGAGGGCGTTGAGCTTGTCCGCCTGACCGACCTCGTCATTGGTGGTGGGTGCGTACTCGACGGTCAGGTCGACACCCCACTCCGCAGCGGCGTCCTGCATGCCCTGAGCGATGGTGCCGAAGAACGGGTTCGCCTCGTCCTTGATGACGGCAGCGACCCGGACGGGCTCGCTGGCTGCGGCCTCCTCGGCCGGAGCCTCCTCTGCCGGAGCCTCCTCTACAGCGGCCTCCGCCGCAGTGTCCTCAGCGGCCGGCTCCTCCGAGCCGGACGAGCAGGCACCCAGCAGCAGGGCACCCGCGGCAATCGCGGCCATCAGGCCGGCGGCGCGTGGTCGACGAGCCATTGATCCTCCTTGGTTGACCACTTACGTCAGTTTTTGACATAAGTTACGGTAACTTGAACAATAGTCGGTCGGACAGCCTAAGATCACCCCCGCGAGGTCACGGAATCGCAACGATCGCGTTCCCGCCCCCAGAAGTGGAGAGGAGTACCCGTGCCGCAGCCGCTCAGCGACCGCGCCACCGTCATCCTCGAGGTCCTCCGCCGCCAGACTGCACCGGTCAGCCGGACCGATCTCGCCGCCCACCTCGGCGTCGCCCGCGCCACCCTGACCGAGGCCCTCACGGACCTCGAGTCACGCGCTCTCATCCAGGAGAGCACGACCACTGCCTCGACCGGGGGGCGACCGCCGCAGACCTTCGAACTTAACCCCTCCGGCGCCACCATCGGTGTGATCGATGTGGGCGGCAGTCGCACCCGGGTCGGTCTCGCCGATTTCACCGGGCGGCTACTCGATGACGCGCTGCTCACCGAGAACGTCGAGGCGGGCCCGGAGACGATCCTCGCCTGGGCCGTCGCGACGCTGAACGACATGGTCTCCACCCATGACCGGGATGGTTCCTCCCTGCTTGTCATCGTGGGGCTTCCCGGACCGGTTGACTTTGCCACCGGGGAGGTCGTCAGCCCCCCGATCATGAGCAATTGGAGTGGGTTCGACGTCCGAGCCTTCGTCACCTCGAAGATCGACGCGCCCGTCATCATCGAGAACGACGTCAACCTCATCGCCCTCGCCGAGCATCGCCTGGACTACCCGGACGCGAAGGTCCTGCTCGTCATCAAGCTCGGGACTGGCGTCGGCGGCGGCCTTGTGATCAACGGCGAGCTCCTGCGCGGCGCACGCGGCGCCGCCGGCGACATCGGGCACACCCAATCGACGCGCGCCCACGGTGCGCAGTGCCGATGTGGTCACGTCGGGTGCGTCGAGGCAGTGGCCGGCGGATGGGCGCTCGTCCAGACGCTGCAGTCGCGCGGACTCGACGTCACGAATATCACGGACGTCGCTGTCCTCGTCCGTGATGGCGAGCCCACCGCCTCCAACCACGTGCGTGCCGCGACCCGGGTGGTCGGGCAGGCGGTCGCCCAGGCCGTGAGCCTGCTCAACCCGGACACGGTCGTCATCGCCGGCGAGATGCTCCAGGCCGGTGATGCCGTTCTCGCCACCGTCCGCGAGGGCGTCTACCAGTACTCCCTGCCCCTGGCGACCCACGACCTGCGCCTCGTGCCCAGCAGCCTCGGCCCGCTCGTCGGACTCAAGGGTGGGGCACAGCTCGGCATCGACGTTCTGGTGGGCGCAGTGCATATGCCCCAGCTCGACCTCCACACCCCGGCCAACTGAGGAGACCCCCGTCGTGACGTCCACCTTCGATCTCGTGATCTTCGATCACGATGGGGTCCTCGTCGACAGCGAGATCATCGCGATGGAACTGCTGGCGGACATCGCGACCCGACACGGACGACCCACCACGACCCCCCAAGCCTTCAATCGCTACCTCGGCACGAGCTTCGACTTCGTCGTCGACGATCTCCGCGGTGCTGGGGCCACCGTGGATCGAGATGGCCTGTATGATTCGTTCCACGACGACCTCTTCGAGGGATTCCGGGCCCGTCTGCAGCCGATCCCGGGCATGCCTGAACTCCTCGCCGCGCTCACCGATGCTCAGCACCCCATCGCCATCGCCTCAAGCGGCAACTCCCAGCGGGTGAGCCTGGGCATCACGTCGTCCGGAGTGGATCACTTCTTCAGAGAGTCGGTGATCATCACCGCCGATGACGTCACCCGTGGCAAGCCGTACCCAGATCTCTTCCTCGCGGCCGCGGAGCGCTCAGGTGTCGACCCCGCCCGGTGCATCGTGATCGAGGACAGTCCCTTCGGCGTCGAGGCCGCCCACCGCGCCGGTATGCAGGCCATCGGACTCGCTCATCGCACACCGGCCGCGAACCTGTCCGATGCCGACCACCTCGTCACGGACGTCGCGGAGATCTGGCCGATCCTCGGGCTGCCCGCTCACTAGCGCAGCACGCAATACTGGACACCATGAGCAATCGCGTCGTGGTGGTCGGAAGCCTTAACCAGGATCTCGTCGTCGGGCTGGAGCGCATGCCGCTGCCGGGTGAGACGGTGTTCGGGGACACCCTCGAGCGCCATGCGGGTGGCAAGGGCCTGAATCAGGCGGTGGCCGCGGCCCGTGCGGGTGCCCCGGTGAGCATGATCGGGTCGATCAGTGCCGACAGTGCGGGTGACTTCCTGCTCCGCGTCGTGGAGGCCGAGGGCATCGATGACGCCCAGATCGCCCGGGTCGACGGTCTGGCCGGCACCGCGGTCATCGAGGTCGATCGCGCAGGCGCGAACCGGATCATCGTCATCCCCGGCGCGAACGCGACCGTCAATGCCGACCAGGTGCGTGCCGCCCTCGGGGAGATCCCCGACATCGGCATCATCCTCACCCAGGGAGAGGTGCCGGCCGATGCGGTCATGGCGGCCATGGAGGTCGGTCGCGCGCGCGGTGCACGAACGGTGCTGAACCCGTCACCAGTGCAGGACTACCCGGACGCTCTCTATCGCCTCGTCGATATCGCGATTCCCAACGAGCATGAGATCGCGATGATCACCGGGCACGAGACCGGCACCGCCGCCGATGCCACCCGCGCCGCTCGCCTGCTGGCCGAGCGTGGGGTGGGCACGGTGATCGTGACCCGCGGTGCGCAGGGCTCGGTGTGGTCGACCCTCACGAAGAGCGGGTCGGCGGGATCCTTCGCGGTGCGCGCGATCGACACGGTGGCCGCGGGTGATGCCTTCTGTGGCGTGCTCTGCGCGGCGTTGGCCGAGGGCAAGAGCCTGACCGAGGCGCTGCGTTGGGGAAGTGCCGCCGGGGCGCTGGCGGCGACCAGGGCCGGGGCTGTTCCGTCACTGCCGACGCGCGACGAGGTCGAGGAGCTCGTCAACGTGGACTGAGGCGTCAGCCGAAGGCCCCAGCAGAAGGACTGAGGCGTCAGAAAGCCACACCAAGTCGATGGGCGGCCTCGTCGAAGGCCGCGGCCGGATCCAGCACGTCCAGCAGGATGCTGGGCATCCCGACGTCGAGACCGCCCTGCACATAGGTGGGGTTGTCGTCGATGAAGACGAGCTCATCAGCCGGGATCCCCATCTGCTCGATGGCGACGAGGTAGGGCGTGGGATCGGGCTTGCGCACGCCGAGCTCGGTCGAGTCGACCAGCACACCGAACCACGGGTACCAGTCCTGCGCCTCGACCCACTCCCGGCCCTGGAAGTCCATGAGCTCGTTGGTGAGGATCCCCAGCGGGAT
>JAURME010000039.1 GCA_030830865.1 Candidatus Nanopelagicales bacterium | reverse complement strand
TTCTGGTTCAGCCGGCGCGCGATGAAGGCCGCCTACAGCCAGATCGAGGGACAGCCCGGAGCGGCTGCCGCCGTGATCCAGTCCCTGCGCGGCGGCAACTGGCAGGTCACCCCGGCCGTCGCCGTGAACAAGAACCAGGACATGGTCAGTCGGGTCGTCGGCAAGCCGGGTGTCGTCCTCGTGTCCGAGGGGCCATCCACCCGCGTCGTCCACATGCTTGCGAATGAGCGCAAGCGCACCGCTCGCTGGCTGCCGGAGATCCCGATCTACGAGATTCAGGTGGGTGACGGCGACGACCAGATCGGTCTGACGCAACTGCAGAAGGCGCTCAACAAGCTCCCGCGCAACCTCCGTGGCGGGGAGATCACCGAGGTGCGTCGCCGTCTCGACGCCCTGGGCAATGCCGCGACGTCGATGCCGATCCCCAAGGGTCCGATGCCCACGAGTGCCCGCTCGGTACGCCGCCAGCGCGGCGCCTGACACCCAACGGCCCATCGGCGCATCGATGGGCCACTCGCGGGAGTCAGTTCTCCCGGAGGATCACGACCGAGCCGACGGCTCGATCGTGCAGTCCACGGCCGTCGGAGTCCATGACCAGCGGGGGCAGCACCAGGCAGATCAGCAGTGTGCGCAGCGCGATCCTGGGCAACCCCAGCGGGCGTCCGTTCACCGCACACACCCGCAGTCGTAGGATCCTTTGACCGAAGGAGGCGCCCAGCAGCCACGTCAGGACCGTGACCTCAAAGTAGAAGACGATCAGCGTGGCCAATGAGACCTGGTCGGAGACATACCCCAGGGTGCCGACGAGAAGCAGCGCCACACCCGTGCTCACCAGCCAGTCGATCGCGAGGGCGCCCACACGGCGACCCAGACCGCCCACCTCACCCGGGAGCATGGGCAGGTCATCACTCATGGACCCACCGTAGCCACCCACGAGGCGATCCCCGGAACGTCGTTAACACGCCCGAAACAATCGGGACACGCGGCAGACACTCCCTCTACGTACCTTCTCCCCACGAGGGCAACCGCCCTCCATCAGGCGGGTTCCCCCCGCGCGAGGCGAAGCGCCCACCAGGGCGCACGACAATCGCTCGTCACAGCGAGCAGGAGGTGTCATGTTCAACAGTTCCGACGAGGTGCTGCGGTACATCAAGGACGAGGACGTCAAGTTCGTCGACGTCCGCTTCATCGATCTTCCGGGCGTCATGCAGCACTTCAACATGCCCGTCGAGTCCTTTGACCAGGCGGTCTTCGACGACGGACTGATGTTCGACGGGTCCTCGATCCGCGGCTTCCAGGCCATCCACGAGTCCGACATGAAGCTCATCCCGGACCCGAAGACCGCATTCATCGATCCCTTCCGCCCGGCCAAGACACTGGTCATGAACTTCTCGATCCGAGACCCGTTCACCAACGAGGAGTACGCGCGCGATCCCCGCAACGTCGCTGCCAAGGCCGAGGCCTACCTGAAGTCCACCGGCATCGCCGACACCGTCTTCTTCGGCCCCGAGGCCGAGTTCTACGTCTTCGACGACATCCGCTTCGAGACGAACCAGCACGAGGCCTACTACCACATCGACTCCGTCGAGGGGGCATGGAACACCGGCCGCGTCGAGGAGGGCGGTAACCGGGGCTACAAGACCCGATACAAGGGCGGCTACTTCCCCGTCCCGCCGGTCGACCACTTCGCCGACATCCGCGACGACATGGTGGCCAAGCTGCTGCAGGTCGGCCTGCAGGTCGAGCGCTCGCACCACGAGGTCGGCACCGCGGGCCAGGGTGAGATCAACTACAAGTTCAACACCCTCCAGCACGCCGCCGACGAGGTGATGCTCTTCAAGTACATCATCAAGAACGTCGCCTGGCAGCACGGCAAGACGGCCACCTTCATGCCCAAGCCCCTGTTCGGCGACAACGGCTCGGGCATGCACTGCCACCAATCACTGTGGAAGGACGGCGCGCCACTGTTCTACGACGAGAAGGGCTACGGCGGCCTCTCGGACATGGCTCGCTGGTACATCGGCGGCCTGCTCAAGCACGCCCCGTCGCTGCTCGCGTTCACCAACCCGACGGTGAACTCGTACCACCGCCTCGTGCCGGGCTACGAGGCCCCCGTGAACCTGGTGTACTCGGCTCGCAACCGCTCCGCATGCATTCGCATCCCGGTCACGGGCAACTCGCCGAAGGCGAAGCGCATCGAGTTCCGCGTGCCGGATCCCTCGAGCAACCCGTACCTCGCCTTCGCCGCCCAGCTCATGGCTGGCCTCGACGGCATCAAGAACAAGATCGAGCCCCTCGCCCCGGTGGACAAGGATCTCTACGAGCTCCCGCCGGACGAGCATGCGGCCATCCCGCAGGTTCCGGGCTCGCTCGACGCGGTGCTCACCGCACTCGAGGCCGACAACGAGTACCTGCAGGCCGGCAACGTGTTCCCGATCGACCTGATCGAGACCTGGATCGACTACAAGCGCAGCAACGAGATCGATCCGATCCGCCTGCGTCCGCACCCGCACGAGTTCGAGCTGTACTACGACATCTAGATCTCGTTCCTGCGCACGGCGAAGCTCCCTACGCGTCGATTCGCCTCGCGCGCTCAGGGAAACGAAGGGCCTCCGGCTTCGGCCGGGGGCCCTTCGGCATTCGGAGGTCGCCACGCCCCGCGCTGCGGGAGCGCCGTTGTGCCCGCGGCCTGTCGGATACTGAATCCCATGTCGCGTCACACCCTCGGCTGGCTCCTCGTCGGAGTCCAGGCCGTTCTTCTCGTTGCTCTCGTGCTGGTCCCGCACGGGCAGACGGGTGTCGCGCGCATCATCCTCGGGGCGGCCCTCATGGCCGCCGGCGCCGCCTTCGGCGGTGCAGCCGGTTTCCGGCTCGGGTCGGCTCTGACCCCGACACCGGTGCCGCTGCCCGGTGCCACGCTCAGCACGGATGGCCCGTACCGCGTGGTGCGGCACCCGATCTACTCGGCTGTCCTCGTCGCCGCCATCGGTTTCGCCGTGGCCTTCGGTAGCTCATGGACCTGGCTCATCGTCGTTCTCCTGGGGCTGTTCTTCTGGCTCAAGTCACGCTGGGAGGACGCGCTGCTCAAGGAGGTCCACGGCCCGGAATGGGAGTCGTGGATGTCGACGACGGGGGCTCTCGTACCGCGGATTCCCATAGGAAGAGGTCAGCGGTGATGAGCGATCCGGTCAGG
>JAURME010000038.1 GCA_030830865.1 Candidatus Nanopelagicales bacterium | reverse complement strand
GGCGGGGGTGGAACAATCGCATGCATGACAGCCATGACCCTGGACGGCAAGACCACCGCAGCGGCAGTGAAGGCTGACCTCGCGTCCCGGGTCGAGGCCCTGAAAGCCAAGGGAGTAACGCCGGGTCTCGGCACGGTTCTCGTCGGAGACGATCCGGGAAGTCATGCCTACGTCGGTGGCAAGCACAAGGACTGCGCCGAGGTCGGCATCGAGTCCATCCGCGTGGACCTGCCCGCGGACACGACGCAGCAACAGCTAGAGGCGGAGATCCGTCGACTGAACGAGGACCGGGCGGTGACCGGCTACATCGTCCAGCTGCCGCTGCCCAGACACCTCGACGCGAACCGGATCCTGGAGCTGATGGACCCGTCCAAGGACGCGGACGGACTCCATCCCATGAACCTCGGGCGCCTCGTGCTGGGTGAGCCGGCACCGCTCCCGTGCACGCCTCGCGGCATCGTCGAACTCCTGCGCCGCTACGACGTCGAGCTGAACGGCGCCGAGGTCGTCGTGGTCGGTCGCGGGGTGACCGTCGGTCGCCCGCTCGGCCTGCTGCTGACTCGTCGATCGGAGAACGCGACCGTCACCCTGTGTCACACCGGGACGAAGGACCTCGCTACGCATGTCCGCAATGCCGACATCGTCGTGGCAGCGGCAGGCGTGCCGCGCCTCATCACCGGTGATGTCGTGAAGCCGGGCGCGGCAGTCCTGGATGTGGGCATCACGCGCACCGACGAGGGTCTCGTCGGTGACGTCGCCCTCGACGTCCGCGAGGTCGCGGGCTACGTCGCTCCCATGCCGGGTGGCGTCGGCCCCATGACGCGGGCGATGCTCATCGCCAACGTGGTCGAGGCCGCTGAGCGCGCGTGAGCGCGCTCAGCGGCCTCGATACTCCCACCCAGGAAGGTTCGCCTAGGACAGGCGGGGAATGATCCGCTCCTCGCTCAGGCGCTCGAAGAGGTCGAGGAACGAGTAGACGCTGGGCTGGTAGTCGAGAAAGCCCATGAGCCGGCTCTTCGACATGTCGGCGAAGGTCTCCACCTCGCGGCCGAGGTCGGCATCGGTGTGCCACCAGGAGGCCAGGTCGGTGGCCCTGTAGTCCTGCAGACCGTGCTCGGCCACGAGCCGCGCCCACACGTCATCAGCGTGGTCGAGGCGCTCATCCAGGGGAGTCGGATGGCCCGGGTACTCCCCGACTTCAGCGCCCAGGGCCTCTCCGAGGAGAGGCCACATCTGCCTCCAGCGGAAGACGTCACCATTGACGGTGTTGAAGGCCTGATTAGCAGCCTGGGGCTCGGTCGCGGACCAACGAACGTGGCGTCCAAGCAGCCGGGCGTCGGTGATGTCGGTGACACCGTTGAGTTGCTGGGGTGATCCGGGGAAGACGAACTTCTCACCGGTGGCGGCGCAGATGCTGCCGTAGATCGCGAGGGTGACACCCATGTTCATGGCATTGCCGAGGGCCCAGCCGATCATGGTGTGCGGCCGGTGCACGGACCAGGTGAACCCCTGCTTCTCGGCCTCGGCGAAGAGGATGTCCTCCTGCGTGTAATAGAAGTTCTGGTAGGGCACGCGCTCCATCGACTCGCGGAAAGGCGTCTCCATGGGTGTCGAGGCGTAGGCCTCGAAGGGGCCGAGGTAGTGCTTGAGGCCGGTCACCAGGACGGCGTGATCCAGTTTCGTCGTGCGTCCGAGGACGTCGAGGGTGTTCTGGAGCATCGTCCCGTTGACGGCGCAGTTCTCGGCCTCGGTCGCCTGCCGCTGCCAGGTGGTGAAGAACAGGTGCGAGATGTCCAGGCCGGTGACTGCGGCTTCGATCGACGCCTGGTCAAGGATGTCGGCCTTGACGTGCGTCACACCGGGGATCGGGGTCGCGACAGATCTGGACATGCCGATGACGTCCCAGCCGTCCTCCAGGAGGGCGGTCGCGGTGTTGTAGCCGGCGATGCCGGTCACGCCGACGATGAGCGCGGTGCGACGGGTCACGGGTCTCCTCCAGGTTCTCTGCGTGGCCGAATCCTCCCCGGGTCTGGACTATCCGTCAAGTGGGAATTAACATTCGGGCTTGTCGGAGGATGAACACCCCGAATTGATCACTGAGGATTAACTGGGAGGTGAGTCATGGCAGGACGCGTCGAGGGCAAGTCCATCCTCATCACGGGGGCGGGAAGTGGCCTAGGGCGGGTGTTCGCGCAGGGGCTGGCCGCCGAGGGCGCGCGCGTCGGAGTGCTCGACCTTCGTCTCGATGCCGCCGAGGACGTCGCCGCGTCGATCGTTGCTGCCGGGGGAGAGGCGCTGGCCCTCCAGGCAGACGTCAGCCAACGTGGACAGGTCGCTGCGGCGATGGACAGGATGCTCTCGCGGTTCGGGGGCCTGGATGTGCTGTTCAACAACGCTGGCTTCAACTCCCCGATGCACTTCCTTGACGTGACTGAGGAGAACTGGCATGCCGTGATGGACGTCAACGCCCTGGGGACACTCATCGGCACCCAGGAAGGAGCGCGCCGCATGGTCCCTCAAGGCGGTGGCAAGATCATCAACACGTCGTCCATCGCAGGACGCCAGGGATACCCGAGCTTCGCTCCCTACTGTGCGAGCAAGTTCGCGGTGAACGCTCTGACGCAGGCCGCGGCCCGGGCACTCGCCGAACACAACATCACCGTCAATGCCTTTGCGCCTGGGGTTGTGGTAACACCACTGTGGGAGCAGTTGGACGAGGACCTCATGGCCATCGGTGATGCACAGCGACCGGGGCAGGCCCTGGAGGAGTTCTCGGCCGGCATCCTGCGTGGTCACGCTGCCGCACCTGAGGAACTGGTGGGGACCGCCCTGTATCTCGCCTCGTCGGACTCTGACTACCTCACTGGTCAGGTCCTGATGATCGACGGCGGGATGGTGCTGGTGTGAGTGAGCACGGGGAGCGGTTGAGCCAAAGGGGCGGTACCTTGCATATCCATTCAGTCGCAAACGGTGCCAAAGGCACGGTTTCGAGTAGCAAGGGGCAGCAGTGACGGATTCCGCCGTGGACTCGGGTACGGAGGCATCGGGCGAGGCAATGGACAACCTGGGGCCACGTCTACGCGACGTGCGGATGAGGTCCGGGATGTCCCTGCGCGAGGTCGCACGACAGTTGGGGGTGTCCCCCTCCTTCATCTCCCAGATGGAGAACGGCAAGTCGCAGCCATCCGTGGCAACGCTGTACTCGATAGCCCAGTTGCTCGAGGTGTCCATCGACGAGCTCTTCGACCGGGGAAACGGCCCGATCTTCCCTGAGGGTCCTGAGCCAGCCATCCTCGTGGATCCGCTGCATGCAGCCGCCCCGGTCCGCGCGGTGACCAGTCCTGACCTTGACGGCACCGTGAATCGGTCCGACTTCACCTCGCCGGCAGACGTCTGGCCTACCGCGCGCACATCCGAGCGCCTGAAGGTGCTGTCCATCACCGACCGTCCGCGCCTCGCGATGGATTCCGGAGTCATCTGGGAGCAGCTGGCGTCCAACAGCGATCGTGACCTCGACTTCATGGAGATCACGTACCCACCGGGCGCGTCCTCGACGAACGACGGCCGGATGCTGCGGCATCAGGGTATGGAGTACGGCTATCTCCTGAGCGGCACGCTCCAGATCACCCATGGTTTCGAGACCCACGTGCTAGAGCCCGGGCAGTCGATGTCCCTCGACCCGTCGGTGCCGCACCTGCTGACCAACCCTGGCTCGGTGCCGGCCCGAGGCATCTGGGTCGTCCACCACTGTGCTCACGGGACCTCGGAGTAGCCTCTCACTGCACACCGCAGGATGCTGTTCACCACTGGTGGACATGTGTGTCTCGTGGGCCTAGTGTGTGGCCAGCCCTGCTGAACACCACACAAGGGGAGACCCGATGAAAGCCCTGCAGTTCACCGCGCCCAACGCCTTCGCCGTCAATGAGTTGGACGTGCCCCCCATCGGTCCGGACGAGGTACTCCTCGCCAGTCGCGCCGTCGGCATCTGTCACTCGGACATCGAGTTGCTCGAGGGGCGCTACATCATCCCCTTCGGGTACCCGATCATCCCGGGGCACGAGTGGTCGGCGGAGGTCATGGAGGTGGGCAGCAAGGTCGCCTCGCTCAAGCCGGGTGACCGCGTCGTGGGCGAGTGCGTCATCGGCATGGACCACTTCGGCTTCAGCATCAGCGGTGCGGGCGCGGAGTTCTTCACGGCCAAGGAGTCGTGGCTGCACAAGCTGCCCGACAATGTGAGCTGGACGCAGGGTGCGCTGGTCGAGCCTTTCAGCTGTGGCTACTACGCGACGGTCCGAGCCGACAACCTCGATGGCAGCGACACCGTCCTCGTCTATGGCGCCGGGCCCATCGGTCTGGGCACGGTGGCGGCTTCTGCGGCCAAGGGTGCGCGTGTCATCGTGGCGGAACCCTCCGCCGATCGCGTCACGATCGCCAAGCAGCTCGGCGCCGACGCTGCCGTGGATCCCACCTCGGAAGGCTTCCTTGAGGAGGTCAGGGAACTGACCGGTGGAACGGGTGCCAGCGTGGTGTTCGAGGCCAGCGGCAAGCCCGCGGCCATGGCCTCCGCTCTCGAGACGGCGGCCTTCCGGGCCCGCATCGTCTACATCGGCATCGACGTCGGCGGGAGTGCCCCGGCCAAGCTCGGGCTGTTCCAGTCGAAGGAGCTCCAGGCCCGCGGCATCATCGGATCGCCGGGAGTGTGGCCCCAGACCATCGAGTTCCTGTCTCGCACGGGCATCGACCTCACCCCGCTGGTGACCAAGACCTTCCCGCTGGCCGAGGCCGACCAGGCGATCCAGACCGTCCTCGACGACAAGTCCCAGGTCAAGGTGCACTACACCTCCGAGGCCAGCTGACGTGCGGGCAGGAGTCCTCTACGCACCCCACGACCTGCGGATCGAGGAGCGGCCGGACCCGTCGTTCGGGGATGACGATGTCGTCGTTGAGGTGACGTACAACGGTCTCTGCGGAACTGATGCGACGGAGTACAGCAAGGGACCCATGATGGTTCCGCTCAACGCCCCGCACCCGGGGAGCGGGCATCAGGGGCCGACGATCCTCGGGCACGAGTTCATCGGCACCGTGGTTGATGCCGGAGCCAACGCTCGCCACCGCATCGGCGAGCGCATCGCCTGCGGTGCAGGCGTCTCGTGCGGTGAGTGCGCGTGGTGCAGGGCCGGAAGAACCAATCTGTGCGCGGGCTACTACACCCTCGGCCTGAGCACCCATGGCGGTCTTGCGGAGTTCGTCGCAGCGCCGTCTCGCATCTGCGTGCCCATCCCGGAGGGACTCGCCGACATCGATGCCGGGATGGCCCAGCCGCTCGCCGTCGGCATCCACAGTGTTGACCGCGCGGACCTTAGCCCCGGCGACATTGTGGTGCTCCTCGGCGTGGGCGCTATCGGATCGTTCATCTGCGCAGCACTCAAGGATCACGATGGTCCTGTCATAGCCATGGACATTGACGAGGCCCGGCTGGCCGTTGCGCGCCAGGTCGGCGCAACCGACACCATCCTCATCGCGCCGGACGCGACACCTGCCGATCTGCGCGCACTCATCCCGGATGGGGCGCAGGTCGTCTTCGAGACATCCGGTGTCATGGGGTCGGCGGAGCGCGCCTTCGCCCTCGCGGCGCGCGGCGGCAATGTCGTGCTCGTGGGTCTGAACAAGACGCCCCAGCCGCTGAACCTCGCAGACATCGTCCTGCGTGAGGTGAACGTCCAGACGACCGTTGCTCACGTGTGCGGCCATGACATCCCGGCGGCGCTCGACCTCCTGGGGCAGGTGTCGCTCTCGAGCATCCTGCCCGCTCATGTCGTGGCGCTCGACGACGTCGTCTCCGAAGGCCTCGACCCGCTGGTCGGCGGCACGGCCCGGGGCAAGGTCCTGGTGGATCCGCGCCGTGGCTAGCGTCGCGGTCCTCGGCATGGGGCGAATGGGCGCTGCCATGGCCCGGAAGCTTGTCGAGGCCGGCCACGACGTGGTGGTCTGGAACCGGACGCAGGCCACCGCGGAGGCCGTCGCGAGGGACATCGGCGCGACGGTAGGCGCCTCGCCAGCAGAGGCCGTGCAAGGGGCCGATCTCGTCATCAGCATTCTGGCCACCGGCGAGGCCACTGTCTCCGTCCTCACGAATGACGCAGTCATCTCCGCGCTGCGGGCCGAGGCGGTCGTCTGCGACATGGCGACGAGTGGCGTCGAGGCTGTGCGTGAGGTGGCCGAGGTGCTGGCGTCGGCTGGGGTCAGGTTCGTCGATGCCCCGGTTTCGGGCAGCGTCCCCACGATCATCGCCGGCCAGCTCCTGGTGATGGCGAGCGGAGACGAGTCGGGGATCCGAGACGCCGAGGTGGTACTGCGTGCCTTCGCGAAGCGGGTGGCGCACCTCGGACCGGCTGGCGCGGGGCAGGCCATGAAGCTTTCCGTGAACCTGGTGGTGCACACCCTGAACTCCGCGTTGTCGGAGGCGCTGGTGCTCGCGGCCAGTGGGGGAGTTGCGCCCGAGGCGGCCTACGACATCTTCCAGGACAGTGTCGTGGCGGCCCCGTTTGTCAGCTACAAACGAGCGGCCTTCCTCGACCCGGATACCCCGGTCGCGATGAGCCTGGACCTCACTGCGAAGGACCTCGGTCTCATCACCGGTCTCGCTCGAGCTGAGGGCGTGGCGACGGTGGTCGCCGACGCCGTTCGTTCGGAGGTCGAAGGGGCCTGCTCGGCGGGTTGGGGCGACCGGGACATGGCAGCCCTGGCCCGTTTTCTGGCTGCCCCATCCTCCTAGCCCTGTGGGGCAGGCGGCTGGGACGGCCAGTTGCTCGGTGCACGTTCACCACCCCTGACGCGCAGTCTCCGCGCCTTGACCCATCACTGACCAAGAACCACCAGACCGTGGACCCCATTCTCGTTTTTTGTGTAGTAGCAAAGAACGCAACGGATTGTTATGTTCCTGTGACGTTCTGTCCTTGTGAACAGTCATGGGTAGGCGTACAGTCCCGCTGAACCTCGGGTGAACACCTGGAGGCCCCGACCGTGGGAGGTGCTGTGGCCGTCGACACCGCGACTGATCTGCCGGCCAGCGCTGTCGCGACGCGAGCAGGGTTCTGGGCGCGCATGCCGCGGGGCCTGATCACCGTCGTGATCGCCGTCGTGGCGCTCTTCGTCGTCAGCGCGATCTTAGCTCCGTCCAGCGTGACCAAGGGTCCCCTGCTCGGCATGCTTCCGTTCGCGGCGGTGCTCGCGATCGTCGCCCTCGGCCAGACGCTGGTCATCCAGCAGGGCGGTATCGACATCTCCATCATGGGGGCCATCTCCCTGACCGCGATCATCGCGACCCACGGCCCCGGCGGTGACGATTCCAAGGTCTTCCCATCACTGCTGGCAGCACTTGCCGTGCTCATCGTGGCGGGGCTGATCAACGGCTTCGTCGTCGGTCGCATCGGCCTGAACCCCATCATCGCGACGCTGGGCATGAACGCCCTGCTGTATGCGATGGTGCTCGCCTACTCCCAGGGCATCCCCGCAATGAACTCAGGTCTGCTGGAGGACCTGGCCGCGGGCCTGACCTTCGGCATTCCGAACGCCGTGTACTGGGCCATCCTCGCGACCGTGATCGTCACTGTGGCCGTCAAGCGAACGGTGGCAGGGCGCAAGTTCGAGGCGGTGGGTGCGAACCCGACGGCGGCGTGGGCGGCTGGCCTGCGCGTCAAGAACCAGCAGATGAGCGCCTACGTCTGGGCCATGGTCCTGTACTGGCTGGGCGGGTGCCTTCTCGCCGGCATCTTGAAGCAGCCCACCGCTTATCAGGGCGACAGCTACCTGCTGCCATCAGTTGCGGCTGTGGTCCTCGGAGGAACCTCCCTCCTGGGCGGCCGGGGCTTCCCCGTGGCCACCGTCCTGGGCGCGCTGTTCCTCTCCCAACTGTCGAACTTCGCCCTCGGCCTGGGCGTTTCCTTCGCCGTGCGAACTCTGGTGGAGGCTCTGGCGCTGATCATCGGTGTCGGCCTGTACACCATCAATTGGAAGGGCATCAGGGCGCGTCTGTCCTCCCGCCCACCCTCGGGGAAAACAGTCCCCGACCACTGATTTCCGGCGCCCCCGCCCCGGAAACACACGCGGCAGAACGGCCGCTCCAACTATGAAGGGAAGTAAAGGATGAAGCGGAATCGCATCATCTTGACGGCAGGTGCCGCCGTGGCAGCTGTCGTGCTGGCCGCGTGCGGTGGCTCGTCAGACTCCGCCCCCGCGGAGGAGGCCCCGGCTGCGGCTGAAGAGGCTCCCGCTGAGGAGGCTCCCGCTGAGGAGGCTCCGGCTGAAGAAGCTCCCGCTGAGGACGCAATGGCGTCCGACGTACCGGCCTGGTGTGGCCCCAACGAGATCACCCTCGGCTTCGCGGATGGCTTCGGCGGCAACGCCTGGCGTCTGGTCACCACCGAGACCGGTCGCCGCGAGGCTGCGATGTGCCCGAGCGTCAAGGAGCTCATCTACACCGACGGCCAGGGTGACCTGCAGAAGTCGATCTCTGACATCCAGGGCCTCGTGTCGCAGGGTGTCAACGCCGTTGTCGTGTTCCCGGATGCAAGCGAGGCGATTCTGCCCACGCTGAAGGAGGCCTACGACGCAGGTGTCGTCACCGTTCCCTACCGCGTGTACCCCGGCGGCCAGGACGGCGTTGACTACACCGCCTACATCGCGCTCGATGCCAAGAACGACGGCAAGAACTACTGCGAGTGGATCAAGAAGGCCCGTCCGGACGGCGCCACGATCCTGGTGACCTCCGGTCCCAAGGGCAACAGCCAGGGCACCGACATGTCGACCGAACTGCGCTCCTGCCTCGGTGCTGAGGGCGACAAGTACACGTTCGTCGGCGAGGATCCCTTCGAGGTCACCAACTGGGATCCGGCTGAGACCCAGAAGGTCATCACCGCCGCTGTGGCGAAGTACCCCGAGATCGACGTCATCGCGTCTGACTTCGGTCCGTCCCTCGTTGGCGCGCTACCCGAGTTCACCAAGGCCGGCCGTCCGATCCCGGCTCTGGCCACCTCGGATGGCAACATCCTCGGCTGCTTCTGGCAGGCACAGCAGGATGCGGGCAACGGCTTCGACATGATGACCGTCGCAACCGGCAACGACCACGCTCGCACCGCTATCGATTACGCGGTGGCCGTGGCCACGGGCGGCGAGGTTCCGTCCTCGACTGCTCACCAGCACGCCCTCTTCGAGGACAGCCTGGATCCGGACCGTCCGGTCCAGTGCCGCACTGATCTGCCCGACTTCACCTTCCTCTCAGCTGAGCTCGTGAGCGGTGACGATCAGGCTGCTCTGCAGTAGAACGAACCTTCCCGGTTGGGGGGTGGCCACGTGCCACCCCCCAACCGCGGATGAATGCGGGCCAACTACCGGCCCACGTCCAGTCGAGTTCGGAGAAGGTGGAGATGATGTCCTCAACAGTGGCGGTGGACTCTTGCCTCGTGCTGTCGGGTATCAGCAAGTCCTTCGGTGGTGTGCACGCCCTGCGCGACGTCTCCCTGGATGTCCGCCCCGGCGAGGTGCATGCGCTCCTGGGCGAGAACGGGGCCGGCAAGTCCACGCTCATGAACATCGCATCGGGGGCCTTCGCCCCTGACACGGGAACGATCACTGTTGCAGGCTCGGTCCTGGCAGACATCACCCCGACCGCCGCCAAGAACGCCGGCATCGGCATGGTCCATCAGCACCCGGCGGTGCTGAACGACCTGACGGTCGCTGAGAACCTCCGCCTTGCTGTCCCGCGTGCACTCCTCAACGTGCCGGGTGGCGCCCGGGCCGCCATGCAGGCGATGCTCGACGACGTCGGATGCTCCGCGCACCTGGAGGATCGGGTCGGAAGCCTGAGCCTGGCGCAGCGCAGCCTCATCGAACTGACCAAGGCCCTTGTCCTCAAGCCACGCGTCCTCATTCTCGACGAACCCACCGCGGCCCTCGCGCAGGACGCTGTCGAGCTCCTCTTCTCGCGCGTCCGCGCTGCTGCTGCCGATGGCACGGGCGTTGTGTACATCACCCATCGACTCGCCGAGGTCCGGCAGCTCGCTGACCGTGTCACGGTCCTCCGGGACGGCAAGTACCGGGGCACATCGGATGTCGCCGACGTCACGGACGAGGAACTCCTCACCCTCATCGTGGGTCGCCAGATTGAGTCAACCTTCCCGGAGAAGGCGGTCCACGCGGCCTCCGATTCCACCTTCCTCAAGGTGACCGATCTGTCGAACGGCGTCGTCTCGGGTGTGAACGTCTCCGTTCGCACGGGCGAGATCCTCGGGATCGCTGGTGTCGCGGGTAATGGGCAGACATCCTTGATGGCCTCCCTCGCCGGTCTTCAGAAGTTCGACGGTTCCGTGGAGGTCAACGGACAGAGCCTGTCACCCCGCAACCTCCGCGACCGGGCCGCGTACCTGCCAGCGGATCGGCACCGCGAGGGCCTCATGATGGGGATGTCCATTCGCGAGAACGCGGGCCTGCTCGCGCTCAAGCGATTCCTGACCGGGTTCCTGCTGAGTTCCCGCAAGGAAGACGCAGAGGTCGGCAGCGAGCTTGCGCACCTCGAAGTCAAGGCGCCGAACATGGACACCACCGTCAGTTCGCTTTCCGGCGGCAACCAGCAGAAGGTCGTCCTGGCACGCGCCCTGCTGTCCCAACCACATCTCATCGTGGCCGACGAGCCCACGCAGGGCGTAGATGTCGGCGCGCGCGCGGAGATCTACCGCATCCTCAGGAATTCCGCCGCGTCCGGCACTCCCGTCGTCGTCAACTCATCCGACGCCCTAGAGCTCGAGGGATTGTGCGATCGCGTGCTCGTCATGTCTCGAGGGCATGTCGTGGAGGAGTTGGTTGGCGAGGCGGTCACCGAAGACCGCATTGTGTCCGCGGCGGTCAGTGCGACAACCCACGCGGCCGGCGCTGGCCAGGGGGAGAGGGCCACTACCCGGTGGTCGCGCTTCCTCAAGGGCGACTACTCGCCTGTTGCCGTGCTGGCGATCTTCATCGTGCTGCTCGCGATGTACGTCTTCTCCCAGAACGACCGTTACTTCGCCGCATTCAACATCGCCTCGATGCTTGGCCTTGTCTCCATCTTGGGCTTCATCTCGATGGGGCAGACCGTGGCCTTCCTGACGGGCAATCTGGACCTGTCCGTCGGGCCCCTGGCGGGGTTCCTGGTGGTGATCGCCTCCTTCTTCGTCGGAGCCGAGAGCACGGTCGGCCAGATCATCCTCGGCTTCCTGCTGATGCTCCTTGCGGCGACCATCACCGGCGCGCTCAACGGAGTCCTTGTCAGATTCGGGCACTTCACCTCAGTCGCCGCGACCTTGGCCATCTATATCGGTCTTCAGGGATTGAGCTACATCCTGCGGGATGGACCCGAGGGCATCATCAATTCCGACATCATGTCCTTCCTGAAGACCAAGTGGGGACCGATCCCGGCCGCCTTCGTCGTGCTCGTTCTCGCGACCGTCATCTTTGAGATCGCCCTTCGCAAGAGTCGCTGGGGCCTGAACCTGCGAGCGCTCGGATCGAACGAGGCCATCGCCCGTACCCTCGGGGTGAAAGCGAACCGCGTGGCGATGCTGTCCTTCATGACGGTGTCCTGGTTCGTCTTCGTTGGCGGACTTCTCCTCATGGCCCAGATCGGCATCGGCGATCCGTCCCAGGGTGCGAATTTCACCCTCACCTCCATCACGGCCGTGGTGCTGGGAGGCACGAGCCTGCTCGGAGGTCGGGGCACCTTCGTCGGCACCCTCCTCGGATCCATGCTCCTCATTCAGGTGCTGAACGCCACCACCCTGCTGGGGTTGGCCCAGTGGTCCACCTACTTCGCCCAGGGCCTGCTCGTCGTGGGCGCAGCAATCATTTATCACGTCATCCGTACCCGCAAGCAAGCCGTCCAGTAGCCACCGTAACGCTGTACGCAAGGAGTCAACATGCTCGCTGCACGCTTCTACGCCGCCAAGGACATACGTCTCGAGGACGTCCCCGTCCCTTCGATCAAGGAGTCCGACGACATCCTCGTCGAGGTGGCCTACTGCGGCATCTGCGGCACTGATCTTCATGAGTACCTCATGGGGCCGATCGTCACACCGACGGATCCGCATCCGCTCACGGGCGCAACCCTGCCGCAGACCCTCGGTCATGAGTTCTCCGGCACGGTGGTGGAGATCGGTTCCGACGTGCGCGATGTCGTGCCGGGTGACCGCGTCGCCATCATGCCCGCGATCGTCTGCGGCCGTTGCTACCACTGCCGTCGGGGCAACGGGCACCTGTGCTCCTCATTCGCCTGCACCGGCCTGAGCGCGGAGACCGGTGGCTTGGCGAACTTCGCCACGCTGAAGGAGTACCAGGTCGCGAAGCTGCCCGATGCCGTCAGCGATCTCGAGGGCGCCCTCATCGAGCCGGCCTGCGTCGCGGCGTACGGAGTCGATCGCGCCGGTGTGATCGGCGGCGACATCGTCCTCGTCACGGGGGCGGGACCGATCGGCGTCCTCACCGCCATGTACGCCAGCGCCATCGGTGCTGCCACCGTGGTGATCGCCGAGCCCAACCCGAACCGAGCCGCGCTCGTCAAGGCCATGGACATCGGACCGGTGGTCGACCCGACCGACCCGGGCTTCAAGGCGTTCATGGACGACCTCACCGAGGGAGTGGGCGTCGATCTCGCGGTCGAGTGCTCGGGCACAACTCCAGGCCTGACCACTGCCATCAGTTCCACGCGCGCGCGGGGACAGGTGGTCCAGACAGGTCTGCACACGGCCCCGGCGACCGTCGACATGATGCTGCTCGCGAACCTCGACATCTCGCTGCACGGCAGCTGGTGCTGGTACATGACCGACTGGCCGCGGATCATCCGCCTCGTCGCGTCCGGCAAGTATCCGGTCTCCAAGGCGGTCACGTCCACCATCAACCTCCCGGACGTGGTGACCAAGGGCTTCGATGTCCTGGTCAACCCCACTGGCGACCAGCTCAAGGTCCTCGTCAGTTCGAAGTAGAGCCGCATGAAGTAGAGCCGTCCGCAGAAGGAGCTACACGAAGGAGAAGTCATGAGCATGGAACTTCAGGCGATCCACCACGCTGGTCTGATCGTCAGCGACCTCGATCGGTCCATCTACTTCTACCACGACATCCTCGGGCTCCCGTTCGCCAATGAGCCGACTCCGTGGTTCGAGGGTCCGGCCCTGGAGAAGGGCGTCGGCGTGCCGAATGGACGTCTGCGCCAGGTGTGCTTCTGGGTCGGCGACAAGTCCCAGATGGAGCTGATCGAGTACGACGAGCAGCCCACGTTCAACGGTGGACCCGTACCGAACAACCACCGTGGTGCAGCGCATGTCTGCTTCCGAGTCGATGACATCGCGGCGAAGAAGGCAGAGCTCGAGGCCAAGGGTGTCACCTTCTACTCCGACATCAACGTCGTCGATGAGGGTCCTCTGTCGGGCTGGCGCTGGTGCTACTTCAGTGATCCGGATGGCCTTGCACTCGAACTCGTCGAGATCGCCTACTACAACAAGGAGGACCGTGACGCCGCTACGGCGGAGTACATGGCCTCACGTCCTTCCCTTGAGGAGATCCGGGCGAGGTCCGACTTCGCCTTCACACCCTGACCAATTTCGTCATTCATCCACTACCAGCACCTAAGGATCGATCATGAGCAAGCTGACAGCGACTTTCGGCAACATGAATGTCGACTGGGAGAACCGGTTGGACATGCCGAGGTTGCGTGAGCAGCGTCTTGCTCGACTAAACCAGTCCCTCGCGATGTCGGAGCTCGGCTCGGTGCTGTCCTTTGACTTCCACAACATCCGCTACATGACCGGCACCCATATCGGTACGTGGGCGATGGACAAGTTGATCCGTTTCGCTGTTCTGCCGCGTGGAGGGGCACCGGTGCTGTGGGACTTCGGATCGGCGGTGAAGCATCACCACCAGCAGACACCATGGCTGGACGCGGACTACGCGGCCTCTCATACCGATGCCCCGCTCACGGGTCACGAGCGTCATCACAACGCCGTTGGCCCGGTAGGGCCGAGCGTCGGTGACAGCCAGATCGGTGGCGGCGCCCGCTTCGGTATCTCCACGCTGCGTGGAACGATCGGCGCCGGCGCGAAGCGCGCCGAGGACGTCGCGAAGAAGGTGTACGAGGTTCTGGCCGAGCGGGGGCTTCAGAACGAGCCGATCGGTGTCGACATCATCGAGATGCCCGTGCTGTTCGCCATGCAGGCGCTCGGACTGAAGGTCGTGGATGGGCAGCAGGTGTTCCTCGAGGCCCGTCGCATCAAGACTGCCGATGAGATCGGACTGCTGACGCACGCGGCGTCGATGGTGGATGCCGCGTACGAGAACCTGTACGAGTTCCTGCGCCCGGGTGTTCGCGAGAACGAGACGGTCGGGCTGGTCGCCAAGACGCTGTACGACCTCGGCTCGGAGCACGTCGAGGGCGTCAATGCGATCTCCGGCGAGCGCTGCTCTCCGCACCCGCACGTGTTCTCCGACCGCATCATCCGCCCCGGCGACCCGGCGTTCTTCGACATCCTGCACTCGTACAACGGTTATCGCACCTGCTACTACCGCACCTTCGCCGTCGGATCGGCTTCGGTGGCGCAGCGGGACGCGTACAAGAAGTGCCGCGAATACATGGACGTGGCCATCGAGGCGGTCAAGCCCGGTGCCACCACCGCCGACATCGTGTCTCTCTGGCCGACGGCAGAGGAGTTCGGCTTTCCGTCCGAGGAAGCCGCGTTCGCCCTGCAGTACGGGCACGGCGTGGGCCTGTCCATCTGGGAGCGACCGATCTTCTCCCGGTACACCTCCTTCGACGCCCCCGAGACGCTCGAAGAGGGCATGGTCTTCGCCCTGGAGACCTACTGGCCAGCTGCTGATGGCTGGGGCGCCGCCCGTATCGAGGAGGAGGTCGTCGTCACTGCCACCGGTGCCGAGGTCATCACGAAGTTCCCGGCCGAGGAGCTGCTGGTCGCGGGCAAGCGGTACTACACGACCGGCGGGAACCTCAGCACTCTGCGCGACTCGCAGAGCCACATCAACACCCACACGCACGCCGAGGCCGAGGCGAAGCGTGAGGGCTAGTCGGCTCGACACAGCAGAAGGGACGTCTCCGTCATGGATCTCGGCCGTGGGCTAGGGCACCTCACGTACTCCACTCTCGTGCACCCTGGGGACACCTGGGAGGAGATGAGGGCCAGCCTCGAGACGTATGTCCCGGAGGTGAAGAAGCGCTTCAGCCCCGATCAGGCGATGGGAGTGTCACTGCGCATCTCCAATGCGTCCTCGGTATCACTCATCGATGACGAGGCGGAGAAGGCGTGGGTGCGGGAGTTCCTCGCCGCCAACGACATGTACGTCTACACGGTCAACGCCTTCCCCTACGGACCGTTCAAGGGAGAGACGGTCAAGGAGCAGGTGTACGAGCCGGACTGGAGCACGGAGGAGCGCACGCAGTACACGATGCGCGTGGCTCGCATCCTCACCGAGATCACCGGCCCCGAGGTGGAGCCAACGATCCAGACCGCCCCCTTGGCCTTCAGGCCGAAGGTCACTGGACCGGACTATGTCGAGACCTTCACGGAGAACCTGCTTCGGGTGGTCGCCTACCTGATGCAGCTCGAGGCCGAGACGGGTCGGCGGGTGAAGCTCGCCCTGGAGCCGGAGCCCTACTGCTTCCTGGAGACGATCGAGGAGACGATCGCCTACTTTCAGGAGCACGTCTACACGACGAAGGCCGCCCTTCGCCTCTCCGAGCTCAGCGGCCAGCCGCTCGCGGAGGTGTTCCAGGGCGTCCGGCGGTACCTCGGCGTGGTGTTCGACATCTGCCATCAGAGCGTGGAGTTCGAGGACATCGCGGAGGACCTCCAGTTGCTCGTCGACGCTGCGATCCCGATCTACAAGCTTCAGGAGGCCTCCGCGCTGAACGTTCCGGATGTCACGGATGAGATCGTCGCGGAACTCAAGCGCTACACCGGAACCATCTACCTGAGTCAGACCACGGAGCTGCGCGACGGCGTCATCACCCGCTACCTCAACCTCGAAGATGCCATAGCGGCGTACGAGGCCGATCCTGGCCGGAGGTCCTGGCGCACGCACTTCCATGTCCCGGTTTTCCTCGATGACCTGGGGCCGTTCCGGACGACGCGGGACGGCATCGACGCCGCCCTCGACTTCCACGCGCGGACGCCCCTGTCGACGCACCTGGAGATCGAGACGTACACGTGGGACGTCCTGCCTGATCACCTGAAGACCGGAGACATCACCGAGTACGTCGTCCGCGAGCTCGAGTACGTGAAGGCGCGACTTGAGAGTGCAGGGCAGTGACCATGCCGCGCCATCGATCCCGAACTGCCCGGTGACGCCGGGCAGCGCCGAGGCGCAGTTCTTCATCGCGGTCTCGCGGTATCTCGTCGATGCCGCGGGAGTCCTCGACTGTCTGGTGGAGCACCGTGCCTGGACCAAGGCGGCCTACGACGCCGGCACGATGCTCCTCTCGGGTCGGCAGGATCCGCCCACGGGTGGGGTTCTGGGCTTCCGCGCCCCAGACCTGGCTGCCGCCGAGGCCTTCGTGGCCACGGATCCGTTCGTCATCAACGGGGTCGCCACGTATGAGGTGATCGCTATCTCCCCGACGCCCTTTCCCTGGCGCAACCGGGAGTTCGACTCGTTCTTCATGGGACAGTAGGCGCATGTCGGATGTCGCGGTCGTCGGGGGCGGGATCGTCGGCCTCGCAATCGCCGACGAGCTCCTGCGCGTCCACCCGGATCTGACGGTCGAGGTCCACGACAAGGAGGCCTCGCTCGCCCAGCATGCATCGGGACGCAACAGTGGAGTCCTGCACGCCGGCTTCTACTACTCGCCCGACTCGATGAAGGCGCGGCTTACGCGGGTGGGCAATGCGCTGTTGCGGGAGTTCTGCGGCGAGCGGGGAGTCCCGGTCCGTGATGTCGGCAAGGTCGTCGTCACCCGTAATGACGACGAGGTCCCGCGACTGCTGGACCTCCATTCGCGTGGCGTCGCCAACGGGGTTGACGTCGAACTGATCGACGAGCGGCAACTCGCCGAACTGGAACCCTTGGCGCGCACGCACGGGCAGGCTCTGTGGTCGCCGAGCACCGGATCAGCGGATCCCGTACGCGTGGTGGAGGAACTGGCTGCGCGTGTGCAGGAGCGCGGTGGTCGTGTGCTGCTGGGCTCGCAGGTGGTGGCCGGCGGACCCGGGTGGATCAGCACGGAGACGGATGGCTACCGGCCCATTGGCCATGTGGTCAATGCAGCGGGGCTCCACGCCGATCGGGTGGCGCGCTGGTTCGACGTCGGCACCGAGTACCGGATGCTGCCCTTCAAGGGCCTTTACTGGTACGGGGATTGGCCCGCGGGCCGGCTGCAGCGGCATGTGTATCCCGTGCCCGATCCGCGCAACCCCTTCCTCGGCGTGCACCTGACGGTGGCAGCGGACGGGCGGGCCAAGATCGGGCCGACGGCGATCCCGGCAGCGTCCCGCGAGGCGTACTCCGGTGTGCGCGGGCTCGCGGCCGGTGACCTGTGGGGCATCGCCCGTACGCTGCCCCGATTCCTCACGAGCCCGCACCACGATGCCCGCGCCCTCGTCGCCTCGGAGGTGCCGAAGTACCTGCACTCCCATCTGGTGCGGGAGGCTGCGGAGCTCGTGCCGTCGGTGCGCCCGGAGGACTTCCGGGTCAAGGGACGCCCGGGCATTCGAGCGCAGTTGTTCGACACGTCCCGCAATCGCCTCGAGATGGACTTCGTCGTGCGTTCGGGACCGCGATCGACTCATGTGCTGAACGCAGTATCTCCGGGTTGGACCACCGCACTGGCCATGGCCCGTGAGATCGTCTCCTCGTGGCCGGACGGGGAGTGACGCAGCGGCGGATCCCGCGATGGAGCGAGATGCGCGATCTCATCGGCCGTGCTGATCCGGAACGGACGCTGCTGCAGCGTCGACTCGACCGCTGTGCGAGCGTCACCGACGTGCGGGCCCTGGCGCGACGGAGGGTCCCGCGGGCGGTGTTCGACTACACGGACGGCGCGGCCATGAGCGAAGCGTCGCTGCGCCGGGCCCGGGCGGCCTTCCGCCGGGTGGAGTTCACGCCTCGGGTGATGCGCGACGTGAGCGACGTCGACATGACCACGACGATCCTGGGCTCGCCGAGCGCGCTGCCCTTCGCCTTCGCTCCCACCGGATTCACGAGGATGATGCACCACACCGGAGAGCCCGCCGTGGCGTCCGTGGCCGGTCGTGCCGGGATCCCGTACAGCCTGTCGACCTTGGGGACGACGAGCATCGAGGACCTCGCCTCCGCGGCTCCGGACACCCGGCGCTGGTTCCAGCTGTATGTCTCGCGGGACCGTCGCCAGGCCGAGGACCTCATGAGCCGAGCCGCTGATCAGGGTTACGACACCCTCATCCTCACGGTCGACACGGCTGTCGGCGGCATCCGCTACCGCGAGGTGCGCGACGGACTGACCATCCCACCGGCACTGACGGTCCGTGCCCTGGCGGGCATGGCGGTGCACCCGAGATGGTGGTTCGACGCCCTGACCACCGAGCCGCTGCGCTTCGCGACCCTGGAGTCGACCGAGGGAACGGTCGGCGACCTGCTGACCCGCGTGCTCGATCCGGGAGTCACCGGCGCGGACATCGAGTGGATTCGCGAGCACTGGCAGGGACGAATCGTCGTGAAGGGGATCCAGAGCGTC
>JAURME010000037.1 GCA_030830865.1 Candidatus Nanopelagicales bacterium | reverse complement strand
CGCAGGTCCAGCAGGAACTGGTAGGCCTCGCCGACCACGGGGCCGGGCGGGATCTGCAGCAGGTCCATGATCGCTCGACCGTCCAGGTCCGGCCGGATCGCCGCGAGCTCCTCCTCGGCCGCCAACTCCCCGATCCGCTTCTCCAGCGAGTCGTAGGACTTCTGCAGAGCGATGGCCCGCCGACGGTTGCGGGTGGTGGAGTCGGCGCGGGTGAGCTTGTGCAGGCGGGTCAGCAGGTCACCGGCATCGCGTACATAGCGCCGCACCGCGGAGTCGGTCCACTCCCCGCCGCCGTAGCCGTGGAAGCGCAGGTGCAGCTCGACGAGCTTCGAGACGTCATCGGTCATCTCGTTGGAGAACCGCAGGGCCTGCATGCGCTTGCGCGTCATCCGAGCGCCCACCACCTCGTGATGGTGGAACGACACCCGTCCGTCGTCCTCGAACCGACGGGTCCGGGGCTTGCCGATGTCATGCAGCAGAGCAGCGAGCCGCAGCACCGGATCAGGCCCACTGGCCGGGTCGTGCGCGTCCTCCAGCACCATCGCCTGCTCCAGCACTGTGAGGGTGTGCTCGTAGACGTCCTTGTGATGGTGGTGCTCGTCTGCCTCCAGTCGCAGCAGCGGCAGTTCAGGCAGCACGTACTCCGCCAGACCCGTGTCGACCAGCAGCGTCAGACCCCGCCGCGGTGCCGGCGCCATCACGATCTTCATGAGCTCCTCGCGGATGCGCTCCGCGGAGACAATCTGCAGGCGATCAGCCTGGGCCGTCATCGCCCCAAGCACCTCGGCTGCCACGTCGAAGCCCAACTGAGCACTGAACCGTGCCGCCCGCATCATGCGCAGCGGATCGTCGGTGAACGAGTCATGCGGGGTTCCCGGCGTGCGAATCATCCGTGCAGCGAGGTCCGCACGGCCGCCGAACAGGTCGACGAGCTCAAGGGCGGGCGCACCACCGTCGGCGAAGGACGGAATACGGATCGCCATCGCGTTGATCGTGAAGTCTCGACGGACGAGGTCGTCGGCCAATGACGTGCCGAAGGCGACCTCCGGCTTGCGCGTCTCCGGGTCGTAGGCCTCCGCCCGGTAGGTGGTGATCTCCACCTCCCGCCCGTCGATGCGGGCACCGATGGTGCCAAAGCGGATCCCGACGTCCCATGTGGTCTCCGCGACACCCTCGAGCAGCGCGAGGACCGTCTCCGGATGGGCATCCGTGGTGAAGTCGAGGTCCGCGTCGGGGGTGGCCGACAGGCGACCGAGGAGGGCATCGCGCACGGGCCCTCCCACGAGGGAGAGTTCGTGACCAGCCGCCGCGAAGGCGGATCCCAGCCGCTGGATCACCCGTGCAGCCGGGGCGAGCTGCAGCACGGCAGCGTCGTCGAGTACGGCGACGTGGGCGGGATCCGGCGTGGTGGTCACGGCGCAAGAGCGTAGTCATCGAGGCGATGCGGCTCGGCAGCCCGGACCCGGGACTGGCCTATCCTGCCGGTATGTCCCCCTCAGCTCGCCCGCATCCGCGGAGCCGGGAGGAGACGTCGGCCGGTGGACTCGTCATCGACCTCAGCGGTCGGAATCCCCAGGCCGCGCTGATCGCCCGAGCCGGTCGCGATGGCGAGCTGCGCTGGTGCCTGCCGAAGGGCCACGTCGAGGCGGGGGAGACCTTCGAGGAGGCGGCCGAGCGTGAGGTCGAGGAGGAGACCGGCATCCGGGGTCGGGTCATCTCTGCCCTGGGCACCATCGACTTCTGGTTCACGCACGACACCCATCGCATCCACAAGACCGTCCACCACTTCCTGCTGGAGCGCACCGGCGGCGAACTGTCCGACGCGGACGTCGAGGTCGATCAGGTCGCGTGGGTCCCGCTCGCCGAGGTCGTCGACCTGCTGGCCCATCACGACGAGCAGGAGCTCGTGCGAAGTGGAGCAGACACCATCGCAGCCGCGACGAACCTGCCGGGCAGCGCATGACCCGGGGGGTGCTCGCAGCCCTCGGGGCCGTCCTCGCGCTCACGGCGGGTCTCGTGGCCGGCGCGCCCGCGCACGCGAGCGCCCCGGCGTCCGTGCCCGCGGCCGACGGCAGCGCCGGGCCGGTCCGGATCGTCCTCGATGCCCTGTCCCCGGCGATCCCGGGCGACAAGGCGACGCTGCGGATCCGAGGCCGGGTCATCAACGCGTCCGCCGTCACGGTCGAGGACGTCAGTGTGCGATTGCGGCGATCCTCGTTCCCCCTGACGGAGCGGGCCGGCATCGCTGACGTGGTCGAGGGGCCGCTGACATTCGAGACCGGGGAGCCCACGGATGTGCCACTGCCCGGCACCCGCGTGGTGGTCGCCGAGCAGTTGGCGCCGGGCGAGCTGAGCAGGTTCTCGCTGCGGGTGGCGGTGCGCTCGATCGGCTTCACCGAGACTGGCGTCTATCCGGTCGCGGTGGAGGCACTCGGCCGGGAGCCCGGCGTCGACGAGTTCGACACCCGCAAGGGCATCGTCCGCACGTTCATGCCGTGGTTTCCCGCCGATGCGGAAGTCGACCCAGTCCGGGTCGCATGGCTGTGGCCGTTGGCCGGGTGGCCCGCACAGAGCGCCTCCGGCGTCCTGCTCGACGACCAGACCCCGCGCGAACTGGCGCCCGACGGTCGGCTCGGACAGCTGCTCTCCATCGGCAGCCGACACCAGGCGACGGTCTCGTGGATCGCCGACCCGGCGCTCCTTCAGGAGGCGCAGCAGATCTCGTCCGGCTATCAGGTGCTGCGCAACGGCACCGTCTCGGTCGGGGGTGGGGAGGACGACGCCGCCGCATGGCTGGACCTGCTCGGCCAGTCCACCCGGCTCACGGGCCTGCGCACACTGCCGTATGCCGACGTCGACGCCTCAGCCATCACGCGCGGTGGAATGTCGAACGACGTCGTCCGGGCAGTGACGCGCGGTCCGCGCATCGCCTCGCAGGTCCTCGGTGATCCCACGGCTGGTGAGGTCTACTGGGCACCCTTCGGACGCCTGGACCGTTCGACGGTCGACGTCCTCGCCTCCTCAGGGGTGTCCGCCGTCATCCTGTCCGCGGACGCCATGCCGTCGACCAGTGACAGTGTCCCGACCGAGGGTCAGGCCACCGCAGCGCTGCCCAGCGACGTGGGCACCATTCGCGCAGTCCTGACGGATCCGGCGCTCACCTCGGTGCTCGACCTGCCGCAGTCCAGCGCCGGCGAGATCATCGCCGCTCGCCAGCGATTCCTCGCGGAGACCGCCTTGGTGGCGCAGACGCTGGAGTCCACCGACCGCACCCTGGTGGCAGCCCCGTCGAGTGTGCGCTGGCGCGGCAAGGCCTCCCTGCTCGCACCTCTGCTCCGGGCCACCCGCTCCGCGCCCTGGATGACGCCCGTGTCTCTCCATGAACTCCTCGACGAGCCGGCGCCCTCGACGAGCCGGCGCCGAGGCGGCTACGGCGAGATGGCCCGCGAGGGGGAGTTGAGCAAGCAGTACGTCGCGAGCATCGCGCGGACGACCGAGCAGCTCGGGGTGTTCACGTCCGTCATCGACAACCCGACCGGCATCACCGAGCCCTACAGCGAGGCGCTGCTGCGCGCGGAGTCGTCCGGGTGGCGCACCCAGCCGGAGACAGGCATCGCCCTGCTCGACAGCATTCGTACCCAGCTCACCGAGCAGACCGAGCAGGTGCGGGTCCTGTCCGAGGGGACCATCACGTTCTCCGGGGACTCCGGAAAGGTCCCGGTGACGATCGCGAACGACCTCGACCGTTCCGTGACCGTCGGTCTCGCGCTGCGCGGGCGCCCCCTGCTGCGACTGGACTCCCAGCCGCTCGAGGGCATCGAGATCGAGGCCGGGAAGATGGCGAGCGTCGAGGTCGACGCCCGGGTCATCGGCGGCGACCCACTGTCCGTGGCAGTGCAGCTCCTCAGCCCGGAGGGTGACGACTACGGCTCCCCGGCCACGATCACCGTCGCGTCTACCGCCTATGCGCGCGCCGCGTCCTACGTCGTGGCAGCGGCCTTCGTGGCGATCGTCATCTTCGTGATCGTCGGCGTGATCAGGCGGATCCGCAAGGCGCACCGAGAGTCCGCTGGCAAGAACGGCAGGCTGACCCCATGACCGACGAGCGCGGTACGGACAGGGCCCTGAACGCCGGCGAGACCCAGGCCGGCGACCTCAGCGCCAGCCCGCTGTCCGCCTCGGACCGCACGGTCGCACGCAACAGCACCCTCATGGCGTCGGGCACGATCGTGTCGCGCATCACCGGCATCGCCCGCGACATCGCCCTGACCGCCGCACTGGGCTTCTACCTCGTCTCCGACGCGTACTCGCTCGGCAACTCACTTCCGAACATCATCTACATCCTCGTCATCGGCGGCGCGCTCAACGCGGTGTTCGTGCCGCAACTGGTGCGACGCATGAAGGACGACGCCGACGAGGGCAAGGCCTACGCGGACCGGCTGCTCACCCTGACCGCCACGTCACTCCTCGTGCTGGCGACCACCGCGGTGATCGCGGCGCCGTGGATCGTCGACCTCTACACCCCTGGGGACTACCCGGCCAACGAGCATGACCTCGCCGTCGCCTTCGCGCGGCTGTGCCTGCCGCAGATCTTCTTCTACGGGCTGTACACGATGCTCAGCCAGGTGCTCAACGCCCGCGGACGTTTCGGGGCACCGATGTTCGCGCCGATCGCCAACAACGTCGTTGCGATCGCGACCTTCGTGCTGTTCATTCTCGTGGCGGGCACGTCGGCCGCGGCCGATGGCGTCCTCACCACCGACCAGGTGCTGATCCTCGGCGTCGGCACGACCCTCGGCGTCGTGGCGCAGGCCCTGATCCTCATCCCAGTGCTGATGCGCTCCGGCTACGCCTGGCGGCCGCGCTTCGACTGGCGAGATGCCGGGCTCGGCAAGGCAGCGAAGCTGGCCGCCTGGACGATCGGGCTGGTGCTGGTCAACCAGATCACCTACATCTTCATCACCCGGATGGCCACGCAGGCGAACGTCAACGCCGCCAGTGCCGGACTCGTCGAGGCCGGCCTGACGACCTACCAGAAGGCCCACCTCGTCTTCATGCTCCCGCACAGTGTCATCACGATCTCGGTCGTGACGGCGATGCTGCCGGCGCTGAGCCGCATCGCCCATGCGGGCAGGCTCCGCCAGGTCGGGGAGGACATCGGCCGCACGATGCGCTTCGTGTCGATGCTCGTGATCCCGATCGCGGCGATCCTCATCGTCAACGGCACGGCGGTGTCGATCCTGCTGTTCGGCTACGGAGCCGCGACGGGCCAGCAGGCGGGGATCATGGGCATCGTGGTGTCGGTCTTCATGATCGGGCTGCCGCCGTTCACGCTGTTCTATGTGCTGCTGCGCGGCTACTACGCGCTCGAGGACACCCGGACGCCGTTCTGGATCACGGTCGCGTTCAGCGTGCTTCTGCTTGCGCTCGCCTTCCCCCTGTTCCTCGCCACCGGCGCAGGTGGCACCCAGATCGCGGCTCTCGCGCTGGCGTACTCGATCGCGTACTGGATCGGGCTCGTCATCGCATGGGTGCTTCTCGCCAGGCGACTCGGCACGCTCGACTCCGGCCGAACCGTCTGGATGCTGGTGCGCGCTCTCGTGGCCGGCGGCCTCGCCGTGGCGGCGATGGGTGCCATCTATGCATTGGTGCTGACGAACCAGCCGAGTGCATCCGACATCACCTGGCACGTGCGCCTGGTCCTGCTCGGGACAGTCGCCCTGTCGTCGGTCATCGGCCTGATCGTGTTCGGTGTCGCCGCGTGGGCATTCCGGATCCGTGAGGTGTCCGACGTAGTCTCATTGGCGCGCGGGGCCACCCGCCGACTCGCACGCGGAGGCCGCCGATGAGGGCGCAGCAGGTCCTCGGCCGATACCGACTGCTCGATCTCGTGGCCGAGGACTCCCCGGGCGTGGCTCTGTGGCACGGCTATGACGAGGTACTCGACCGCCCGATCGCGATCCGGGTGGTGCCGATCGACCACCCGAGGGCTGCTGCAGCACTCGGCGCCGCCCAGGCCGCGGCCCTGGTCGACGACCGTCGGCTGCTGCGCGTGCTCGACATCATCGACATCCCGGCTGAGGACTCCACCCCCCGCGCGCACGGGATCGTGAGCGAGTGGGCGAGCGGCCGCACCCTCGAGCAGACCCTCGCCGACCGCAACGGCACTCCCGTCGCCGCTGCCGAGGCACTCGGCCTCGTCGCCGACGTCGCGCGGGCGATTGCCGCGGGCAGTGCTCATCACATCGGTCACGGCCGACTCCGGCCCTCGAGCGTCTTCATCACCGATGCCGGTGAGGTCCGGGTCCGCGGGCTGGCCGTCGATGCTGCCGTGTTCGGGCCCACGCCGATGTCCGACGGTCGGCAGGACGCCGATGTCGAGCGGGTCGATGTCGACGCCCTCGGCTGCCTGGTCTACCTGCTGGCCACCGGGTACTGGCCTGGCTCGCTGCCCGTCCAGTCCAGCCCGGCACCGCTCGCCGGCGACCACGTGATGCCGCCCTCACAGGTGCGTGCCGCCGTGCCGTCCGGGGTCGACGACCTCGTGGCCCGGTCGGTCGCGACGGCCGCTCCGCTCCGGGGATGGGATCCCATCAGGGATTCGACCGGCTTCGCGGCTGCGGCCGGCGCTGCCCTGGACTTCGTCGCCCCGGTGACCACAAGCCTGAAGGCCGTGGACGTCGGGCCGATCACGCCGCGCCGCAGGGCCCTTCGCGCCCTCGTGCGCCTGGTGGCCGTGGCGGTCGGCATCGGCGTCGTGGTCGGGATCTTCTGGATCGGTCGCCAGTTGATCGACTCCGCCCCCACGGCGGACGACTCGGTCGACCCCGCGCTCGAGGAGGTCCTCACCTCCCCCGCGAAACCAGTGGAACAGTTCGACACGGAGGATTTCCCGTCATCCTTCGCGGTGGCGGGTTTCCGGTCCTACGACCCCTACGGCGATGACGACGGCAACGACAAGCCGGACAAGAAGAAGGGCCGTGAGAACGACGAGTTGGCGGCCACCGTCAACGACGAGGATCCCAACACAGCGTGGCTGACGTCGGAGTACTCCACGGCCAACCTTGACGGCAAGGGCGGCGTCGGCCTGGTCGTGGACCTCGGTGCACCGCAGGAGATCCAGCAGGTGTCGGTCAACCTGATCGGGCGCGGGACCGGCATGGAGGTCCGGGTGTCCGACGGCATACAGCGGGATCCGGCCCTGTGGACCCCACTCGGGCAGGCCTTCGCCCCCGGCGACAGCGTGACCGTACGCGCCCCGCGGCCCGTGAGCGGTCAGTACGTCCTGCTGTGGTTCACGCAACTGCCCCCGGTCGAGGGCTCCGGGCAGTATCAGGGGGGCGTGCGCAGCGTGAGTGTCAGCGGTTAGTCAGGGCTTCGCGCCGGAGGCCGAACGGCCTGTTCGCAACGTTAGGCTCGCGTGCGTGAGCACGGACCCGCGTGAGGACGCCGATCTCCTCGGCGCCCATGTCGCGGGGGACGAGACCGCCTTCGAGGAACTGGTCCGGCGTCATCGGGACCGCCTCTGGGCGGTGGCGCTGCGCACGACCGGTGATCCGGAGGAGGCCGCCGACGCCCTTCAGGACGCCTTGATCTCCGCCTTCCGCCGGGCCGAGCAGTTCCGCGGCGACTCCGCCGTCACGACATGGCTGCATCGGATCGTCGTCAATGCCGGCCTGGACCGACTCCGCCGTCGGTCGGTGCGCTCGGCCGCCCCGCTGCCGGACGACAACGAGGACCTGCCCGGCAAGGTAGTTGTCGACCCGGTCGACCACATGGACCGACGCGACGTGCAACTGGTCGTGGCCGCCGCCCTCGCCGAACTGCCCGTGGACCAGCGGGACGCCATCGTCCTGGTCGACGTGGAGGGCTGGTCGGTGGAGGACGCCGCGCGGCAGCTGGGCGTCCCCGAGGGCACGATCAAGAGCCGGTGCTACCGAGGGCGGGCCAAACTGGCGAAAAGCCTGGACTTCCTACGGAACCTCGACGCCATGGACCCCGTCACAGACCGTGCGGGAGCACAGTCGGCCGCAACGGCCCAGGGACAGGGAGGTGACACCGAGCGTGGATGACGACCAGTCCTGGCCGTCCGACCCCACCCCCCTCGGGGGTGAGGAGCTGGATCCCGCGACCCTGTCTGCCCTGCAGGACGCCCTCGCCGACCTGGACTTCCTCCGGCCCGACGCCCCCCTGGACGACGCTGCCATGCCCGACTGGGCATGGCAGCGCATCACGACCGCCCTGGACGATGAGCGCGGCACTGCGTTGGGCCCACGACGTGGATGGACCCGGTGGGCCGGTGGCCTGGTGGCCGCCTCAGTGGCCGTGCTGGCCGTCGGCGTGGCCGTCACCACCTTCTCCGGCTCCGGAGGCGACGACGTCCTCGTCGCCAAGGGGACCCCGCCGTCGCCGGTCGCGAGCCAGACCGTGCCCCCTGCGGCGGCTGAACCTCTGATCGCAGCCGCCCCGGAGGCCGACGCACTGGCCGCCGCGCCCCCTGAAGCCGATTTACCTGCCGTCGCCTCGGACCTCGTCATGCCCGGGATGCTGTCCTTCGCGGGGATGGTCCCGCCCGCGGCCACCGTCCTGCGCTCCCAGACCGACTACAGCACCCCGCAGCTGGAGAAGCAGGTCGCCGCCGTGCTCGACGACATGGACATGGGCGTGCCCCGCATGAAGCAGGCCATGGAGCAGGTGATGGAACAGCCGCCGGACGATCTGGATGTTCCCCTCGTTCCCGCTGCTGCGATCCAACAGGTGTCCCAGTCGCTGCGTGACTGCGTGACCCGCCTGACCCGATTGGCCGACTCGACGGCCCTGCTGGTCGACTGGTCCCGGGTCGACGGCGAGGACGCGGGCGTCGTCGTGATTCCGGAATACGACGGGTCGGACACGTCCTCCCCCGACCTGCAGGAGCTCGACATCTGGGTCATAGACCCGGAGTGCGATGTGCGCGTCACCGTGCACATGAGCATGCGCTGACCGGGCGGCCGAGCAGGGGAGCCTGGGCCCCGCGTAGGATCGGGAGTCGAGCAGGGGATACCCCCCTGGGCATACGGGGACATCCTCGAGACCCACCGCCACACGATCCGGACGACCCCTCTACAGGAGCATCACGTGAGCGAGATTCGCAACGTCATCATCATCGGCTCCGGCCCCGCCGGCTACACCGCGGCGATCTACGCGGCCCGCGCCCAGCTGGCACCGCTGATCTTCGAGGGCTCCGTGACCGCCGGCGGCGCGTTGATGAACACCACCGAGGTCGAGAACTTCCCCGGCTTCACCGACGGGATCATGGGTCCGCAGCTCATGGAGCAGATGCGAGGCCAGGCCGAGCGGTTCGGCGCGGAGCTCATCACCGACGATGTCGTGAGCGTCGACCTGACCGGCGACATCAAGACCGTCACCGATGGCTCGGGCAACACGCATCAGGCGCGGGCCGTCATCCTCGCGATGGGCTCGGCCTACCGCGAACTGGGTCTGGAGAACGAGAAGCGCCTCTCCGGCCACGGTGTCTCGTGGTGCGCCACCTGTGACGGATTCTTCTTCCGTGACCAGGACATCGCCGTGATCGGCGGCGGCGACTCCGCCGTGGAGGAGGCCACCTTCCTCACCCGGTTCGCGAAGTCCGTCACGCTGGTGCACCGTCGTGACTCCCTGCGGGCCAGCAAGATCATGGCTGAGCGGGCCGAGAACGACCCCAAGCTGCACTTCGCGTGGAACTCCACGGTCGAGGACGTCCTCGGCGACGCCAAGGTCTCCGGCCTCGTGCTCAAGGACACCGTCACCGGCGCCAGACGCGAGCTGCCCGTGACCGGCATGTTCGTCGCGATCGGCCACGATCCGCGCTCGGAGCTGGTCCAGGACCAGGTGGACCTCGACGCCGAGGGCTACGTCCTCGTGCAGGGTCGCACGACGGCCACCAACCTGTCCGGGGTCTTCGCCTGCGGCGACCTCGTCGACCACATCTACCGGCAGGCGATCACGGCAGCTGGTTCGGGCTGCGCTGCCGCTCTCGACGCGGAGCGCTTCCTCTCCGAGTAGCCTGAACCTCACAGCAACAGCCCATCGAACCGGGAGTACCCATGGGAGCAACCAAGCAGGTCACGGACGCCAGCTTCACCGACGACGTCCTGATGAGCGACAAGCCCGTCATCGTGGACTTCTGGGCCGAGTGGTGCGGTCCGTGCAAGATGGTCGCGCCGATCCTCGACGAGATCGCCAAGGAGCACGACGGCGTCGTCATCGCCAAGCTCAATGTGGACGAGAACCCGCAGACGGCGGCCTCGTACGGCATCACGTCCATCCCGACGATGAACGTCTATCAGGGCGGTCAGATCGTCAAGACCATCATCGGTGCGAAGCCGAAGGCGGCCCTGCTCGCCGATCTCGCGCCGTACCTGTCCTAGGGCGCACCCATCACCGAGCGCGACACCGCTCCGGATCTGCTGCGGCGCGGCGATCGCGGCCCCGCGGTAGCCGAGGTGCGCGCCCGGCTGGCGCAGTTCGGCCTGAGCCGAGATGACGTCGCTGACCCACAGGTGTTCGACGCCGCGCTCGATCAGGCGGTACGGACGTTCCAGCAGGAGCGGGGGATCACCGTCGACGGCATCGTCGGCCCCCACACCTTCCGACGCCTGGACGAGGCTCGCTGGCAGTTGGGCGACCGGGTTCTGTCATACACACCGGGGCACCTCACCACCGGTGATGACGTCGCCGAGTTGCAGCGTCGCCTGAACCAGTTGGGATTCGCCGCCGGACGCCCCGACGGCATGTTCGGTCCGGAGACCGATGCCGCCCTGCGGGAGTTCCAGCAAGGTGTCGGAGTCACCGCTGACGGCATGTGCGGACCGGACACGTTTCGGGCGTTCGAGCGTCTCGTGCGGACGATCTCCGGCGGCAATGCCGATCACCTGCGCGAACAGGTCGCGCTGACGGCCCTGAGGTCCGGCATCGCCGACAAGGTGATCGTCATCGATCCGGGCGACACGGTGGACCCGGACCTGTGCCACGCCATCAGCGTGCGGCTGGAGGGCAGGCTCGCGGCCCTGGGCACCCAGGTGCTGCTCACGCGACCGGCGGAAATGGACCGTCCGTTGGCGTTCCCGGATGACCCATCCCGTGCGGCCTTCGCCAATGACGTCGGGGCGGACCTCGTCGTCTCCGTGCATGTGGACCGCTCGACGAGCCCACTGCCGAACGGATTGGCGACCTTCTACTTCGGCGACCCGCGCGGCGGCACGTACTCCCCTGGCGGACGGGTCCTGGCCCAGCGCATTCACGAGGAGTTGGCGACCCGCACCGACCTGCTCGACTGCCGCACGCATGCCCGCACGTGGGATCTGCTCCGCCTGACCCGGATGCCCGCGGTGCGCGTCGAACTCGGCTACGTCTCACATCCGGCGGATGTGCGCAGGCTGGAGAACCCGGCGTTCCAGGACGCTGTGGCCGATGCCCTGGCGGCGGCGCTCACGGCCTTCTGCGCCCCTCCGCCGTCCTGATCGCTCGTGGAGTGGCGTGTCGTGCACGCCTCGGCGCGTCGCGTGCACGACACGCCACTCAACGGTTGTGGGGCCAGATGAGACGGATGAGGAAGCCGGCCAGCACCCCCACGGCCACCAGGCCCAGCATGATCAGCACCCGCCGCATGTCGGCCTCCCTCCTGTGGGGGCCTACTCTAAGCGGGCGATGATGCCCTCGAACAGGGCCGACGATCCAGGGAGGTGAGCGGTATGACGACAGCAGGTTCTCGACTCGACCCATGGGTGGATGCGTACGCCGCTCGCGCCCATGCCATGCGGGCCTCGGAGATCCGCGCCCTGTTCGCCGTCGCCTCCCGCCCGGAGGTGGTGTCCCTCGCCGGCGGCATGCCCTACGTGCAGGCCCTGCCGGTCGACATGCTGACCGAGACCGCCCAGCGTCTGCTCGTCGAGCGGGGCCCTGTCGCCCTGCAGTACGGCTCCGGCCAGGGCGACGTGACTCTGCGCGAGCAGATCCTCGAGGTGATCGGAGAGGTCGACGTCACGGCTCACCCGGACGACATCGTCGTGACGACCGGTTCGCAGATGGCGCTGGATCTCGTCACGCGAGTGTTCTGCGACCCCGGGGATGTCGTGCTGGTCGAGGCTCCGTCCTACGTGGGTGCCCTCGGTGTGTTCAAGGCCTTCGAGTGCGAGGTCATTCATGTGGCCATGGACGACGAAGGCCTTGTGCCGCAGGCACTTTCCGAGGCCCTCGACATGTGTACACGCGAGGGCAAGAAGGTCAAGCTCATCTACACGGTCCCCAGTTTCCACAATCCCGCTGGCGTGACGCAGGGGCCCGATCGGCGCGCCGAGATCTTGCGCATCGCGCAGTCCGCCGGTGTGCTGCTGCTCGAGGATGACCCGTACGGACTCCTCGGCTTCGAAGGCGAGCCGCCGCGTGCGATCCGGGCGGACGACGCCGAGGGTGTGGTCTATCTCGGATCGTTCTCCAAGACGATCGCGTCCGGCCTGAGGGTGGGCTGGGCGGTCGCCCCCCACGGTGTCCGCGAGAAGCTCGTGCTCGCGGCCGAGGCGGCGATCCTGTGCCCCTCGAACTACGCGCAGCTCACCGTCTCGGAGTATCTCGCCACCCAACCCTGGCGCGAGCAGATCAAGACCTTCCGCGAGGTCTACCGCGAGCGCCGCGACGCCTTGCTGGAGTCGCTGCAGGCGCTCATGCCCGAGGGCACGACGTGGACCATTCCGGCCGGTGGCTTCTACTCCTGGCTGACCCTGCCGGAGGGCCTGGATGCCACGGCGATGCTCCCGCGAGCCGTGGCAAACCTCGTGGCTTACGTGCCCGGTACCGGCTTCTACGTCGACGGGCAGGGCCGGCAGAACATGCGCCTGTCCTACTGCTATCCCGAGCCCGAGCGCATCCGTGAGGGCGTGCGGCGCCTGGCCGCCGTCATCGAGGAAGAGCTCGACCTCGTGCACACGTTCGGCACCACCCACGCCCTGAACACCGTGACGGGCTCCT
>JAURME010000036.1 GCA_030830865.1 Candidatus Nanopelagicales bacterium | reverse complement strand
GCCAGGTACGGATCGATGCCCGTCTTGGCCACGAAGGCGTCCGCGAAGACCTTGACATCAGGATCCGGGTCACCCTCGCAGTACGCCGGCATGCAGGCGAACGGCAGGGAGTAGAAATCACTGATGTTCGGGATCGCCCCGGTGACGAGCGTGCCGTCCACAGCAGCGCCCGGCATCATGATCGGGGTGTTGATTCCGGCGTCTCGGATCGCCTTGATCATCGTCGTGGCCGCGGGAACGACGGACGGGATGATGATGACGTCGGCGTCCTTCGCCGCGTCGCGAGCCCGCGTCACGTTGGCAGCAGGATCGAGCTGCTCGTTGCCCGTAAAGACGTCCTCACCGATGATCTCGCCACCGAGTTCGGCGAAGCGGCCCTTGAAGTAGGCGCCAAGGGACTTGGTGTACTCCAGCAGGTCGTCCTGCAGGACATAAGCCTTCGTCCAGCCCTTGTCGTTGTAGGCGAACTCGGCAGCAGCGGAGCCCTTGAACGCGTTGCCCGGTGAGGGGCTGAGCGACATGGGGCCGATGGTGACGAGGTCGGTGCCCTTGCGATCACCCAAGCACAGAGAGAGCGCCGGGATGTTGTTCGCCTGGGCCACGGTGGCAGCCGGGGCGGCGAAGTCGAAGTCGCAGGTGGTCACGATGATGTTCGCGCCTGCGTCGACGGCCTCCTGCGCGATCTGCGTGGTGAGCGCCGGATCAGACTTCGTGTCCGTCCAGGTGACGGTGGCCTGCTGGCCGCCGATGCCGCCCGCGGCGTTGAGCTCGTCGATCGCCATCGTGAACGCCTCGGCGGGCTGGATGTCGAACGGCGAGATGATGCCGGTCTTGGCGGCAACGATGTGGATGTTCAGAGGCTCGATGGTGCCGCCCTCGGCAGGAGCCTCCTCGGCAGGAGCCTCCTCGGCAGGAGCCTCCTCAGCGGGAGCCTCCTCGGCGGGAGCCTCGGCCGCCGTATCGCTGCTGCTGGAACTGCAGCCGGCCAGAAGGATTCCGGCGGCTGCCGCTACCGCAATCCAGCTCTTCCTGATCTTCATGCACCTCTCCTTTGTGTGAGTACCGCCGCTGCCGCCACGGGAGTCGTGTCGGTCACGCCGCCGCCCAGAAGCTCGCGGCCCGCTTCTTCATCAGATCGCGGAACTGCTGGGTCGTCTTCGGGAAGAGCTCACCGGATCCCCAGTCGACGATGACGCCGTACTGCCGGATCAGGTCGAGCTCGTTCAGTTCCCCCGCCTTGTAGCGATCAGCGATCGACTGGGCATCCTCCTCGAGCCAGTCGAGTCGCTTCCCACGGATCTCCGAGCGCAGGGCCTCGGTGGCCCCAGCGTCCAGTGAGTAGTCGTCGGTGTCAGCATCATTAACGATGACGACGACCCCGTAGTCCTTGGCGGCACGCTCGACGGAGACGTAGCCGTCCATGATGTCTTCGACGACCTCTTCGGCCGGGCGGTCCAGAGGATCACCGTAGCCACCGCCGCCGGCAGAGGGTCGGGTGAACTGGTCGCCTGGGCTGACCGGGACGTTGGAGAACACGGCTCCGAGGAACTTCTCGTTGTCCGCACCCTTGTTGAGCCACACCCCGTGCGGGGTAGAGGGCAGGCCGCCGGCCACGCCCCAGGCGACATTGCGCGCCCGGTCACAGCAGTAGCTCATGACCGCCTTGTCAGGCTGGGTGAGCGTGCCACCCTTCTCGACACCACATCCTCCGCGGTAGCGGCCGGGCCCGCCGGAGTCCGTGACAATCTCGTGTCGGTCGGTGATGACGGGGGTCAGACGCTCCTGCCCCTCGAAAGGCTGGACGGCGAGACCCACACCGAACAGCGGGGACGTGCAGTTCGCGCCGTCCTTGCCATTGCGCCCGCCCCAGCCGCCGACCATCCAGTCGTACCACATGAAGAAACCACCGTCGTCGGTCCGCGCGTCACGTCCGCCGATGAGCAGGTACTCCAGGTTGAACGAGCAGGCGATCGCACGCTCGGGCATGAGTCCGGACCACAGTTCGAAGATCGCGCTCATGATCTTCTCGTAAGGGCCGGAGCAGAAGCCGGTCACGGCGATCGGCCAGCCGGCGTTGACCACCGTCCCCTCTGGGCCCAGATCGCAGGTGATGGCCCGGTAGAAGCCGGAGTTGAGCGGGATGTCCGGGAAGAAGGTCTTCGTGCCAGCAACGACACCGGAGAAGGACGCACCGAATCCCGAGTTCAGGAAGCTCGCCACGGCTGGGGCGGACTCCGATAGGTCGTAGTGGATCTGATCGCCCTGGATTCGCATCTTGACCTTGACCGGGACAAGGCCCTCCCCGTGGGCCGGGTCGTAGTCGATGTAGTCGACCGCCTCCCACTCGCCGTCGGGCAACTCAGCGATGCGTGCCCGGGTCAGACGCTCGACGTAGTTCTGGACCTCCTCAAAAGCATTGACCACGGTGTCGCGGCCGTACTTGTGGGTCAGGCGCAGGATCTCCCGCTCGCACACGCCAGTCGCCTCCGCTTGGGCGCGCATGTCACCGAGGTTCGATGCAGGTGCGCGGGTGTTGGCAACGATGAGTTCGGCGACGTCCTGCCGGAACTCACCCTTGTCCCACAGCTTCACCGGCACCATGCGGAAGCCCTCGCCAAAGTGCTCCGTGGCATTGACGTCGAAGGAGCCGGGAACAGTGCCACCCATGTCGGACCAGTGACCCATCGACATCGCGAAGGCGATCAGCTCGCCGTCGGCGAAGATGGGGCGGACGATGCGCACATCGTTGAAGTGCGTACCGCCGGAGTAGGGATCATTGACTCCGAAGATGTCGCCCGGGTGGATGTCCCCTCGGAACCTCTCCAGGATGGCCTGGGCACCGAAGTGCAGGGTGCCTACATGGACGGCGACGTCCTGGCTACCCTGCATGACGGTGTTGCCCTTGGCGTCCACCAAAGCGCATGAGAAGTCCCGCGCATAGATGACGAACGAGTGACAGGTGCGCAGGATCTGCGCGCTCATCAGGTCTACAGAAGTGGTGAAGGCGTTCTTCAGCACCTCGAAGGTCACCGGGTCGAGGTGACCCTCTCCGGTCGTGCGCTCCAGCGTGGCGGTCATTGCGACACCTCCAGGATGTGGATCAGGATGTTCCAGTTCTTGTCGATCTCCCAGCGCGTGTGCGGGGGGACGACGGTGGTCGAGTCGAGCTGGTCGATGATTGCCGGACCATGGGCCGTGACCCCGGGAAGCAGTTCCGATCGCTCGTAGACCGGCGTCTGCGTCGGGCGTCCTGCTCCGTCCTCACCCTCGAACCAGACCTCGCGGATCTCCTTGGGAGCAGGAGGCTCTGCCGTCACCACCTCGCCCGAGGCGAGAGTCGGCTTGGGCGTCACACCGATGGCGCGAAGCCCGAGCTGATAGATCTCGACGGGGGCCGTCTCCTCACTGAAGGAGTACTCACGCTCATGTTCGCGGTGGAAGCGACCCACGGCATCCTGCAGCGGATCCGGTCCCTGACCCAGGGTGACCGTCAGGGACCGCCACTGGCCCAGGTAGCGCATGGCCGCGGTGCGCTCCAGCACCACCTGCTCCGGGCTCACGCCCTCGGCCGCGAGGTGTGCAGCCGCGTCACGCTCCATGGACTGGTAGATCTCCTCCATCTCCTCGGAACTCGCATCCGCCAGGGCCTTCTGGTACATGACGGACATGTCGTGCCGGATGTCCACGAGCAGGCAGCCGAGGGCTGACGTAACGCCCGGATTCGGAGGTACGAGCACCGTGGGGATGGACAGTTCGCGGGCGAGAGCCGCTCCGTGGAGCGCACCCGCGCCGCCGAACGCCACCAGGGCGAACTCACGGGGGTCGTAGCCCCGACGGATGGACACCAGTCGGACGGCATCGGCCATGTTGGCGTTCGCAACCTTGACGACGGCCAGCGCCGCCTCCTCGTCGGTCATGCCGAAGGGCTCGGCGACCCCGGAGTGGATGGCCTCACGGGCCAAGTCGGGCTGCAGGGTCATCTTGCCGCCGGCAAGCTTGGTGCCCAGGCGGTTGAGGACGACGTTCGCGTCGGTGTTCGTCGGCTGGGTGCCACCCGTGCCGTACGCCGCAGGACCCGGAGTCGCACCCGCCGATTGGGGACCGTTGCGCAGCGATCCCGCCGCGTCGATCCAGGCGAGGGATCCGCCACCAGCACCGATGGTCAGCACCTCGATGCTCGGGAAGCAGATGGGGTAGCCGTACTCGACGTGCCACTCCTTGGTGACACGGATGTCGCCGTCGTACACCAGGGCGATGTCCGTGCTCGTGCCACCCATGTCGAGGCCGATGGCATTCGGGAAGCCCGCCTCCAAGGCCAGATGCCGGGCGGCGATCGCCCCGGCCGCGATGCCCGAGGCCGCGAGGCGCACCGCGTACTTCTGCACCATGCGGTTTGTCATGGAGCCTCCGCCGGAGTGGAGCAGGAGGAGGTCGCCTTCATAGCCGTCGTTCTTGAGGTTCTCACTGAGCTCGTTGACGTAGTCGCCCACGAGCGGAGCCAGGACGGCGTTGGCGACCGTGGTGTTGAAGCGGTCGTGCTCGAAGATCTCCGGGAGGACCTCGCTTGACGTGCTGATGCGCACGCCGGGCAGTTCCTCCTCCAGAATCTCCTTCATGCGCTTCTCATGGTCGCCGTTCGCGTAGGAGTTCGCGAAACACACCGCGATCGTCTTCACGCCCTTCTTGCGCAGTCGGGCCGCGAGTTCCCGCGCCTCAGCCTCATCCAGCGGCACGAGTTCCTTGCCCTGGTAGTCAACCCGCTCGGTGACCTCGTAGCGGTCCCGCCGGCGGATGTAGGGCTTGGCGACGTCCTTGTAGGCGTCCCACAGATCCTCTTTGGTGCCGTCCCGGATCTCGATGACATCGCGGAAGCCCTTCGTCGTCACCATCGCAGCGGTCGGGAACCGCCGGGTGATCAGGGCGTTGGTGGCCACGGTCGTGCCGTGGCTGAACAGGACGACGTCCTTCAGGTCGACGTCGACGGACTTGGCCGCCTGCAGGACGGCACGGCCCGGATCGTCCGGTGTCGAGGGCACCTTGCCGACCCTCGTCTCGGACGTCGCCTCGTCGAGGACGAAGACATCAGTGAACGTGCCTCCGACGTCCACTGCCACACGCAAAGACCCCATCGTCTACCTCTCGCTAGCTCCATTCGGGCCGAATCCGACCCCAGGGAATGCGAGGAAACTACGAGTCGAGGGGTCGTGCGGCAATGGACGTAGGTACACAAATCGAGGGTGTCTTTTGGAGAATCTCCAAAGACTTTGCTGCGCGACGGTGGTGAAGCGGCTACCGTGAGGGGAAAGAGCGATCCCACTCCTCGAGGAGACGTGACGTATTCGTGTCTGTGACAAAATCGTTACCTGACGTGGCGTCGCCGGAGATCACCCTCGGCGGAGTCATGACTCTGGCCTCGCTGGACCAGGCTGGTGGTGCCGCGCCCGACCCGCGGGCGATTGTCCTGGGGGCCTGCTTGGCGGAGGGACCCGACGGCCTGTCCGCCCTGGAGCCGGGATGGCTCGTGGCCACCGACGGCCGCCCTCTGGCAGGGGTTGGCGAACCAGAGCTGCGCACCTTCGTGCGGGAGGCAGCCGCGCGCCACGCGAGCGGCGTCGTCATTCGACTCGGACGCCCATGGTCGCGCCCGCCCGAGCCCCTGCTTGACGAGGCGGTCCACGCTGGGCTGCCGATCCTCGCGCTGCCTCCGGGGGCCACCCTGAGCGCGTTCCTGCGTCAGGTGAACGAGTCGACGGGCATCCACGATGTAGCGGTCCTGAGCACGGCAGTGAGCCTGCAGTCCGAACTCATCGGCGCGCTGAGCGCGAGCGACATGGAGTCCGAGCTCGTTCGTCGGATCGCCATGTCACTGGACGTGTCCGCAGTGTTGTACGACGACCGTCAGGACGTCATCGCCGCACAAGGGGACGCCCCAGTGCACCTGATCGGGCAGGTGCTTGAACACGGGGCCGAAAGTGACCGACGTCGGGAGGTCGGACGCTGGCAGGTGGCCGTCAGCGAGGTCGCGTCAGAACCCAGATCCACCTATCTGGCACTCGCCTGGCCCACCGGTCGCGAGGTCGAGGCCAGCCTCATCCGATCCACCGGCTTCGCTGTCCGGCAACTGCTACGGGCGCATTCGCGAACCCTCGCCTCAGCCCTGCTGCATGATCAGATCCAGCGGGCCCAGGTCCTTGTCGAACTGCTGGAGGGCGTCTCCGACATTCGACTCCAGCGCATGCGAGACGGTCTGGTGCTGCTGCACTTCCCCTCGGAGGGCACCTACCAGGTGCACGTGATCGAAGCCGCTGGCAGAGCGGGGGGAACCGACACCGAGCCGGATCCAGTCCTGTCGCTCGTGCAGTCCTTGGCGGCCGAGCATGCGACCCCGGCCCTCATGGGAGTGTTCAGTGGCGACTACGCGATCCTCCACACGGCCAGCGACGGGTTCACCAAGGAACTCGTGCTGCGGCTGCCCGAGAGTCGACACGGAGCCAGTTCCGCCTTCCACGACCTCACCACCGCACCGGCCGCTCTGCGGCAGGCCCAGATGTCGCTGGCGACGAGCCGCCGGACCGGTCACTTCACGCCGTTCCACCGCGTGGGGTTCGTCGACTTCATTCTCGGCCATCTCCCTGCGGACACCCTTCGCGACCGGGCGGCCGATGCGCTGGGAGACCTCGCCGCGAACGATGTGCTGATCGAGACCCTCATCGAGTATCTGCGGCACGGCCTGGACATCCAGGAGACTGGACGCGCCATGCATCTGCACCCCAACTCGATCCGGTACCGGCTGTCCAAGGTCGAGGAGCATCTCGGTCGGACCCTCACCGACCCGGAGACGATCACGCTGCTGTACCTGACGCTCCACGACACGATCACCAAGCCGCTCACCGCATCGAGTCCCCGGCGGGAGAACCGCTGACATGGCCGAGACCCCCCGACGTCGCCGAGCGCGCGGCCCACGTCAGCGAGTGTCCATCGACGTGGGCGGGACGTTCACCGACGTGTGCGTCCTGGACGACTCCACTGGCGAACTGCTCACCGCGAAGGTCCCGTCATCGGTAGACGACCCGTTGGCATCGGTCATCAGGGCGATCGAATCACTGAACCTGGACTTCGCATCCGTGCAGCAGGTGATCCACAGCACCACCATCACCACCAATGCATTGGTCATGCGCGATTTCCCGCCGGCAGCGCTGGTGACCACACGCGGCTTCCGCGACGTGATCGAGATCCGCGACGGCACCCAGGAGGACGCCTGGGACGCGTATCACGAGGTCGCCCCTCCGTACATCCGCCGGCGGGACCGCTTTGAGGTGACCGAACGAATCGACTACTCCGGAAGGGTGCTCCAACCCCTCGATCGCGCCGAGGCCGTCGCAATCGCCGAGGAGGTCTCCGCCCGAGGTGCCCAGACAGTTGCCGTGTGCTTCGTCAACTCCTACGCGAACTCCAGACATGAAGAGGAGGTGCGGGCCATCCTCGAGGAGGTCGATCCAGGCATCCACGTCAGCCTCTCCAGCGTGGTTCTGCCGGAGATCAACGAGTACGAGCGCTTCTCCACCACGGTGGCCAACGCTCTCCTCGGCTCATTGGTCACCCGGTACATCGGCCGACTCGCGGACTACCTCAGGGAGTCCGGTTACCGCGGGGACCTTCTCCTCATGCACTCCGGTGGGGGCTCGATGACCGCTCCCCTTGCCCAGGCCTTCCCCCTGCGCCTCGCCGCCTCGAGTATCGCCGCAGGCGCGATGGCCGCTCGCCACGTCGCGCAGCAATGCGGCTTCCAGGACGCGATCGCCCTCGATATGGGAGGCACGAGTTCGGACATCACGCTGGTGCAGGACGGACAGGTGCGAGTCACCAAGCAGTGGTGGGTGGAGTACGGCCATCCGATCTCCTTTCCCGGAGTCGAGCTTGCGACGATCGGTGCAGGCGGCGGAACCATCGCCTGGGTCGACGAGACCGGAGCGTTGCGCAGTGGGCCTCGTTCGGCTGGGGCGCATCCGGGGCCCGCGTCCTACCTGCGCGGAGGCACCGAGCCCACCAACACCGACGCCAACCTGCTGCTGGGACGGCTGAGCACCAGCCTCGCCGGCGGGGTCGTCGACCTGAATGTCGCAGCCGCCCGGCAGGCCGTCGATGAGCGGGTGGCCGGGCCTCTCACGCTGACCAGCCTTGAGGCGGCCTCGTCGATGATCCAGGTGGCCGACTCCGCGGTGGCGAGTGCCGCACGCCTGCTGCGCCAGTCGCGCAGGTCACTGTCCCCCAGTGCGCCCCTCGTGGCATTCGGCGGTGCCGGTCCCATGCATGCGGTCGCCATCGCGCAGGAACTCGGGATCCCGACCGTCATCGTCCCGCCCAATCCCGGGACCACCTCGGCCCTCGGTTGTCTCCTCGTCGACATCCGGCACGACTTCACGGCGATGTACCAGGGCATCGCCAGCGACATCGACCCGCAGACCCTCGAGGAGCGTTTCCGGGAGATCGAGGCCGAGGCGCGGGAGCGTCTGGAATTCGAGGGGGTCAGCGATCCGGACATCGTCCTCGAACGCGCCGTGAGCATGCGCTACCGCGGGCAATGGCGCTCCTTGGACATCCCGATGGGACGAGGCAAGGGAGCCCTCGGCTCCGCCGTCCAGGTCTTCCAGGACTCCTACCAGGCCCAGTACGCCTACCGTGATCCCCATGCCCCGGTCGAGCTCTACCAGTTGAACCTCACTGCCATCGGGCGTCTGCCCAAGGTGCAGGCACGCCGTCAGAAGCCGGTGACGACCCGCCCCACTCCGAGCGGGCAGCGGGCCGTCGCCATGGACTCCTCGGCCGAACCAGTCCCCACCCCCGTCTACGACCGTGCGCGGCTGCGCACGGGACAGCGCATCGACGGCCCGGCGGTCATCGAGCAGGCCGACGCCACAACGATCGTCCCGTCGAGCCACCGCCTGATCGTCGACGAGTGGGCCAATCTGCGGATCAGCGAGGTGGGCACGACATGACCACGACGACCCGGCGCCCCCGCAGCCGACGCCAGCGGGCCATCGACCCGGTGACCTTCGAGATCCTGCGGAACTCCTTCATGAACGCCGTGGAGCTGATGGCGCAGCAGTTCCGGATGACGTGCCACTCCTTCGTCATCTACGCGAAGGACTTCTCGTGCAGCCTCGCCGATGCCGAGGGGAATCCGGTCGCCCAGGGGGACCAGGACATCGCAGTGCACATCGGCACCCACCATCTGGTGTGCCAGTCGGTGATGGAGGCCTTCGGCGACGACATCCATCCCGGCGACGTGTTCGTCACGAACGATCCGTACAGCGGGGGCACCCACTTCAACGACGTTCGCGTCCTCCGACCGATCTTCGTCGAGGACCATCTCATCGCCTGGGCGACGGCCAACGGCCACTGGAGCGATGTCGGTGGCCTCGTTCCCGGCTCGTTCGATGTCAAGGCCCGGGAGCACTTCGGCGAGGGTCTGAGAATCCCACCTCTGCGCGTCTGGTCGCGGGGGATCCTGCAGCAGGACGTCGTCGGGTTCATCGTCGGCAACACCCGCGCGCCGCAGGACAACGCGAGCGACCTCAACGCTCAGGCGGAGGCGACGAGGGTTTGCGAACGCGAGGTCCTGCGCCTCGTCGGCCGCTACGGCCGCAACGTGGTCACCCAGGCCTTCCAGGAGGTCATCGACCATGCCAGCGGTCTGCTGCAGGCCCGCGTTGCCGAACTCCCCGACGGAACGTGGACCACCTCAGACTTCCTGGACGGTGATCCCTCCCTTGGGGAGGGCCTCGTACCTGTCACCGTGAGCCTGACCATCGACGGGGACCGACTGCGCTACGACCTGACCGGCTCGGGACCGGCCGTGTCGACGTTCATGAACTCGACGTACGGGTCGACCCTGTCCGGGCTCCTGGCCGGAACGAAGCACTTCTTCCCCGAGGTGCCGGTCAATGCTGGCCTTTACCGTGCCATCGAGGTCGAGCTCGGACCACCCGGCACCGTCGTCAATGCCGCGTGGCCCACGGCGGTGAGCGGATTCGTCTCCGGCGTCTTCGAGAAACTGGTCAATGCGCTGTTCGAACTGTGGTCGCAGATCCTTCCCGAGCGTTCCATGGCCTGCTCCTTCAATCTGGAGTACCTGCTGGTCGGCGGCCGCGACATGCGCACCCGGGATCGGGACATCTTCATGTGGTACGACTGGAATGTCGGTGGCTGGGGCGCCAGGAACGGCCGGGATGGTGCCACTGCCGCCTCGCCACTCTTCGGCGCCAACTTCGCCGCCCAACCGGTGGAGGGCCAGGAGCGACTCAATCCGGTCGTGACCACCCACCACCGGATCGTCCAGGACAGCGGCGGCCCCGGGGAGTTCCGTGGAGGCTGCGGGGTGGCGAAGGGCGTGCAACTGGCCGACAGTGCAGCGACCGTCATGTCCTACTGCTGCGACCGTGAGCGAAGTGTCCCGTGGGGCATCAACGGCGGGCTGCCGTCGACCCCCCAGGGCCTGTGGCTCAATCCGGACTCCCCCGAGCGCCGATACCTCGGCGCCATCTTCTCCAACGAGGAACTCGTGTCCGGGGACGTCTTCTCCCGCGCGAGCGCCGGCGGTGGCGGATACGGGGACCCCTTGGACCGGATCACCGCTCTCGTGCTGGAAGACGTCATCGACGGCTACGTATCCGTCGAGCGCGCTGCCAAGGACTATGGAGTCGTCGTCATCGAGACGAACGTGACCGAGTCAGGGGGCGCCGAACGCTGGGCCGTCGACGTGGAGGCGACCGCTCGTCTCAGGAGCGACATCCGTGCCGAGCGTCGGCGGTGGCTCGAGGTCGACGCGGAGACCGTGGCACGCCGATACCGCATGGGCGAGGTCGACACTCTCGACTGCCTTCGCCAGTACGGCGTGATCCTCGACTGGGGCTCCGGTGAGCTCCTCGCCCGGACGACTGAGCAGAACAGGGAGCTCATGCAGCGGCGAGCTGCCGAGCACTGGAACGATCTTCCCCTGGAGACTGGAGGTGCCGCATGACCAACGTGACCGTTCTGGGAACCGGGCGCATGGGATCGGCCATGGCCGAACGCCTGATCGATGCCGGACACGACGTCGTCCTGTGGAACCGCACCGGGGAGCGTGCCAGCTCCCTGGCCGACCGCCTCGGCTGCCGAGCCGCCGACACACCCGCGGAGGCGGTCCGTGAGGCGCAGATCGTGCTCTGCGTCCTGGCCCTCGGTGAGCACACCGAGCAGGTCCTCCTCGAACCCACGCTCCTGGCCGCCCTGCCAGCCGAGGTCGTCGTGTGCGACATGGCCACGAGCGGGGCCGCGACCACAGCCCGCCTGACCGATGCCTACCGGGTGGCCGGGGTCGAGTTCGTGGACAGCCCGGTCGCCGGCAGCGTCGCCTCGGTTCAGTCGCGCAGCCTGGTCGTCCTCGCCGGCGGTTCCGACGAGGCGGTGGAACGCGCCCGGCCGGCCTTCGAGGCCTTCTCCGAGAACGTCGTCCACCTCGGGGAGGCCGGTCGCGGGCAGGCGATGAAGCTGGCCTCCGTGCTCGTGGTCCACAGCCTCAACAGCGCCGTGGCCGAGGGCATGGCCCTCGCAACCCGCTCCGGCATCGACCCGGAGATGGCTTACCGCGTGCTGCGGTCCAGTTCGGTCGGCGCGCCCTACCTGGCCTACAAGGAGCGTGTGTTCCTGTCGGAGGACGCCCCCGTGGCGATGTCCCTCGACCTCACTGGGAAGGACCTTCGACTGATCGACGGCCTGGCCAGTGATCTAGGGCTGAAGCTGCGAGCCCTCGATGGCGTCACCGCCGAGGTTGCCGCCGCTCGGGAGGCCGGGTTCGGGGAGACCGACATGGCCGACCTTCTGCGCTTCCTCGTCGGGCAGCGTCCCCCGATCCGGCCGGGCGGCTGATCACCACACCTCAGTCAAGCCCACGGGCCACGAGCGCCTCGCCGACCGAGTCCGCGTGGCGAAGGGACTTGACGATGAGCGGGGCGGCATAGGCCCGGGGACTGGCGCCGAGACCTCGGGCGCGCTGCGCGTCCCGCACCTCGTTCGAGAAGCCGGCTGCGATAGGCACCGCTCGGATTCCCAGAGCGATGAGGAGTCCCACGCGCTCGGGCTGCACTCGCAGCGGGCGCAGCGGACGCAGCACCGCGATGATCACATCCACAAGGGCGCTCGTCCTCGTCGTCAACGTGACGAGCGCGGCCGCGAGAACGAGAAGGACGATCACACCCACGACATCAACGGCCGACTGCCAGCCACGGGCCCACCACTGGAACGCGACGATGAACAGCAGGATCCACCGAAGCGGCTTCACCTGCCGCCAAGCGAGCCTTGGGGTGAATCCGGCGATGCCGTACAGCACGAGCATCAGGGCGACTCCGGCGGTGACAGTGACGACACCGTCGATGAGGATCGATGCGACACCGAGGAGCACCAGGGCCGCGAGTTTCACCCCAGCCGGCAGCCGATGCACCCATGAGGTTCCGGGCAGGTAGAGACCGAGATCGTTCATGACATGAGCCGTCGGTAGAAGTCGATCGCCTGGCCTGGCGGCGCATCGCACACGAGTCTCGCCTCGTCGAAGACGAGCACGCGATCGAAGCGGTCCAGCAGGTCGAGGTGGTGCGTCACCAGGACGACCTGCGTGTCCAGGCCTGCCACGACATCGCCGATCATCTGCGCGTTGCGCAGGTCGAGCAGGGTCGTCGGCTCGTCCATGATGACGAGTGCCGGCTCTGTCACGAGCACGGCCGCGAGCGCGAGCAACTGCTTCTGCCCACCGGAGAGCAGGTGGGAGGGATGGTCGACGAGCCCTTCAAGGCCGAAACGCCCGAGGATGTCGTCAACGCGGATCCGAATCTGCTCCTTCGTCAGATCCGTCGAGCGCAGGCTGAAAGAGACGTCCTCGCCGACCGTCGGCATGACGATCTGGGCATCGGGGTCCGTGAAGCAGAACCCCACGCGGCGGCGGATCTCCCTGCCGTGTCGCGCTGTGGTCAGTCCGTCGACCGTGACCGATCCCTCGGTCGGGACGATCAGACCATTCAGCAGGCGCGCGAACGTGCTCTTGCCCGATCCGTTCGCCCCGATGATCCCGACGCGTTGCTCGTCGAAGCGGACGTCCACGTCTTGCAGCACCGTGCGCCGCGCAGACGCCTCACCAAATGTGTGGGAGACGCCCGAGACCTCGACTACCGGCATCGCTCGACCACCACCGCAACACCCTGACCGCCGCCGCCGGCGATCGCAGCGATGCCCCGCTGCCCCCGGCCCTGCGTGACGAGCTGCGCGAAGAGGCGCACCATGAGCACGGCACCCGACGCACCCCAGGGATGACCAAGACCGATCGCCCCACCCTGGGAGCAGATGCGCTCGTCATCGATGCCGAGTTCATCCGCGCACGCCAGCATCTGGGCGGCGAACGCCTCGTTGAACTCGATGACGTCCATGTCGGCCCAGGTGAGCCCGGCCTGCGCCAAGGCTCGAGTGGCCGCGGGGACGATCCCCAGGCCGGGGGTCGCGGGGTCGACGCCGGACGACGCCCAGCCCACCAGGCGCAGGCCCGGCGCGCTCTTCGCAGCTTGCTCGATGCCCGGCACCATCAACAGGGCCGCAGCGGCGTCGTTGACCCCGCAGGAATTCGCAGCCGTCACCGTGCCCCCCTCGCGAAAGGCAGCGGGAAAGCGGGCCAGCCGCTCGAGAGTCATGCCGTCACGGGGCCGCTCGTCGACACGGACCCCCGCCACGTCCACAATCTCGTCCGCGAAGATGCCCGACTGCTGACTCGACACCGCGCGCTCGTGCGACCGCGCCGCGTACGCGTCCTGCCGCTCCCGTGTGATGCCCTTCATGGTCGCGACATCGTCCGCGGCCTCACCCATCTCAGGGTCCGGCCGGTCGGTCGGGGTGAAGGGGGCGCGGTCGTAGGCCTGGCCCTCCGTCCCGTCGGACTCGCGCCAGTGGCGGACGGGTGCCGTCGACGCGGACTCCACACCCCCGACGATGACACCGTTGCCACGGGACATCACCCTGTCGGCACCCAGTGCCACGGCCTCCAGGCCGCTCGAGCACTGCTGGTCCACCGTGACCGCTGAGACCACCTCCGGGAGGCCTCCGGCCAGAGCCACAACGCGCGCGACATTGCCCCCGGGGCCCATGCAGTTGCCCATGAGCACACCGTCGACCGTGATGTCGGGAAACGCACCGGCGACGGCAGCGACAACCGGCGCTCCGAGCTGCTCCACAGTGAGGTTTCGTAGGGCGCCTCCAGCGGTGCCGATCGGGGTCCGTGCCGCGGCGACGATGACAGGCCGCGGGTCGATGGTCACAACGTCATCGTGCCACCCATGAGGGTGGCACCGTCGTCACCGTGCCACCCTCATGGGTGGCCGTTCCGAGAGCATCGCTCGTATGCGAGCGCGGTCCGGTTTGCCGGCAGGCGTCGACGGCAGGTCCTCCACCACGTACCAGTGACTCGGACGCTGGGCCGGATCGAGCATCTGGCCCGCCGCAGCTCTCAGCCGTTCGACGTCCCGCGCATCGGTGACCACGGCGGCGAGGACCGAACCGAGGCGGTTGTCGGGGAGCCCTACCACCGTCAGTTGCCCCGCCGCGTTGTCGCGCAGGGCGCCCTCGACATCGGCGACGAGGACGGTGACGCCGGCGACGGTGACGGCGTCCTCACTCCGACCCCAGACCGCCAGCACACCGTCGATCCATGTCCCGCGGTCACCAACAGTGGCCGCGCCTTCGTCACTCCACCGCAGCGGACCGTCGGTGTCGTCGTATCCCTCGCACAGGTACGGCGAGCGCGCCCAGATCACGTCGTCGTCGACACTGATCTCCACCTCCGGGAAGGGACGCAGGGTGCGGCCGTCGTCCGCCCAGGCGACGAAGGACAGCTCCGCGGCCCCGTAGTACTGGTGCACGGCAAGACCCGCCCCATGCGCCCGCGCCAGCAGGGACTCGGGCAGCGCATCACCGGCGACGATGACCGTGGTGCCCTCGGCCAGCAGGTCGTCACGCAGCGCGCGATCAAGGCTCAGTGGCGTCACTTGCGCATGCGTCGCGTCGTCAGGATCATCGGTGACGACCGCCCCCACCGCATCGGAGTGGACACGAGCGAACAGGTTCATCGTGGCCGACGTCGGCCCTGGCACCCAGACCCGCGACCTCGAGTCGATCCCGGTCAGATTCGAGACATGGTCGAAAGAGCGATCCCACGAGTCCGTCGTCCGCAGCACCCGACGCGGACGCGCGGTTGTGCCGGACGTGCGCAGGGACAGCATGCGTCCCTCATCCCGCGCACGCCGGAAGGCCAGGACCGGGTCGCCCGAGTCCAGCGGGTCGACCGGGTCAGCCGACCTCGACATCCGCATCTCTTCGCGGCCGAGGCCGCTCGGGCAGCAGTCCCGGGTAGGAGGCGTGCACGGGCTTGGAGATCAAGGCCGTCAGGACCGCCTTGACGATATCGCCGGGGATGAAGGGCAGCAGGGCGATCGCAGCCGCGCCGACGGTCAGGCCGCCGACCGCCATCATGCCGACGAGTCCGAAGGCATACATGACGATGATGCCACCGATGACGTTGAAGGCGATGCCCCACGGAATGATGTAGGGGGCGCCGCGACGTTCGGTCAGCCAGCCGATGACGAACGCCGCGACCGGCCAGCCGATGAGGAAGCCCACGCTCGGCGTGGCGAAGACACCGAGCCCTCCGCGGCCACCCGCGAGCAGGGGCAGTCCGATGGCCACCAGAGCCAGGAAGAGCACCACCGAGGCTGCGCCCTTGCGGGCGCCCAGGATGGAACCCGCGAGCATGACTCCGAGGGTCTGCAGGGTGATAGGCACGGGCATGCCCGGAAGTTGAAGGGCCGGCACGAGTCCCAGTGCGGCGATCACCCCCGCGAAGATCGCGACCTGGGCCATCCAGCGGGCGCTGCCGCCGGGCTGTGAGTCGTCGCTGCGCATGGCGCGGACACTACCGCTGAGCTGGGACCGCCCGGCTATCGGATCAGGCTGGCCAACGAGACAGTTCGACTCACCCATCACCTCGCGGTGCCGGGCCCGTGGATCCCCGGACGACCAGTTCGGGCCGGAAGATGAACTCGTCGCGCGGGGCCGGTGTGCCGTTGATCTCGTCGAGCAGGGCCTGGACGGCAGCAGTGCCCATCTCCCCGACCGCCTGGCGCACGGTGGTCAGCGGCGGGTCTGTGTAGGCGATGAGGCGGGAGTCGTCGTACCCGACGACGGACACGTCCTCGGGGACTCTTAGACCGCGCTGCCGGATTGTCCGGATCGCCCCCAGAGCCATGAGGTCTGAGCCGCACACGATTGCGGTGACTCCGAGTCCGAGGAGGTGATGCGCCGCGGCCTGTCCACCCTCGACGGTGAACAGTGAATGGGTCACCAGGCCCGCGGCCTCCTCCCCGTTGATCCCCGTGAGTCGGCCCATCGCCGCGATGAAGCCCCCCCGCTTTCGTACGACCGGGACGAAGCGCTGCGGTCCGACGGCCAGACCGATACGTCGGTGCCCCATGGACGTCAGATGCGACACGGCAAGATCCATCGCGGTGACGTCGTCATCGGAGATGAAGGGAGCATCCACGCCCTCGGCATAGCCGTTGACGAGGACGAGCGGCAGACCGCGGTCGACGAGCGTGCGATAGGCAGCGTGGTCGGCGGTGGCGTCGGCATGGAGCCCGGACACGACGATGATTCCGGCGACCCCACGGTCGAGCAGCAGTTCGACGTACTCGTCCTCGGTGACGCCGCCGGGCGTCTGCGTGCACAGGACCGGCGTGTAGCCGTACTGCGCGAGGAGGGTCTCCATGACCTGTGCGAACGCCGGGAAGATCGGGTTCTCGAGCTCAGGGACGATGAGTCCGACGAGACCGGACTGCCCGCGCAGCCGGATCGGCCGCTCGTAGCCCAGTACGTCCAGGGCAGTGAGCACGGCCTGCCGCGTCGTGGTCGAGACCCCTGGGCGGTCGTTCAGCACGCGGGAGACTGTCGCCTCGCTGACTCCCGCCTGCTCCGCGATATCCGCCAGACGCGCCCGAGGATTCTCCGCCACGGGCTTCACCCTAGGGCTCTCGCGGACTCTGACGACGTGGAAGGCTGCGGTGTGTGCGGATGACGGGGAGCCCGAGCGAGCCCCTCCTCGCGATGCTGCCGTGGCAGACGCCTTTGGAGGAGTGGCCCGATCACCTGGTCGTCGCCCTCCCGCGCGGCATCTCCCGCCACATCGTGCGCTTCGTGCGCCTCGAGGGAGTCGTCTACGCGATCAAGGAGATCGAGGAGCCCTTCGCGGTCCGCGAGTATGAGCTGCTGTTCGACCTGGAGCGTCGTGACCTGCCATGTGTGGAGCCCGTCGGCGTCGTCCTCGATCGAGTCGGCCTCCATGGGGAGCCCCTCCCCGGCGCTCTCATCACGAAGCACCTCGATTTCTCCCTGCCCTATCGCGCCCTGTTCTCGTCGAGCCTGCGCCGTGAGACGGCCGACCGGCTGATCGATGCGCTTGCGCTGCTGCTCGTCCAGGTGCACCTCGTCGGCTTCTCGTGGAACGACTGCTCACTGTCCAACACCCTGTTTCGGCGCGACGCCGGGGTTTTCGCCGCCTACCTCGTGGATGCGGAGACCGGAGAGATCCACCCGAGCCTGTCAGTCGGGCAGCGTGAGTACGACCTCGACACGGCGGCGACGAACGTCGCGGGGGAGCTGATGGACCTGGAGGCCGGTGGACGCCTGCAGGAGGGCATCGATCCGATCGTCACCGGTGTCTCCCTGCGCACCCGCTACGACGCCCTGTGGAATGAGATCACCGAGCCGCTCGTCGTGTCCCGCGTTGACCGCTACCGCATGGAGGCCCGCATGCGGCGCCTCAACGACCTTGGGTTCGATGTCGCGGAGCTGCAGGTCGACACCCAGCCCGACGGCGAGCACATCACCGTCGCACCCAAGGTGGTCGACGCCGGACACCACAGTCGGCGCCTGCTGCAGCTGACGGGCCTCGACGTCGAGGAGAACCAGGCCCGGCGCCTGCTGAACGATCTGGACTCCTACCGGATGAAGCTCGGGTTGGAGACCGACGACGAGCAGATCGCCGCCCACCGATGGGTCACCGACCGGTTCGAGCGCGTGATGGCAGAGGTCGGCCCTGATCTGAGGGGTAAGCTCGAGCCAGCCGAGATTTTCCACGAGGTGCTCGAGCACCGCTGGTTCATGTCCGAGCGAGCCGGGGCGAGCGTGCCGTTCGGGGATGCGGTCTCGGACTACGTCGCGACGGTGCTGGCCGCCAAGCCCTACGAGAAGTCGGTTCTCGGTGCGCGCGAGGGTACGGCAAGCGACGACACCGCTACCCTCAGGATCGTCCTGCCTCCTGAGATGTCCCAGCAAGGGGAGCCTTGATGCACTCGGAACTGCAGTCACTGGTGGCCATCGCCGCGATCTCGGCGTTCGTGCCCATCCTCGTCGGCATCCTTCGGCTCAAGATCGCCGAAGTGGTCCTGCTCCTCGGCTTCGGCATATTGCTCGGCCCGGAGATGGCCGGCTGGATCGAGGTCGACGACACCATCGGCCTGCTGTCTGAACTCGGTCTCGGCCTGCTGTTCTTCCTTGCCGGTCTCGAATTGGAGCAGAGGGCGATCCGTGGGCAGAGCGGCAAGCTCGCGGCCATCGGCTGGGTCATCTCACTGGGGCTCGCGCTGATCGTCGCCTTCATCTTCGTGGCCACCGAGAAGGCTCACGGAGTCGTCGGCATCGCGATCGCCCTCACCTCCACCGCCCTGGGCACCCTGCTGCCGATGATCCGCGACCGCGGCGAACTGGACTCGAAGTTCGGCACCTTCTTCATGGGCGCTGGTGCGTGGGGCGAGTTCGGTCCGATCGTGGCGATCTCGGTGCTCCTCAGCACCAGGTCCTCCTTCGCAGCGATCATCAGCCTGGTGGCCTTCGCCGTGGTCGCCTTCCTGTTGGCCGTGGTCCCCTCTCGGTTCGCCGGTGACCGCATCCGGGGGGTCTTGGAACGTGGGCACGGAACCAGTTCGCAGACAGCGCTGCGGCTGACCCTGCTGCTGGTCATCCTCATGCTGGCGCTCGCGGGATCGTTTGGCCTCGACGTCGTCCTTGGGGCGTTCATCGCCGGCATCATCGTGCGACGGTTCTCCCCGCCGGTCGCCGAGTCTCGCCTCCAGGTGCGCATTGAGGCCATCGGCTTCGGCTTCCTCATCCCGCTGTTCTTCGTCGTCTCCGGCGCCAAGATGGACGTCCGGTCGATCGCCGAGAACCCGCGTCCGATGCTTATCTTCTTCGTCGCGCTGCTGGTGGTGCGTGGGCTTCCGCAGTGGTTCCTGTATCGCAGCGCAATCCCCGACCCACGCCAGCGGGCCCGGTTCACGCTCTACGCAGCAACCGGCCTGCCGATCATCGTCGCCGTGACGACGATTCAGGTCGAGAACGGCGTCATTACTGCCGCCGGCGCCGCATCCATGGTCGGCGCCGGCGCGCTGAGCGTCCTGGTGTTCCCCCTCGTCGGCAACGCCCTCACCGCCAAGGCCAAGACGACGGTCAGTTCGTCCACCTAGCGGATCGGCGCTCAGGTCCGCGCAGAGAAGACGGCCTGGAGCACGATGGCCGCGGCAACCGACGCATTGAGCGACTCGTTACCCGACGCCATCGGGATGCTCACCCGCCAGTCACACGTCTCGCCCACAAGGCGGGAGAGCCCGGCCCCCTCGGCACCGACCACGATCGCGACCTGATCGGTCAGCACCGAGCGATCGAGACCTTCGAGCGTGACGTCGGCGTCGGCGGCCAGGCCCACGACCGCGAAACCGGCCTGCTGCAGGTCCTTCAACGCACGGGTCGTGTTCGTCACCTGTGCGACCGGGATCCGCGACAGCGCACCAGCCGAGGTCTTCCACGCCGACGCAGTGACGCCCACCGAGCGACGGGTCGGGATGACGATCCCGTCGGCACCGAAGGCCGCCGCCGAACGGGCGATCGCCCCGAGGTTCCTCGGGTCCGTGACACCGTCGAGGACGACGACGAGGCTGCCGGACGACATCTTCGACAGATCCGCGTACTGGTACTCGCCAACGGTGAGGACCAGTCCCTGGTGAACGCCTCCGTCGGTCATCCGATCGAGCTCGGTGCGCGCTACCTCCATGATCGGGATGCCGCGGGCCACTGCGATCCGCATGGCCTCGCGCCACCGATCGTCGGCGTCCGCCTTTGCCTGCACATACAGACCCGTCGCCGGGATGTCCGCACGCAGGGCCTCGACCACGGGATTGCGCCCCATGAGATGGCTGCCCTGCGAACGACGGGTGCCCGTCGCCTTCACCGACGAGCTCTTCGCGGCACGCTTCTGTGCGGCCCGGTCACGGCGTGCCGCGGGATGATGCGGCCGGTCCTTGGCCTTGGGGGTCGGGCCCTTGCCCTCCAGCTTCGCGCGGCGCTGACCACCCGACCCGACTGTCGCACCCTTCTTGGTGCCGTCCTTGCGCATGGCGCCGCGGCGCTGTGAGTTGCCTGCCATCGAATGTCTCCTCGGTCAGCCCGGCTGGATCAGCCCAGCTCGATCAGTTGAGCGTCCAGCGGGCACCGCCGGCGGTGTCCTCCACCTTGATGCCGATGGCATCGAGGCCGTCACGGATGGCGTCAGCCGCCGCGAAGTCCTTGCGAGCGCGTGCCTCTGTGCGCTGCTGCAGCACCACCTGCACCAGGGCATCGATGATCTCGGCCTCTCGCTGATCTCCGCCGCTGGATGCCCAGGGCTCAGCCCACGGATTCAGGCCGAGGGCGTCCACCATCGCCAGCACGGCATCGAACGCCGCGCGCACCGCATCGGTGTCGTCGGCGGCGAGCGCCGCGTTGCCCTCGCGCACAGTCTCGTGCAGCACGGCCAGGGCCTGCGGCACGGAGATGTCATCGTCCATCGCATCGTCGAACGCCTGCGGCCGGGCATCGGGTTGTACCTCGGGGGTGCTGGCAATGCCTAGCGCCTTCGACGAACGCTCCAGGAATCCCTCGATGCGGCGGTAGCCCTGGCCAGCCTCGGCCACGTGCTCGTCCGAGTACTCCAGCATCGAGCGGTAGTGCGCGCCGGCAAGGTAGTAGCGGAGTTCGACGGGCCGCACCCGCTGCACGACCTGGTCGACGAGGAGGGAGTTGCCGAGGGACTTGCTCATCTTCTCGCCGGCCGTGGTGACCCACGCGTTGTGCAGCCAGTAGTTGGCGAAGCCGTCACCCGCTGCCTTCGACTGCGCGATCTCGTTCTCGTGGTGTGGGAACACCAGGTCCAGACCACCACCGTGGATGTCGAAGTCCGGACCAAGGTACTTGGCCGCCATCGCCGAGCACTCGATGTGCCAGCCAGGCCGTCCGGGACCCCACTGGGTCTCCCAGGATGGCTCTCCCGGCTTGGCCGACTTCCACATGGCGAAGTCGCGGGCGTCCTTCTTGCCACGCGGGTCAGCGTCGGCGGCGTCCTTCATGTCATCGAGGCGCTGCCCCGACAGAGCCCCATATTCCGGGTAGGAGCGCACATCGAAGTACACGTCACCATCGCCGGAATAGCCATGACCAGTGTCGATGAGCCGCTGCATCAGCTCGACCATCTCCGGGATATGACCTGTGGCCCGGGGCTCGTAGGTGGGCGGAAGGCAGCCGAGCACCTCGTAGGCACGCGTGAACGCGCGCTCGTTGCGCATCGCGACGTCCCAGTAGGGGATGCCCTGCTCCTCGCCACGGGCGAGGATCTTGTCGTCGATGTCCGTCACGTTGCGCACGAACGTGACGTCGTACCCCTTGGCCATCAGCCACCGACGGATGACGTCGAAGGCGACGCCACTGCGGATGTGGCCCACGTGCGGAGGTGCCTGAACCGTGGCACCGCACAGGTAGATGCCGACCTTGCCGTCCTCGAGGGGGACGAACTCCCGGACCGAGCGGGAAGCGGTGTCGTAGAAGCGCAGAGCCACCCCCGAACAGTACCGACCGCCGGAGAAGTCCCCGAGGGCGCGCGGGTCAGCGGGAGAGCAGGACGACCTTGTCCGGCCTGATCCGCACGACGACGCGCACGTTGTCGGTGCCGTCGTCCATCGAGTAGCGGTCGGCTCCGGTGTACCGCTGGGCGAGTCGGTCGATGAGCTCGCGGCCACCCTCCTCGGTCATGGAGACGGTGCCCCGGATCTCGACGTAGGAGTACGGGTTGTCCCTCGGATAGACGAGGACGGACACCTTGGGGTCGCGCTCCATGTTGAGGTGCTTACGCCGGCCCTTGACGGTGGAGACGAGTAGATCGTCTCCGTCGCGCTCAACCCACACGACGGACTGCTGGGGGTAGCCATTCGGCAGCACCGTCGCGATCGTGGCGAAGGCGTTGTCGTCGATCCAGCCCTGGGCGATCTCGGGAATCGTGGTCATCGTGGAATCCGTTCCGTTGCGGTTCAGCGTGTGGGTCGGGTCGGACCGATGATGGAGGCTACCGCGATCGCGGCCACGCCCTCGCCACGACCGGTGAGTCCCAGGCCGTCGGTGGTCGTGCCCGAGACGCGGACCGGGGCCCCGACGGCCGCGCTCAGGACGTCCTGGGCCTCGTCGCGGCGCGGACCGATCTTCGGCCGGTTCCCGATGACCTGCACACTGGCGTTGCCGATGGTGAATCCGGCCGCACGGACGAGGGTCGCCGCATGGCTCAGGAGCGAGACACCCGAGGCCTGCGCCCACTGCGGATCCGCGGTGCCGAAGATGGCCCCGAGGTCACCGAGCCCAGCCGCGGAGAGCAGGGCGTCACACAGGGCGTGAGCGGCGACATCGGCATCGGAGTGCCCCGCGAGCCCGACCTCACCCGGCCAGTGCAGGCCGGCCAGCCACATCGGACGGGACTCATCGCCGAAGGCGTGGACGTCAGTGCCGACCCCGACGAGCGGGATCAGCGGCTCAGACGGCACCGGCGGCCCTGCGGCGGGCGAGGATCGCCTCAGCGATCACGACGTCGAACGGGCGAGTCACCTTGAGGGCCTCCTCATGGCCGGGGACGACGAAGACCGGGATCCCGATCGCCTCGACGAGCCCGGCGTCGTCGGTGACGGAGAGATCGGACTCGGCATGCGCCCGCTGAAGCACGTCGCGCCGGAAGGCCTGTGGCGTTTGGATCGCCTGCAGGGACGTACGGTCCACTGTGCGCACGACGGTCCCGGCATCGTCGATCTCCTTGATGGTGTCGACGACGGGCAGGGCAGGTACAACGGCCTGATGGCCCTCCCCGATAGCCGCGACCACGCGGGTGACCACCTGCTCGGGAACGAGGGGTCGAGCGGCGTCGTGGACGAGGACGGTTCGGATATCGTCGGGCAGGGTGATCAGCGCCCGAGCCACGGAGTCCTGGCGGGTGTCGCCTCCGGCCACCACGGTGACGTCGGCCGGGAAGTCGTGCTCACCGAGGAGGGTCGAGAACGTGTCGATGGCGTCCGGCGGGGCTGCGACGACCACTAGGTGGACGGCCCTGCTCGATGCCAGCGCGCGCACAGCGTGGACGAGCATCGGGACACCCGCCAGGGGGCGCAGAGCCTTGGGCCCTCCCGGACCGAGCCGCTCACCACGTCCTGCGGCCGGGACGATGACGGCGGTACGACCACCCGGGTGCGGCTGTTCCCCTGCCGCGTCGGCGGACGCCACCGGTGTGGGGCCTAGGAGGCGAGGACTTCGTCGAGGATCGCCTCGGCCTTGTCCTCGTTCGTCTTCTCCGCGAGGGCGAGCTCGCTCACCAGAATCTGGCGTGCCTTGGCGAGCATGCGCTTCTCGCCCGCGGACAGGCCGCGCTCACGCTCACGACGCCACAGGTCGCGGACGACCTCGGCGACCTTGATGACATCGCCGGAGGCCAGTTTCTCGAGGTTCGCCTTGTAGCGGCGCGACCAGTTGGTGGGCTCCTCGGTGTACGGCTGGCGCAGCACGTTGAACACCTTGTCGAGGCCCTCTTGGTTGACGACGTCGCGGACACCCACAAGATCAACGTTGTCGGCGGGGACCCGAACGGTCAGATCGCCTTGCGCGACCCGCAGGACGAGGTACTCGCGGTCCTCACCCTTGATCTTCCGAATCTCCACCGACTCGATGACTGCAGCGCCGTGATGGGGGTAGACAACCGTGTCACCGACATTGAAGGCCATAAGTGAGGAACCCCTTTCAAAGGACTCCAAGGTTACCACGCGGGTTCTGTCCGCCGACGGGCGCCGATGGACCCGTCCGCGAGGCCCACCGCCCGAGGGCGACGCACGTGGGGCCTTCGCTAGTCTGTGCCGCGTGAAGCGCTCCCATCTCGCCGCCACCCTCCTGCTGCCCGTCGCCGTGCTCTCGCTGAGCGCCTGCTTCAACGGACAGGCCGCCACGACGACGGTCCAGGCCTCCATGAACTCCGGCAACGGGGTCCAGGCCAAGCAGGGGGACATCCGCATCGAGAACGCCACCGTGGTGCGCAACGCTGAGGAGCCCGGCGCCGCCACCCTCCTCGTCCGGCTGATCAACGTGGGTCTTGAAGCCGACCGGCTCACCTACGCGACCATCGACGGCAAGCAGGCCCAGTTCCTGGCAGCAGACGACGCCATGGATGTCGCGTCCGGTATCGACATCGCGCCGGGGGCATCCATCGGATTCGCCTACGAAAGCGACCTCTACATCAGCGTCCTCGAGGGCTTCGACGCCGAGGTGTCGACGTACGTGCCGCTGGAGCTCGGCTTCGCGAACGCCGGCCTCGCCAAGATGAGCGTCCTGACTGTTCCCGCCACCGGCTACTACGAGGGCATCACGGCCCGCCCGTAGTCCCTCCCGACCATGCCAGGCGTCGGGACCTCTCAGGGGACCTTGCCGGCTCCGGGGGCGTAGGCCGTGGTCGTGAGCCGGTAGGGCTGACCGTCGGCGCGATCGACGTCAAGCCGGACATCGACGCTGATCGGCGTGACGCCCGGCGCCGGCGCGAACCGGATCCGACGAAGGGTGATCGGCTTGGTGTCGTATGCCGTTGAGGTCCCGATCACGAAGTGCGCCCTCTGGCCGCGCTTGAGGATGATCCGCTTGCGTGAGGGATTCTGTGCAAGCGCAGTGCCGCCCCGCACCTGCGTGAACACCTTGCTGCCGTCCTTCGCGACCACGCGGGCCAGGTAGGGGTAGCCCGAGACGTAGCAGCGCTTCCTGGCTCGGTTGCGCACGGTGACGTAGGCGATCTGCTCGCTCATGCCGGCATCGGTGTCGGTGACCCGGGCGGTCATCCGGTCACCGGTGCAGGGGGCGACGGCCGCCTGCACCGGCGTGGCCCAGACGAAGGAAGCGCCAACGATGCCCGTCAGGGCCAGGGCGGTGACGTAGGCAGCACGCATGGCTGAAGAAACTACCGGGCCTTCGCGATTCGAGCACCCCAAACGCTCTACGGCTCGAACTTGTAGCCCAGACCGCGCACCGTCACCAGATGCAATGGCTTGCCGGGATCCTCCTCGACCTTCGCCCGGAGGCGCTTGACGTGCACATCGAGGGTCTTCGTGTCGCCGACGTAGTCCGCGCCCCAGACCCGGTCGATCAGCTGGGCCCGGGTGAGCACACGGCCGGAGTTGCGGACGAGAATCTCGAGGAGGTCGAACTCCTTCAGTGGCATCGAGACCGCCTCACCCCGCACCGTGACCACGTGTCGGTCGATGTCCATCCGGACCGGACCGGCCTCGACCGTCGTCGGGAGCAGCTCCTCCGCCTCGCCGTGGCGGCGCAGGACCGAGCGCACCCGCGCCAGGAGCTCACGCGACGAGAACGGCTTGGTCACGTAGTCGTCAGCTCCCATCTCGAGGCCGACCACCTTGTCGATCTCACCGTCCTTGGCCGTCAGCATGATGATCGGCACCTGAGACTTGGTCCGGATCGTGCGGCAGACCTCGAGACCGGACGTCCCCGGGAGCATGAGGTCCAGCAGGATCAGGTCGGCACCACGCTGCTCGAAGGCATCCAGCGCCTTGTTGCCATCGTCGGCCACCTCGACCTCGTAACCCTCACGCCTGAGCATGAAGGAAAGGGCCTCGGAGAAGGACTCCTCGTCCTCCACGACCATGATCCGCGTCACGACTGCACCTCTTCCGCCTGTGTGCTGATGATGTCGAGGTCGATGTCGCGCTCCGTCAAGGGGCACGACGCTTCATATCGGGGAAGGCGCAGGGTGAAGGTCGAGCCGACGCCCACCTCGGACCACACCGTGCATTCGCCGCCGTGGTTCTGGCTCACATGCTTGACGATGGCCAGGCCCAGACCGGTGCCTCCGGTGACGCGGGATCGGGCGGGGTCCACGCGGTAGAACCGCTCGAACACCCGATCGAGGTCGTTGCCGGCGATGCCGATCCCCTGGTCCTTGACCGCGATCTCGATGACCATGTCTGCGACCCGGGTGCCCACAGCCACCCTGGTGTGATCCGGCGAGTAGGCGATGGCGTTGGCAAGCAGGTTGCGCAGCGCCGCCAGGAGTTGCCGCTCGTCGCCATAGACGAGACTTCCCGTGGGCTCCCCCACCTCGAGCTCGATCTGCTGGCGTGAGGCCAGCGTGCGCACCTCGTCGACGGCACGCCCCACGAGGTCGTCGACGCTCACGACCGCTGCCCGCGTCATGGGGTCGTCGCCCTGGAGGCGAGAGAGGTCGATGACGTCCTGCACGAGCGTGGTCAGCCGTGTCGCCTCGATCTGCATGCGCTCGGCGAAGTGACGCACCTGCTCCTCATCGTCAGCCGCCGCCAAGACCGCCTCGGCGAGCAGCGCGATCGCGCCCACCGGGGTCTTGAGTTCATGGCTGACATTGGCGACGAAGTCACGGCGGATGACGTCCACGCGACGCTCCTCGGCGAGATCGTCGATGAGCACGAGGATCGCCCCGGTGCCGAGGGCGGCCACGCGAACGCGCAACTCGAGGAGCTCGCGCCCGAGCGGTGGGCGCCGAACCCTCATCTCGACCTCGCGTGCATGGCCGTCGTTCGCCGCGCGGTCGATGAGGTGACGGATGTCGGGGACGGTGACCACGTCGCGGTTGACCAGACCCAGACCCGTGGCACGGGCATTCGCCCGCAAGACCGTTCCGTCAGGCGCCACGACGAGGGAGGCGGAGGGAAGGACACTCAGGACGCGGATGACCTCAGAGGACACATCCGGCATGTCACCGCGCGCAGCGACAGCACTGATGCCGTCCCCGGCAGCGTTCTCAACAGTCACCCCCCAAGGATAAGAGCGAATCCGGTGCCTCCCAGGCCAACCGGCCCTGCCCACGTCAGGATTCACGAAGGATTCGGCCCGCGACACCCCCTATTCACCGGAATGCCGCGTGGCGTTCACCCTGTGCCGACGAGTTGTTGCCTAGGAGGCGTACCGTTGCGCCGACACCACGACACAGGGGATCCATGAACGCCGAACTCAATCAGCACATCGGGGACGTCAAGGACGATCTCGTGCGCATGACGCAGCTGGTGGGGTCCGCCATGAACCGGGCCACCCAAGCGCTGCTCGACGCCGATCTGGCGATGGCCGAGTCGGTCATCGCCGCCGACGCCCAGGTGGACCTGCTGTTCAGTGACGTCGAGGACCAGTGCCTCGACGTGATCGCCTTGAACTCGCCTAGCCGCGGCGAACTACCGGAGCTGATCGGGGCCCTGCGCATCGCCGCGTCCCTTGAACGCATGGGCGACCTCGCCGAGCACGTCGCCAAGCAGGCCCGGCTGCGCTACCCGCGACTGTCGATTCCGCAGGAGCTTCGCGGGACCTTCGCCGAGATGGGCGGCCTCGCGGAGGCCATCGTGTCCAAGACCGGCTCGGTCATCGCGTCCCGGAACGTCGCACTCGCCGCCGACATCGGGCGACACGACGCCGAGGTCGACCGTCTGCATCGCGAACTGTTCACCATCGTGCTGTCCCCCGCCTGGCCGCACGGTGTCGAGGCCGCCATCGACGTGACCCTCCTCTCGCGGTACTACGAGCGCTACGCCGATCATGCGGTCTCCGTCACCCGGCGCGTCATCACCATCGTGACTGGAGAGCCGTACGTCGGCGTCTCCCTCTGAACCCGGAGAATCTCCGACTTCCGGCCATTCGGTGGCCGCGTCCGCTGGAGTGCGGAAGACTACCCCGGTGACCTCTCCGTCCCTGCTGTCCTCGCGACGCGTGCGCCGGCCCCGGCGAGTGGCGGTCCTCTCCATCCACACCTCACCCCTGGACCAGCCCGGTACCGGTGATGCAGGCGGAATGAACGTCTATGTCGTCGAGACGGCCAAGCGGCTGGCCGAGTCTGGTACCGAGGTGGAGATCTTCACGAGGGCGACGTCGTCCGATCTCGCGCCGGTCGTGCAGATGGCCCCCGGCGTCCTCGTCCGCCATGTCACGGCCGGCCCCTTCGAGGGCCTGAACAAGCAGGACCTGCCCGGCCAGCTCTGCGCGGTGACGGCCGGGGTCCTGCGCGCCGAGGCGTCCCGTCCCGAGGGATGGTTCGATCTCATCCACTCCCACTACTGGCTCTCCGGCCAGGTCGGCTGGCTCGCCGCGGAGCGCTGGAACGTCCCGCTCGTTCACTCCATGCACACGATGGCCAAGGTCAAGAATCGCGACCTTTCCGCCGGTGACACCCCCGAGCCCGCGCTCCGCGTCATCGGCGAGGAGCAGGTCGTTGCAGTGGCTGACCGTCTCATCGCGAACACCGACGACGAGGCCCACGAGCTCGTCGACCTGTATGGCGCCGAGCGCGACCGCGTCGACGTCGTGCATCCCGGCGTGGACCTGGATTTCTTCACCCCGGGGAGCAGGTCTGCAGCGCGAAGGCGCCACGGCGTGGCCGATGATGCCGTCGTCCTGCTCTTCGTCGGCCGCATCCAGCCCCTCAAGGCACCAGACGTCCTCGTGAAGGCCGCTGCCGAGATGGTCGCTGCCGACCCCGCCCTGCGCGACCGCCTGAAGGTCGTGATCTGCGGAGGGCCGTCAGGGTCTGGCCTCGAACGTCCTACATCGCTGATGGACCTCGCGAGCCAGCTCGGCATCGATGACCTCGTGCGGTTCGAGCCACCGTCCGATCGAGGCGCGCTGGCCGAGTGGTTCCGCGCCGCGGACGTGACGGTGGTGCCGTCCCACTCAGAGTCCTTCGGCCTGGTGGCCGTGGAGTCGCAGGCCTGCGGCACCCCGGTCGTGGCGGCAGCCGTCGGTGGACTGCGCACCGCCGTCGCCGATCACGTCAGCGGCCTGCTCGTCGACACCCACCACCCCCGGGACTTCGCCGCCGCGATCTCCTCCATCGTGCGTCAGCCCCGCCTTCGCGAGGAGCTCTCGCACGGGGCCCACATGCACGCCGCGTCCTTCGGATGGGCGGCCACGACCGCCGGACTGCTGAACAGCTACGCAGCCGCGATGACGAATGCCGCACCGCTGACCCTCACCGCCCAGCGGCCATGAGCCGCGAGGCGGCAGCCGCAGCCGTCCGCGAGTTCCTCGCCTCGTCTGGCCTGGACTGGGAGGCCCCGGACTCCACCACCTTCGTCGTCACACTTCCCGGCGAGCGAAAGCTCATGACGACGACGTCGATCACGTTGGGTGAGCATGCAGCCACCATCAATGCGTTCGTGGCGCGAAATCCTGATGAGAACCACGAGGCGGTCTACCGCTGGCTGCTCGAGCGCAACCGACGCACCTACGGTGTCTCCTTCGCCATCGACCACCTCGGGGACATCTACCTGGTCGGACGACTGCCGCTCGCGGCGGTGACGGTCGAGGAACTCGACCGGCTCATGGGAGCGGTGCTGGAGTACTCCGACGGATCGTTCAACTCGCTGCTCGAACTCGGCTTCGCCACGAGCATCCGCCGGGAGTGGCAGTGGCGCACCCAGCGCGGGCTGCCGACTGACAACCTCGCGGCCTTCCGTCACCTGATGGATCCGACCGACGAGAACGCCTCCCAGGACTGATCAGCGTGCGCTATCACATGCCCAAGGTCAGTTGGCTGGAGCTGCTCCAAGACCTCGTCATCGTGGTCCTCGCCATGTCGCTGTTCTCCGGCCTGCAGTTCGGCTGGGGTTCGGCTTGGGTTATCTGGTACCTCGTCGCCATCGTCTACGTGTTCGGCGCATGGTCGGCCTGGGTACTCGCCAGCAACCGCTTCCCCGACCACGGCATCGCCGTCCAACTGCTCACGATGGCCTGGATCGTCGGAGCGATGATCGCCGCCACCGGGACCCTGTGGCACGAGTGGAGCACCGAGGAGACACTCAACGGCGGCATGGCCCTGGCATTCCTGGCCCTCGCCCTGCGGTACGCCTACGCAGGGATGCAGGCTCCCGACGCCCGCCGAGCGGCCACGATGGGCGCCAGCCTGAGCCTGGTCGCTGCTGTGATCCTGGGCATCGGCACCTTCACCGCTCCCTACGTGGCCATGGCTGTCGGACCGGCCGTGGGACTGGTCGGCATCCTGGTGATCTTCCCTCGACTGCTCCCCTCGAACGCCACCGTCAGCATCGAGCACCTCCGCGAGCGCCTCGGCCAGTTCGTTCTGATCCTTCTGGGCGACACCTTCCTCGAGATCGCGATCGGCAAGGAGCGCGGTGGCACCTTCTCCTTTGTCGGCATCGTCCTCGCCACCGCGACGGTCTTCGTACTGTGGCGGGCCTACTTCATCCATGTGCTTCCCACCGGTCCACCGGTTCAGGTCCGTCGGATGCAGGGCTGGCTGCTGCTTCACCTGCCGCTCATCATCGGCGTCGGCCTTTCGTCAGTGACGCTCGCCGCGAATGCCGTTCCGCTGCCCGCCGCCGTCATCAAGGAGCTCGAGGCCTACGCCGAGGACGTCGGCCTCCTGAGTTCCCTCGGCATCGCCTACCTTGGCCTGGCCGGGGTGGCCGCAGCAGCCACGGGCTGGCGCAACCGCTCATCGATCGTGCTGGGCGGCTCGGGCGTCGTCTTCCTTGCCCTTCACTTCCTTCCTGTTGACGACAACATCACTGTCACCCATGCGGCGATCGCAGCGTTGGTGCTCATGATCGTCGTGGAGGTCACACTGAGCAGGTCACGCACGACGACGGAGACCACCGTGCGCGAGGACGCGGTCGACTCCGGCAGGATGGGCGCATGACCGATGCGCCGTACACCCTGATCCTGCTCCGCCACGGCGAGAGCGAGTGGAACGCCAAGAACCTCTTCACCGGCTGGGTCGATGTCGACCTCAACGAGAAGGGACGTGGCGAGGCGCAGCGCGGGGGCGAGCTCCTGGCCGAGGCCGGCCTGCTGCCGGACGTGGTCCACACCTCCCTGCTCAAGCGAGCCATCAAGACCTCGCAGATCGCACTCGAGGCCGCCGACCGCATGTGGATCCCAGTGCGACGCAACTGGCGACTGAACGAGCGGCACTACGGGGCACTGCAGGGCAAGAACAAGAAGGAGACGCTCGACGAGTACGGCGAGGAGCAGTTCATGCTGTGGCGCCGCTCCTACGACACCCCGCCGCCACCGATCGATCCGGAGGATCCCTGGGCCCAGACGGACGACGCGCGCTACGCCGCACTGCCTCCCGAGGCCCGCCCGGCCACCGAGTGTCTGGCCGATGTCGTGAAGCGACTCATCCCCTACTGGGAGGACGTCATCGTGGCGGAGGACCTCCGCGCCGGAAAGACCGTCCTGGTCGCCGCCCACGGCAACTCGCTGCGCGCGCTGGTCAAGCACCTCGACCAGATCTCCGACGAGGACATCGCCGGGCTCAACATCCCCACGGGCATCCCGCTGGTCTACCGGCTCGACGAGGACCTCACGCCGATCGTCCCCGGTGGGGAGTACCTCGATCCCGCTGCCGCGGCCGAGGCCGCCGCAGCGGTGGCCTCACAGGGCAAGAAGTAGCCATGGGCAGCGCCCGCACGCATCGCCTCGACCTCGCCGACGCGACGCTGCGGGAGTGGGATGCCACGGTCCTGTCCAGCGATCCCGAGCAGGGGATCGTGCTCGATCGGTCGGCGTTCTACCCCGGTGGCGGGGGCCAGCCGCCGGATCATGGCGTGCTGCTGTGGGGTGGTGTGCAGACGAGGATCGTCGACGTCCGTCGTGGCGATGACCTCTCTCTGGTGCCCCTGGACGGCGACCCGCTGCCGCCGGTCGGCACGACTGTCACCGGCGCGATCGAGGACGACCGGCGTACGGCCCTGATGCGCACGCACTCCGGGCTGCACCTGCTCTCGGGCGTCGTCTTCCGTGACTTCGGGGCGCTGGTGACGGGCTCGAACATGGACCCGCTGACCGGCCGACTCGACTTCAACCTCGAACAGGTGCCGGAGGGGTTCAAGGAGTCGGTCGAAGCGGCCTGCAACATAGAGGTCGAGTCGGACCGGGCGATCGAGGCGTACGAACTGGCACG
>JAURME010000035.1 GCA_030830865.1 Candidatus Nanopelagicales bacterium | reverse complement strand
CGTAGCGCTGCCGGAATTCGCACCGAAGCCTGCAGGTACCGTCACAAGATGCGCTGGGTGTGACGGTACCTGCAGGTTTCGGTGCACCACTCAGATCGTGAGCAGGGCGAGCACCACGGCGTAGGTGCCCAGCAGGGGCAGGGCCCGCCACCGGCCCAGGAGACCGCCTCGTGCCGGAATGATGAGCAGCACCAGAACGATGCTGGCGATGATGCCGACGTCGGTCTCGAAGGAGTTCACGTCGATCGGATGGATCACCGCGGCCGTGCCCACGATGAGCAGGGTGTTGAAGATGTTGCTGCCCAGGATCGTCCCGACCGCCACCTCGTCGTGCTTGCGGATGCGCGCGGTGATCATGGTCGCCAGCTCGGGCACCGAGGTGCCGAGGGCGACGAGGACGGCCCCGACCACGAAACTGTCCCAGCCGAGCGCGTCCCGGATGTCGAGCGCACCGGCCACCACGAGCCGGCCTGCCACGATGAGGAGGACCAGCCCGAGGATGAGGCTGACGACGACAGACGTCCGGGACCGCTCCAGGAGCACCGCGGGCGTGGCGTCACGGACCCGGCGCGCGGCCACGGCGGACTGGATCAGCCAGGCGGCGAACACGACGAGCAGGACGACACCGTCCACCGGCCCGAGTGAGCCGTCCAGGGCGAGGACACCGACGAGCACGGGAGCCGCCACCGCCGCGGAGTAGTCGCGCACGACAGTGCCGCGTCCCACCCGGATCGAGGCGAAGACCAGGGCAAGGCCGAGGACCAGGCCGATGTTGACGATGTTGCTGCCGAGCACGTCCCCCAGGGCGATCTCGGGCTGCCCCTCCAGCGCGGAGTTGATGGCGACGGACAGTTCGGGCGAGGACGTCGCGAACGCCGCGACGGTAGCCCCGATGATGCCCGCTGGCACCCGCCACCACGCTGCGAGGCTGACGATGCCGCGGACGAACAGCTCACCCCCGACTCCCGCCAGCACAATGCCGGCAAGCAGGAGCAGGGCCGAGACGAGCATGGCGGATCAGCGCATCAGCTGCTGGCAAGCAGGTCGCGTCGCTTGAGGTCACGGTGCACCCACGCCTCGGCGAAGAAGGAGGCGAACGGGACAGTGCCGGCGAGCAGGATCAACAGTGTCTTGAGTACCGGGTAGCGCAGCCGGAAGGCCAGGTCCACGCCGACGATGAGGTATACGACGTACAGCCAGCCGTGGAGCATCCACAGAAGCCCGTACAGAGCAGGCTTGGACTCCACGTTGCTGTAGTCGAGGAAGCCGTACCCCACAATGAGCCAGACGGTCAGCGCTGCGAGCACCACACCGGTAACCCACGCCATGATCCGGTAGCGCAGGAACGCGCCGTTCACGCCCTTCATGCCCATCCTCCCGGCACCTCATCGATCCGCGGGGGGTCCGCCCCGGGACGCTGGCAGGTGATGCCCGCGACCGCGATGCCGAAGCGGGCCGCCGCCACCAACGCGTCGACGTCGCGCACATCGGCGCGGGTCTTGCCGTGCTGAAGCCACCACGCCAGGAAGCCGCCACTGAAGGAGTCCCCGGCCCCCACTGTGTCAGCGACGGCCACCTTCGGCACGTCGAGCACTACGTCCTGCCCACCTGCCAGAACATGGACGGCCTCGGCTCCGTCCGTGAAGAGCACAACGGAGTCCGACGACGCCGCGAGTTCCTTGGCAGCCTGCAGTGGCTCGACTCCCGGGAACAGGAACTCGACATCGTCACCGCTGACCTTGACGATGTCCGCGCGCGGAAGCACAGCTGCGAGCGCATCCGCGAACACCGACGACCCGGTCATGACGGACGGGCGGCAGTTGGGATCGATCATCACCAGTTGATCGTCGGATGCCGCCGTGACGATCGCCACCGAAGCGTCGACAAGCGGCTGGAGAACCAGACCCAGGGTGCCGACGTGCAGCACGCGGACGGAGGGATCGAGGTGCGCCAGCGCCATCGAGGGGGTTACCGCTGCCGCTGACGTGCCCTCCATCATGAACCGGTACGTGGCCGCACCGTGCTCATCGATCTGCGCGATCGCCAGGGTCGTGGGTTCCGGCACCTGCGCCCCCAGGCCCAGCACCACACCGTCATCGTTCAACAGCCTCATGATGCGGTTGCCGAAGGCGTCTGTCGACACCCCGCCGAGGAACGTCGCGGGAATCCCGAGACGGGCGATCGTGCGAGCCGTGTTGAGCGGCGCGCCGCCGACCACGGACGTCACTTCGCCCCCCGGGTCGACGATGATGTCGACGAGGGCCTCACCGAGTACGGAGATCACTCCGACAGGCTAGTGGACGTCTCCTTGGCCGCCTCGATCCTCAGCCACCGCACATACAGGAACACCCCGAAGGCGGCGAAGATCCACCACTGGAAGGCGTAGAAGAAGTTCTGAAGCGGGAACGGCACGTCGGCCACATCGATCGTTGGGGGCACGGGAGTCGGAGCCGGCGGCGCTTCGGGGGTCTGCGACTGGAGGACGACGAATCCGGGAGCGACGTCCTCCCCCCAGACTCCGGCGAGGGCTTCCTGCGAGATCGCCACGATCTGTGCGTCGACGGGCGCCGCACCGGCGTAGAAGAGCTCGTCAGGCTGCAGTACCCCACTGACGGTGACGACAACGTCGGGCACGGCCGTGGCGGGATCGTCCGGGCCAGGGACCCAGCCACGGAGAACGGGAACCAGCACACCGGCGCCCGTGCGCAGCCCGGTCACCACCCACGCACCCGGGGCATCGTCGAGCGCGCGGTTCGCGACGAGTACCTGACGGCCGGCTGCGTACGAACCGGTGACCGTGACCGGGCGCCCGATCGCCTCGTTCGGCAGCGGATCCGTCACGGGGTCCGCGAGCACCTGCAGGACGTCGACGGGCTCCGCGATGGCGGCCCGCTCTGCGGCGAGGATCGCCTGGGTGCGGTCCCACTGCCAGCGGCCGAGGAAGAACGCCGCGACGATCAGGGCGAGCAGGACGACGGCCGCCACCAGCCAGCGCGGGGTGAGGGCCAGTCGCAGCATCGCCCGGCCCACGACTACGTGCCGGTCGATCCCGGCTGACCCCCGTCAGCCTCCTCGCCGCGCTTCACAGCCTCGTCCTGAAGCCGGCGGTCGAGGGCCTGCTCGCGGTCATCACGCCCGTCCGGCAGGCTGCTGTCGATCTTGCCGATCTGCTTGCGCAGCGAGCGCCACAGGAAGAAGACCGCGACGAGGAGCACCGCGACGAACAGTCCGGCGATCGGCAGGGCACCACTGATGAGCGACTGCTGCTCATCGGGGTCCGTCGTCTCGGCCGGCACAGCCGCGAGCAGGGCGAGCAGGGTCACGATGCGTCCTCTCTGAGGCCGGCGAACAGGTCGTCCTCCGGCAGGGTCGTCTCGACTCGCGATCGGGTGAGTTCGAAGTCCTCGGTGGGCCACACACGCTTCTGCATCTCAAGGGGAACCGCGAACCACTGGCCCTCGGGGTCGATCTGCGTGCGGTGCGCGAGCAGCGCCGCATCGCGAACGGCGAAGTGGTCAGATGCGTCGATCCGCGTTGTTACCCGGGGGAACATGTCGTCGCGGTCGGACCAGTTCTTCAGCCAGTCGGCGTAGGGCGACTCCAACCCGGCTTCGAGCATCGCCTCGTGGACCGCGATCACGCGCGCCTTAGTGAACTGGTGGTTGTAGTAGACCTTCGCGACGTCCCACGGATCGCCGAGGTCCGGGCGGTACGACGGATCTGCGGCCGCATCGAGCGCTGCCATCGTGGTCTCGTGCGTGCGGATGTGATCCGGGTGCGGGTAGCCGCCGAGCTCGTCGTACGTCGTCACGACCTGGGGCCGGAACGAGCGGATCAGCGCGACCAGCGGCGGGACGGTCTCCTCGACCGGCAGGTCGGCGAAGCAGCCCTCGGGTAGCGGGGGCGCGGGGTCCCCTTGCGGGAAGCCGGAGTCCTCGAACCCGAGCCAGGCATGCTTCACGTCCAGGGTCGCGACGGCGGCGGCCATCTCGCGCTGCCGGACGGCCAGCAGGCCGAGCTCGTCGACGTCGGCCTGAGCCGCGGCATTGAGGACGTCGCCGCGCTCGCCGCCGGTGCATGTCACGACCATCACGTCGATGCCCTCGGCCCGATACTTCGCGGTCGTGGCGGCGCCCTTGCTGGCCTCGTCGTCGGGGTGCGCGTGGACAGCCATGAGGCGGAGGTCGGAGGTCACGGGGATAGTCTCCCCTACGTGTCCTCACCTTTCACCCGGGACCAACTCAGCCCCGCCATGCGCGAGCGATACGGCATGGATCGCCGGCCGGTCGGCCGGTGGATCGCGGTCAGTGTGATCGTGATCGCCTTCGCTGGGGCGATGCTCTTCGTCGGCACGAATGTCCTGCAGAACCGGCTCGAGTCCCGCCTGGTCACGTGGGAGGTCAAGGGCCCCGATCACGTCGACGTCCGGATCTCCGTCGACCGTCCTGCCGAGGGCGACGTGACCTGCGTCATCCGTGCTCAGGACAGCAAGCACGTCGATCTCGGATACGCCGTGGTGGACATCCCCGCAGGTGAGGGCGGCGTGCTGGTCGACTACCCGCTCGCCACCCTGACCGATGCCTACACGGTCGAGTTGCTCGGCTGCGCCGTCGATGCCGAGCCCGGGGTCTCACCCCCGCAGTTCCCGCCCGGCGTCGTAGCGCCTGACCAGCCGTGGACGGGCGGCTGATCAGGGCTCTCGCCTCTGGATTCGGCGGGATTCTGCTGCGCCGGTAGCCTTTTCCGTTATGACGGAGACCGACATCACCTGGCTGACCCAGGAGGCCTACGACCGCCTCGTGGAGGAGCTCGCCGACCGCGAGGGTCCGACTCGCGAGACGATCAAGGGCCGCATCGCTGCCGCTCGCGAGGAGGGTGACCTCAAGGAGAACGGCGGCTACCACGCCGCTCGCGAGGAGCAGGGCAAGAACGAGGCGCGCGTGCGCCAGCTCAAGCACCTGCTCGAGCACTCCCGTATCGGTGCTCCCGAGTCGGCCCATGACGAGGTCGCCGCGGGCAAGGTGGTGACGGTCTACTTCGCTGCCTGGGAGGAGGAGGAGACCTTCCTCCTCGGCTCGCGCGAGGAGGCTGCGCACGCGTCGATCGAGGTCTACTCCCCGACGTCGCCGCTGGGTGGCGCGGTCAACGGCGCCAAGGTCGGCGACACCGTCAGCTACACCCTCGCCACCGGCAAGGAGATGAGCGTCGAGATCCGCAAGGTGGAGCCGTACGGGGGCTGACGCCCTCACCGGAAGTAGGTCTTTCGCCCCTGGCACCCAGCCATCCGGAGCCATGCACTGAAGGTGTGGGTGGAGCCGAGTCTCGCGGACTGACCTCAGCGCAGGCCAGCGACCGGCTGCGCACCGACGGCCCGAACGACCTTCCAGCGCCACGCCGCAGGTCGGCCATACGCCGGTTCGCCGACGAGCTCACACACTTCTTCGCCCTGCTGCTGTGGGGCGCCGCTGCGCTGTCCTTCCTCGCCGGGATACCGCAACTCGGCATCGCCGTCGCGGCCGTCATCCTCGTCAATGCCGCGTTCTCCTTCATCCAGGAGGAACGCGCCGACCGAGCGGCGGAGCGGCTGCGCACACTGTTGCCCGCATCCGTCACCGTCATCCGCGACGGGAGGCGGACGCTGGTCGACGCCGCCCTCGTCGTGGTCGGCGATCGGCTGCTCCTGCGGCCCGGGGACCGGATCCCCGCTGACGCGACGGCACGCGCGCCGGTTGCACTCGAGGTGGACGCTTCGATGCTCACGGGAGAGAGCGAGCCCGAGCGGGTCAACGATGGCGGTTCGATCTTCGCCGGCACCTTCGTGGTCGCGGGCGAGGCCGAGGCGGACGTCACCGGAACAGGAGGAGCGACACGGCTCGCCGCGATCGCGGGTCTCACCGCAACGCAGCGCCGACCCCGCACTCCCCTTGCTCTCCAACTGCGGCGGGTGGTCCGTGTCATCGCTGCGATCGCACTGACTGTCGGTGCGGTCTTCTTCGCGATCACACTGCTGGTCGGTGGGCCGGTCGACCAGGCGGCCGTCTTCGCCATCGGCGTGACGGTTGCCCTTGTCCCTGAGGCCCTGCTGCCCACAGTCACGCTGACGCTCGCATGGGGCGCCGAGCAGATGGCCCGCCGCAACGTCCTCGTCCGCCATCTCGAGGCCGTCGAGACCCTCGGGTCAACGACGATCATCTGCACCGACAAGACCGGGACTCTGACCCGAAACGAGATGACGGTCGTTCAGGCGTGGACCCCGCAGGGCACGGCCACGGTGCGCGTGACCGGGTACGCCCCGGTGGCCGACGTGGACGTCAGCCTCGATGCGACCCCGTCCCTGCTCGACCTGGCAGCCACGGCCACTCGCTGTTCCGACGGCTTCGTCCGGCTCGACGAGGGTCACTGGCGCCCGCACGGTGATCCGATGGAGGCCGCCCTCGACTCGTTCGCCCGCCGCCTCGGTGTTGACACCGACCCGCTACGCGAGCCGGTTGACGAGGTCGCGCGGTTCCCCTTCGATCCGTCACGTCGACGCATGTCGGTCGTGGACGGTGGGCAGGTCCTGGTGAAGGGGGCTCCCGACGCTGTCCTCGACAGGTGTATCGCCGAGGATGGCGTGGCAGCCGCACGCGAGGCGCTCTCCGGGATGACCGGCCGCGGACTCCGCGTCCTGGCCGTCGCGAGGCGGCCGTCCCACGGCGCGGTCCCCACCTCCGCCGCTGACGCGGAACGCGACCTCACGCTGCTCGGCCTCCTGGGTCTGGAGGATCCTCCGCGTGCGGACGTGCGCGAGTCCCTCGAGGCCTGCCGCACGGCAGGTATTGCCGTGATCATGGTCACGGGCGACCACCCACGGACCGCGGGTGCCATCGCGACCGAGGTCGGGCTGCGCGAGGCCGCGGACCCGATCCTCACCGGGGCAGAGCTTCCCGAGGGCGATTCCGACCTTGCCCGGCTCATCGAGCACACGGGAACCGTCATCGCGCGGGTGTCACCCGAGGAGAAACTGCGGATCGCGCGAGTCCTTCGCGAGAGCGGGCACGTGGTCGCCATGACCGGCGACGGAGTGAACGACGTCCCGGCGCTGGAGGCGGCGGACATCGGCATCGCCATGGGCGAGTCGGGCACGGATATCGCCCGCGAGGCTGCGGACCTCGTCCTGCTGGACGACCATTTCTCCTCGATCGTCGCCGGAGTCGAGCAGGGCCGAGCCACCTATGCGAACATCCGGCGCTTCCTGACCTACCACCTGACCGACAACGTCGCCGAGCTCACGCCCTTCCTCGTCTGGGGACTCAGCGGTGGCTCGTTCCCCCTCGCGCTCAGCGTGCTCGCGATCATCGCCCTCGACATCGGCACGGACACCCTGTCGGCTGTCGCACTCGGCGCGGAGCCGCCGTCACGCCACGTGCTGCACGATCCGCCGATCTCGGGACGTCTGCTGAACCGCACCGTCCTCGTCCGCGCCTTCGGGATCCTCGGGCCGACCGTGGCCCTCGTGACGATGGCGGCCTTCCTCGCCTCCTACCTGGCGGCCGGCTGGCGCCCCGGCATGGACTTCCCGGTAGGGCAGGTGGCGCTCGCAGCCTCCGGGGCGGCGTTCATGGCCGTCGTTCTCACCCAGACGGCAAATGCCTTCGCGTGTCGCAGTTCGGTGCGCCCCCCCTGGGCGCTCGGGTGGATGACGAACCGGCTGCTCATCCCCGCCGCCTCGATCGAGTTGGGGTTCTCGGCCCTTGCCATCTTCGTGGTTCCCTTCGCCGGTGCTCTCGGCCAGGCACCGCCGGATGCGGCCGGCTGGACGATTGCCCTGCTGGGCATCCCTGCGCTCTTGGCCGTCGACGCCACCGCGAAGTGGCTGCGTCGGCGCGGCTATTCCTCCAGCAGGACGGCCTGAGCACCCAGATCCTGCGCCAGCACCGCCGCACGCGAGTCGAACGTCGCCAACGATCCGCCGTGCGCGGCAGCGACCAGCGCCAGATGCGCATCCGTGACCAGTCCCGAGCCATGGACATGGTCAGCGAGCGAACCACTCCACTCGGATAAGCGCGTGGCGTCGGCCCAGAACTGGTGGCCCGGGAGTTCGCAGTATCGCCGCAGCACCTCGGCAGCTTGCCCGGGTGTGACGCCCTCGGGGAACACGCGAGCGTTGCTGGAGATGCGCACAAAGCCCGACTCCGTCATGGGTGTGGTCGCCCAGCCGGACTCGTGGACCTCGGCGAACCACCGAGTCGCTCGGGCGTGGTGGACATGATTCGGCCAGGCCAGCGCGATCAGGACGTTGACGTCGAGCAGGTGCGTCACGCCTCGTCCATCGCCTCGCGCACCATCTCTGCTGTCACCGGATCAGCATCGTCGGACACCACGAAAGTGGGGAAGGGCGAATCCGTGACCTGTGGACGAAGGCCTCGGAGAGCGAGTTCGGAGACGGCGGCCCCCAGAGAGATCCGCTTCTGCCGCGCCAGGGATCGCGCTGTCTCGAGGACCCGATCGTCGATATCCAAGGTGGTGCGCATCACCGCATCATAACATCACTGCATCACGCACGGACGGCGCACGCTGGTCATCGCGTCAGGGCCCCGAGCCCCGCGCTGCGATCGCGTAGCCGGAGTTCCTGAGGTACTCCACGAGTGCATCGCAGTGCTCGGGACCGCGCGTCTCCACGTGGACGACGATCTCCACCTCGTCGAACCCGAGGCCGGCATCGTCCCGATGGTGCTCGATGTCGACGACGTTGGCCTGGCGCGAGCCGATGTCGTTGAGCAGTCGGGCGAGCGATCCGGGAGTGTCCTTCATCCGGATCGACATCGCCAGGTATCGACCGGCGGAGACCAGACCACGACGGATGATGCGCAGCAGGACGAGCGGGTCGACGTTGCCGCCGGAGAGCACCACGGCAACCGGCGGCTCGAACGCGGATGGATCAGCAAGGACTCCGGCCAATGCCGCCGCACCCGCCGGCTCGATCACGAGCTTGGAGCGTTCGAGCAGGCGTACCACCGCGGTGGCGAGTTCGTCCTCGGTGACGGTGCGGATCTCGTCGACGAGTTCCTCGACGACGGCGAACGGGACGTCACCAGGCAGCCCGACCGCGATGCCGTCGGCCATGGTGGCCATGTGGGGCAGACGGACGGGATGGCCGGCCGCGAGCGACGGCGGGTAGGCCGCCGCCTCCTGCGCCTGGACGCCGACGACCTTCACATCGGGGCGGGTCGACTTGATGGCGAGCGCCACCCCCGCGAGAAGGCCGCCACCACCCGTGCACACCACGACGGTGCGGACCTCGGGCATCTTCGCGAGGATCTCCAGACCCAGGGTGCCTTGCCCCGCAACGATGTCCGCGTTGTCGAAGGGGTGGATGATGACGGCGCCGGTCTCCTCTGCGTACTCGAGAGCCGTCACGAGGGCCTCATCGAGGGTCGCACCGGTGAGCACGACCTCGGCACCGTATCCGCGCGTGGCGGCCACCTTGGGGATGCTCGCCGCCTCCGGCATGAAGACGGTGGCCCGCACGCCGAGTCGCTGCGCCGCGAGGGCGACTCCCTGCGCGTGGTTTCCGGCACTCGCCGCCACGACGCCGCGCGCCTTCTCCTCGTCCGTGAGCTGCGCGATGCGGTTGTAGGCGCCGCGGATCTTGAAGGACCCAGCGCGCTGCAGGTTCTCGGTGACGAGCCGAACCTCGCCGCCGACGATCTCCTCGAGCCACCGCGGCTCGACCAAGGGCAGATCGCGGACGATGCCGGAGAGCCGTTGAGCGGCGGCCTCGATGTCTGCGGTAGTCACCGCGTGTCGCTCACGCTCGTGAATCATGGGGCGATTCTCGCAGGTCAAGAGGCTGGCTACTTCAGTTCCCGCTTACCGCCGATCTCCTTCGACTGCCCGAGCCGCGCGTTCGACGCGGCGTACCTGCCGGCGGCGGCCGCCGACCCACTGGCCGATCGAACGCCTCCTGAGTAGCCGCCCCACGAACCGCGGGCGCTCGACGTCTGTCGATGGAATGCCGACACCTCGGCACCCTTCTCCCGCAGGACGACCTCCGTGCCTCCGGCTGCTGCAGACCCCTGAGCCACGCGCTGCTGATCGGCCTCGCGGATCGCATGCTCGCGTGCCTGGGCGAGCCGCTCGGTGATGCGCTCGACATACGCCCGGTAGAACGCGACCCGCGCCGTCTGTGCGGTGTGCTCCTTGACCTGCCGACGCCTCTTGACCACTGCTGTGTACGTCTCCCCTTCCCACTGCCGACCCACCACATACTGCTGACTGGTGTGCACCATGTGCACGGACAGGGACGCGAACATCGTCTCGATGACATCGAGGTCACTCGGCATCCCGTAGCCGATGACGTACGTGGAATTGGCCGCGATGTCGACGTGCGCATCGTTCGCGTGCGAGATCGCGATGAACAGCGTGATCAGGTGCCGGTTGGCGCGCCGGCCCTTCTCCCCGATGGTGGTCGTCCGCGACTCCGGCTGCTGCCGCTGCTCCTTCTTTGCCGTCTTGGCCCTTGCGACGGCGAGGTCGACGCTCGCGAGGGTCGCGAGCTCCTGCGCCTTCATCAGGTAGGCATCAGCCTCGATCTCGTTGTCCGTGCGCTCGGCCTTCGCGAGCAGAGCCGCGATGCGTTCGATCGTCGCGGCCATCAGCGCGTCGCCTCCCCACGGCGCTCCGCACGCTGCGCGCCCGCAACCCCCGCCGCGTCGTACCCACTTCGCAGCAGGAGCGCAGCGGCCTCTCCCAGCATCTGGAGGACGACGAACTCCATGGCTGACCGAAACTCCGAGCCATGCCACCTGCCCGACGCCCGAGCGGGAGCGATACCCCGGCTGCACGCGAGGTGGTGCGCGGTCTCGTGCAGGACGACGGACTCGCGACCCGCCCAGAGCTCCGATGGCAGTTCGATCACCTGCTCGTCGGGCAGGTACCTCGCCCGGGTCCGACTGCGCGAGGCCCGCACGCCCAGCGGCCCGGCCTCCGGGTACTCGACTCGCACGGCCTCGACCGCGAGCACGCGATCCACGTATGCCTGCACCGAGGCAATGTCACCGAACCGCAGCTGCATCGGCACGTCGATGCGCGACCCGAAGAAGTCGACCACACCCCCGCGATCCAGCAGCGCAGACCATTGGTCCTCAGCGGCATAGACGGCGGAAGCAGGCATACGGTGGAGGATAGGGTGACGCGGTGACGGCGCCCGGAACTCGCTCCTCCTCTGTGGACGCCACGCACCTGGAAACACCCCCTGTGGACGACCCGCGAATGCGCCTCGCGCTTACGCGAGCCCGTTCATGAGTCCGGTCCGACGCCTGGGCGGGGCCATTCGCCGCACCCCCCTTCTCGCCGGGCTCCCCCGCGAGGTCGCCGTCCTGACCGCCATCGCCTTCTGCGTCGCGCTGGGCTTCGGCATCCTCATCCCCGTACTGCCCGTCTTCGCGCGCACGTTCGACGTCTCCGCGCTTGAGGCCAGCGCTGTCATCTCAGTGTTCGCTCTCGTCCGTTTCGTCACCTCCCCTCTTGCCGGCGGTCTCGTCGACCGCCTCGGCGAGCGCACGGTCATGACATCGGGTCTGCTGATCGTCGCCGTCTCCAGCTTCGCTGCCGGCTTCTCGCAGACCTACGCACAACTGCTCCTGCTGCGCGGTGTCGGGGGCCTGGGGTCGAGCATGTTCACCGTCTCCGCGATGGCACTTCTGCTCCGAGTGGTCGCCACCGAGCAGCGCGGCCGGGCGGCGGGCGCGTTCCAGGGCGGCTTCATCATCGGCGGCGTTGCCGGTCCCGCAGTCGGCGGTCTCGTCGTCGCGTGGAGCATTCGCGCGCCCTTCTTCGTGTACGCGGCCACCTTGTTGCTCGCGGCCCTCGTCGCCGTCCTGTTCCTCTCGCGTGCACACCTGGCCGAGCGCGAGGAACAGGTGGCGCAAGGTGACCAGAACAAGCTGGAGCAACTGCGGACGGCCCTACGCGATCGCGCGTACCAAGCGGCCCTCTCCACGAACCTCATCACCGGTTTCGTGGTTTTCGGCCTGCGCTCGTCGGCCGTGCCGCTCTTCGTCGTCGAGGGTCTCGGCGAGAGCGCATCGATCTCCGGGATCGGGTTCCTGATCGCCGCCGGCTTGCAGACACTGCTCCTGCTGCCCGCGGGCCGGATGGCCGACACCGAGGGCCGCCGCAAGGCGCTGCTCTGGGGCACGATCGGCACCGCATTCGGCATGCTCGTCCTGACCGCAGCCGACGTTGCCGCGAACGGCTGGGGCACCCCTGCGGTGGCGGCCACGGCGATGTTCTTCATCGCAATGGCGATCCAGGGTGCGTCCGGTGCCTTCCTCGGATCCGCGCCCGCAGCGGTGGTCGGCGACATCATGGGCGGTCGTCGTGGCGGCATCGTCGTCGCGACCTTCCAGATGATGTCCGACCTCGGCGCGATCATCGGCCCGCTGGTCGCGGGCCTCCTCATCGACGCCTTCGACTTCGACTGGGCGTTCGCAGCCGGCGCGATGCTGGCGGTCGTGGCCGTCGTGTTCGTCCTTCGCATGCCCGAGACTCTGACGCGCAAGCCATCGGAGTCGACGGATACGGCATCCGAGGGGCAGTAGGCCTCAACGACCTGCACCACCGGCGAATCCGCCTACCCTTGATCCATGAACCTCTTCGGCAGGAAGTCCGCGATGGTCGAGCCCGATGCTGCCCTCCCGGGGCGAGACGCCCCACTGCTGCCGAACCCGGCCCCCCACACCGTGCTGGGGACCTCCCTCACCGGGCCGTGGCCCGAGGGAACGCAGGTCATCTACCTGGCCATGGGGTGCTTCTGGGGAGCCGAGGAGATCTACTGGCAGCTTCCCGGGGTCATCAGCACCAGCGTTGGCTATATGGGTGGATTCACTCCAAACCCCACGTACGAGGAAGTGTGCTCCGGGCGTACCGGGCAGGCCGAGGCGATCATGGTCGCCTACGACCCGTCCGTCGTCACCCCCTATGACCTGCTCAAGGTCTTCTGGGAGAACCACGACCCGACGCAGGGGTACCGCCAGGGCAATGACATCGGCAGCCAGTACCGCAGCGGCATCTGGACCACCACGGCCGAGCAGGCGGACCTCTCTCAGCGCACGCGCGACGCCTACGCCGAGGTGATCGCTGCGCG
>JAURME010000034.1 GCA_030830865.1 Candidatus Nanopelagicales bacterium | reverse complement strand
GGCGACCGTGCACTCGATGTCCGCGCCGCCGACGCCCACGGCCTCGACAGCATTGTCGTGACCTGGGGCTACGCGCCCGATGGTGAACTCGACGATGCCGGTGCAACGCATCGGGTGGACGACGTCCCAGCGTTGCGGGTGCTCCTGCTGTCCTGATTCGTCAGCCGACCGGCAGGTTGAGCACGTCCCGGTTGCCCTGGAACCAGCGCACATCGAGCCGCAGGGTGGTGATCAGCCACCGTTCCTCGATTAGTCGCAGTTCATCGCGGTACTCCCCGCCGATCCGGCAGTGCTCCTCGCGCCCGTCGACCACCGCGACGTGGTGCGCCTCGACGTACATCCGGCAGGCGGCGGTGTCGCCTATACCCGCCACGCGGGGATTCGTCATCGAATGCTGAGTTGCTGTCATGGTCGCGAATCGGCGCTGGGCCTTCGCGACCCAGTCATCCGCCGCCATGACGGTGGGCTCTCCCCCGCGGTAGCTGGTGTAGTCCACGGTGATCTCGTCGGCGAAGACCGACCGCAGGGTGTCCCATTCACGGAGGTCGATCCCCTGCGCGAAGCGGTAAAGCGTGTCGCAGACCCCGGCATCCCGGATCGGATCGACCATGGACCGATCAGCCCTTGGCCCGACGCGGGTTGACGACGCCGCCCTCGCGGCGCGGCTCGATGCCGGCCTCCTTGACGCGCCGCTCGATGATCCGCCATGTGCCGTCGATCCGCACCCAGCGATCGTGGTACTCGCCCCACAGGATCATGTCGTCCTTGCTGGTGTCGCGGAACCGGTGCCAAGCGCGCACGTAGCTCACCGCGTCCGCGGTGTCGTCGCCCGTGAACGTGATGGAGATGTTGCCGATCAGGTGCTGCGTGGCTTCGAACTGCTCGAGTATGCGATTCATCCACTCGACCACCGCATCGGGGCCGTGCATGTCCCCGCTGTGCGGGGAGGCGAACACGCAGTCGTCCGCGAAGACCAGGCGGTGGTTCTCGGTCTCCAGCCAGTCAGTGGCCCGCGCATACGTGAACATCTGCTGCTCGATCGCAGCATGATCCTCAAGACGGTCCATGTCGGTCAGCCCTTCGCGGCGTCGAGCAGGGGGACGAGACGGTCCGGCACCGACGCCCAGTCCTCGGGCGACGTGATCTCCGGATCGAAGTTGGCATCGACCGACACGGCATCGACACCGGCGGCCGCGGCAGCGGCGATCTGCTCGCACAGCTGGTCAACCGACATCGGCTGCAGGTTTGCGACGATCACCGGCGGCACGGTGAACAGGTTCCAGCACATCTTCAGCGGCTCGAGCCCGGCCGGGCGCATCGTCGCAAGCGTCCGCATCGTCTCCAGGTGCTGCTCCAGCGTCCCCGAGGCCGGGTTCCACCAGTCGAACTGCTCCGCCGTGCGCTTCAGCCCGACCTCCGAGCGCATGCCCGACATCAGCGGCGGGTGCGGCCGCTGCACCGGCTTCGGATCCACATCCGATGCCGGGATGGAGAAGGACTCCCCCTCGAACTCCACCGGGTCTGCTGCCCAGCAGGCCTTGAGTGCATCGATGAGCTCCCCCGCACGCTTGCCCCGCGTGCGCGGATTGACGTCGTACTGCGCGTGCTCCTCGTCGGACCAGCCGACGCTGAACCCGAACACCGTACGGCCGCCCGACAGCACATCCAGGGTGCTGATGCGCTGCGCGAGGTCGACGGGCCGGTGGTAGCCGGCCACGAGGATGCTCGTGCCGAGGATGATCCGCTCGGTCCATCCGGCGACGACACCCAGAGTCTCCAGTGGCTGGAGGACGGATCGATAGGCCTCCGGCACCGCGAGGCCCGGCCGTGCGGAATAGCCGGACTCCACGACGTGCGGGTAGAACAGGTGCTGCTGCACGAACAGGTGCCCGAAGCCGAGCTCCTCCGCCCGCTCCGCGAAGCCGCGAACGGCCCGCGCATCGGCGTGGGAGCCCAACTGGGGCAGCGCGAGTCCGACGCGCATCACGTCGGTCACGGGTAGAGGCCTCCGCCTACGGTCACGATCTCGCCGTGCATGTACGGCACCTCATCGCTGAGCAGCCAGGCTGCCGTCGCCGCGATCTCATCGGCCTCGGCGTACCGTGCCAGCGGGATCGCCGTGCTCAGGGCCGCTTGGAAGCCCGCGGCATCCGTGCCCATGAGGGCAGCGAGACCCTCCTCCAGGGGGCGCATCATGCGGGTGTCGACGGGACCGGGCGCGACGACGTTGACCCTGATGCCAAGCGGGCCAGTCTCCTTCATCAGCGACCGGGCCAGCCCGATCACCGCATGCTTGCTTGCGACGTACACGGAGACACCCGGATCGCCCTTGAGGCCGGCGATCGAGGCGGTGAACACGATCTTGCCGCGGTCGGGCTGCGACATCATCGTGCGTACGGCCTCGGCGGCACCGAGGAAGGGGCCGCGGACGTTCACCGCGAAGACCTTCTCGAAGTCGTCGAGGTCGAAGGACGCGAGGGGGAGCACCTTCGACTCCACGCCGGCGTTGGCGAAGAACATGTCGACCGTCTCGAAGGTGTCGACCGCCCGCTGGAAGAACATCGCCGTGTCGTCTGCACTGGTGACATCCGCAGGCACGGCGAGCGCACGGTCCCCAAGCTCAGCGACGAGGGCGTCGAGCCCATCAGCATCACGGTCGACCGCGACGATGTTCGCGCCCTCCGCGTGCAGCCGACGCGCCGTGGCAGACCCGATGCCGCCGGCCGCGCCCGTGATCAGTGCCGTGCGTCCGGCGATTCCCTTGAGCATGTGTCCTCCTGTGTCAGGTCAGCCGACGATCGGATCAGCCGGCGATGGTGCGATCGGAGTCCCAGTAGGGACGCCGCAGGGCCTTCTTGTCGACCTTCTGCATCTCGTTGCGCGGGAGCTCGGCGATGAACTCGAACTTCCGCGGGATCTTGTATGCCGAGATGAGGTCTCGGCAGAACGCCTCGAGGTCGGTCGGGTCGGGAGCCGACGACGGATCAGCTGGGACCACCAGGGCGAGCAGCTGCTCCCCGAGATCCGGGTGCGGGATGCCGATGACCGCCACGTCCGCGACGGCCGGATGCTGGCGAAGTGCGTTCTCGCTCTCCGACGGGTAGAGGTTCACGCCACCCGAGACGACCATGTCGGACATCCGGTCGGTGATGAAGATGAAGCCGTTCTCGTCCACATGCCCCATGTCGCCGAGGGTGAAGGCGCCGGGCCGCACGTACGCCTTTGCGGTCTTCTCCGGATCCTGGTGGTAGGTCGGGCCAAAACCCTCAGGCGCCTCGAACGCCAGGATCCCGGTCTCACCCACCGCCAGGTCGTTGCCGTCCTCATCGACGACGACGACCCGGAACGGCTCGACCGCCTGGCCCACCGAGCCCGGATGCTCGAGCCAGTCAGTCGAACCGATGCGACACAGCGTTCCGGACTCACTCCCCCCGTAGGACTCCAGCAGCACCGGCCCGAACCAATCGATCATCGCCCGCTTCACGTCAGGTGGGCAGGCGGAGCCCGTATGGGCGATGAGCGCGACGCTGCTGACGTCGACCGACTCGCGGATCTCCGGGTCCACACCCAGCAGTCGCTGGAAGTGAGTGGGCACCATGACGGACGACGTCACGTCGTAGCGATCGATGAGACGCAGCACCTCGGCTCCGTCGAACCGTCCGACGACGACCACCGGGCGACCGAGCAGCAGATGTCTCACCGCAGTGAGCGGACCGTTGTGCTGAAGCGGGCCGACCACGATGTGCGCGCCCTCGGGGAACTGCGCTCGCTCCCGCAGCTTCGCCAGGTACTCCCGATGGGTCGCCACCGGAGCGAGCACCCATCGGGTCTGGGTCCCACGGGCACGGCCGGTCGTGCCCGACGTGTAGACCATGGCCGGCCGCGCCGGACGGTCCTGGAAGTCGGCGACCTCGGGGGCGCTGGCCAGCCAGTCCGTCCACTGCACGACACCGGGCGCGCTGGAGGCCGTCGTCGCCCCCGAATGGAGGACGACAGTGCGAACGAGTCCTGCCTCGAGAGCAGCGACGGCGGTGGGCGCACTGCTGGGCCCTGCGATCAGGCCGACCATGGAGGAGTCCTCGATCTGATCGGTGAGTTCCGGAAGGGTCAACTGTCGCGACACAGCGACGGCACCGACACCGGCCATCAGCGCGGCGGCGTGCGCCATCAGCGTGGGGGCGGCGTTGTCCCCCATGATGCCCCAGCGCTCGTCCGGGTCTGGGGTGGCGGACAGCAGCTGAGCCGCTGCCCCACGCATCTCCGCGACCGCCTGACTCCACGTGCGCTCACCGCTGGCATCGACCAGTGCGACACCGTCAGGGTCAGCAGCCAAGGCCTCGGCGATCGGACCGAGCGGCAGGTCGGGCACGTGGGTGTCCTCACATCAATCGTGCGTCGGCCGCGCTTGATTTCGGCCCGTACGAGGCGCGAGGATACCGCGGTAACTAAAGTGTGAGTCAAGAAACCCGGACATCCCCTGACGGGAGTCCGATGCCGGTCTCGAGTTCGGAGCGACGATGGACTTCAGCCCCTCCCCCCGTGTGCAGGAACTGTCCGCCCAGATGTGGGACTTCCTCAACGACAGGGTGCTCCCGGCCGAGGCCGTGTATGACGCCTACCGCGCAGAGGTCGGCCCGGACGACTACACGCTCCCGCCCATCGTCGAGGAACTGAAGGCCCAGGCGCGTGAGCAGGGGCTGTGGAACCTCTTCCTGCCAGCGCTGAGTGGTCTGTCGAACGTCGAGTACGCGCAGCTTGCCGAGATCTCCGGCTGGAGCGTCGACATCTTCCCCGAGGCCATCAACTGCCAGGCCCCGGACACCGGCAACATGGAGACCATCCACCTGTTCGGCACCGATGAGCAGAAGAAGCAGTGGCTCGACCCGCTGCTCGACGGCACCATCCGGTCCGGCTTCGCGATGACCGAGCCGGCGGTCGCGTCCAGCGACGCCACCAACATCGAGTGCTCGATCGAGCGCGACGGTGACGAGTACGTCATCAACGGCACCAAGTGGTGGACCTCCGGCGCCATGGATCCGCGCTGCGAGATCTTCATCGTCATGGGCAAGACGGACCCCCAGGCGGACGTCCACCGCCAGCAGTCGATGGTCCTCGTCCCCCGCGACACCCCCGGCATCGAGATCCAGCGGTCCCTGCCGGTGTTCGGCCGCCAGGACCAGCATGGTCACGCGTGGATCGAGTTCACGGACGTCCGCGTCCCCGTCACCAACCGACTGGCTGAGGAGGGCGACGGCTTCATGATCGCCCAGGCCCGCCTGGGCCCGGGTCGCATCCACCACTGCATGCGCTCCATCGGCGCCGCCGAGCGCGCCCTGCAGATGATGGTCGAGCGCGCCAAATCCCGCGTCGCGTTTGGAGGGCCGCTGGCCGAACAGGGGTCGATCCAGGAATGGATCGCCGAGTCACGCATCGAGATCGAGCAGGCTCGCCTGCTGACGATGAAGGCCGCATGGATGATCGATCAAGGCAATGCCAAGTACGCCAAGACCGAGATCGCCGCCATCAAGGTCATCGCCCCCCGCGTCGCCTGCAATGTCATCGACCGTGCCATCCAGGTGCACGGCGGACTGGGCATCTGCGACGACGTCCCGCTCGCGCGGATGTACGGCTGGCAGCGTGCCCTGAAGATCTTCGACGGCCCTGACCAGGTTCACCTGCGCTCGATCGCGCGTTGGGAGCTCAAGCGGGATCGTCAGGTCCGACTTCCCTCATGATCGGCACGAGGATGTCCGCGAGGACAGCCTCGACCTTCGCCACCGGGAGCCGGCTGAGGGAGCCCTCGAGCCACGCCGTCTGGGACACCGGCAGCAGCGCACTGAGGAAGTGGAAGCCGAGTAGGCGCACGGCGTACTGCTCGCGTGCCTTGCGAGAACTGCGCGGCGGTCGTTCGTCCTCGGGGAGATAGTCGAAGGCGCGCTGCGCGTGGCGTTCCTGCCAGTCCTGGTACATGCGACGCGAAGCCGGGGTGGCTCCGTTGAGATGCAGAGTGAGAAACCGTGCCTCGACCGGATGGGTGCGCCACCACGCCCAACCGGCATAGATGACCTCGCGCAGCACGCTCTCGTCGAGGGTCGTCGCGGTGGCGCGCACCGAATCGACCATGGCCGAAAAGCCGACCAGACAGGTCTCGAAGGCCTGATCGAACAACTCCTCCTTCCCGCCGAAGTGGTAGTACACGGCGGTCGGCGCCACCCCGCACTCCTGCGCGATGTCCTCGACCGTGGCCTCGGCATAGGTGAGTCGGGAGAACACGTGCGTCGCCGCCATGACGATCTCGCTGCGGCGGGAGGGTCGATGTGCGGGACGACCGGAGGCGGAGGACTCCTCGACGGTATCCGTCACTGTCACCTCCTGGAACGTCCATCACCTGCGTCGGTGATTCGCGGCGGAACAGACCCGCCATCCCCCTCCCTGTGGGAGGATTCCCCGATCATGCCAAAGACTCGAGCCGGCCGTCCGGCCAACCGACCGTCGCGTCGGCACGAGATCCTCGAGTCGGCGGTCGACCTGCTGTCAGCGCAGCCCCCGGACGAGATCGCGGTCTCCGACATCGCCGCCCACTCCGGTATGACCCCCGCCGCGTTCTACTACCACTTCACCAGCAAGGACGAGATCCTCGATGAGATCGTCTCCGGCTTCGCCGCGCGGTGGAGTGAGGCGGTCGCATCCGCGATGGCCGCGGTGCGCTCCCCCGATGATCTCGCGGCGTGCATCGACACGGTGCTCACCTGGGTCGAGGAGAACGAGCGGCCAGCTCGCGTGTACTTCGTCACCGCCGTCGGGGCCACGAGCGTCTGCGAGACGACCCGGCGCCAGGTGCGCAACGAACTTTCCAAGCGGGCTGCGCGGCTGTTCCGGGAGTTGGCTCCAGACCAGGACCGAATCCGTGTGGCCATAGCCGGTCTGGGCCTGGTGACGCTCCTGGAGATCACCTCCCGCAGCCGCCTGGAACTGGATCCGAGCTATCGGACGCTGGGCCCGGTGCGCTTCCGCGCCACCGCCGGCCAGCTGGCCGAGGCCCTCATCCGCTAAGCATTCCGGCGAATCGGACATATCGCCGTTCCCTGCAGCCAAGAACATTGATATCCTAATATTTGTCATCCAACCGACAAGGGCGTCGGATCCACGCCCGAAGTACCCGGCGAGGAGTTCCCGTGACCGAGGCGACGTCCCCACGCCACCCCGTTCGCTTCGTCACCGCGGCCAGCCTGTTCGACGGCCATGACGCCTCCATCAACATCATGCGCCGGATCCTGCAGTCGCAGGGTTGCGAGGTCATCCACCTCGGCCACGACCGCAGCGTGGAGCAGGTGGTCCGGGCGGCACTTCAGGAGGACGTCCAGGGCATCGCCCTCTCCTCGTACCAGGGCGGCCACGTCGAGTACTTCAGCTACCTGCGCGAGATGCTCAACGAGCAGGGCGCCGAGCACATCAAGATCTACGGCGGTGGCGGCGGCGTCATCGTCCCCGCGGAGATCGAGCTGCTCGCCAGCCGCGGCGTCCGCATCTTCTCCCCCGAGGACGGCCAGCGCCTCGGCCTCGTCGGGATGATCGCATCGATGGTCGAGGAGTGCGATGTCGCACTGGACGACGAGCCCGCTGCGGACGCCGTCCTCGCGGGCCACGACACCGCTCTGGCCCGCGCGATCACCCTGCTGGAGGACGGTCGCGCCAGCGACACACTGCGCGACGAATTGGCCAAAGCCGGTGCCGCCAGCAGCACGCCGGTCCTCGGCATCACCGGCACGGGCGGCTCCGGCAAGTCATCCCTCACCGACGAACTCCTCCGCCGCTTCCGCGCCGATCAGGAGGGCAAGCTCCGGATCGCTGTCATCGCCGTGGACCCCACGCGCCGCAAGGGCGGCGGCGCACTGCTGGGCGACCGCATCCGCATGAACGCCGTGGACCTCGGTGGCGTCTACTTTCGCTCCCTCGCCACGCGCCGTGCAGGCTCGGAGATCCCCGACCACCTCGCGGAGGTCATCGCGGCCTGCAAGTCGACCCACGACCTCGTCATCGTCGAAACCCCAGGCATCGGTCAGGGTGACGCGGGCATCGTGCCGTTCTGCGACGTCTCCCTGTATGTCATGACGCCGGAGTTCGGCGCCGCCTCACAGCTCGAGAAGATCGACATGCTCGACTTCGCCGACGCCGTGGCCATCAACAAGTTCGAGCGCCGCGGCGCAGAGGATGCCCGCCGTGACGTCAGCCGGCAGCTCATGCGCAACCGCGAGGCCTTCGGCTCCTCGTGGGAGGAGATGCCGGTCTTCGGCACCTCTGCGGCCCGCTTTGCCGATGACGGCGTGACCGCTCTATACCTGTACCTGCGCGAGCAGCTCAAGGACAAAGGCCTGAACGCCGGCGAGGGCATCCTCGCTCCGGTCGACACCCATCAGCCCACGGAACTCACCACTGTGGTGCCTCCGGCTCGGGTTCGTTACCTGTCCGAGATCGCCGAGTCGATTCGGTCGTACCACCAGCAGACCGACGACCAAGCCGCGATCGCCCGTCGTGCACAGCATCTGGAGACCGCCGCGCAGATGCTCACCGCCGAGGGGGCCGACGCCACCGCAGTGGATGCCCTCCTCGCCGCTCAGCGGGCCGAACTCGACCCGCAGGTCGCCACCCTCCTCGAGGCCTGGCCGGCCGTGCGCGAGCAGTACGAGGCCGACGAGCTCGTCGTGAAGATCCGTGACCAGGAACTGCACACGCAACTGTGGCGCACGACCCTCAGCGGCAACCGCATGCCCCGTGTCGCCGTCCCGAAGACCGACGATGCCGGCGAACTGGTGCGCTATCTGCGCGAGGAGAACCTTCCCGGCAGCTTCCCGTACACGGCCGGTGTCTTCCCGTTCAAGCGCGAGGGCGAGGCCCCGGCGCGCATGTTCGCCGGCGAGGGTGACCCCTACCGCACCAACCGTCGCTTCCACCTGCTCGCCGAGGGCCAGCCGGCCACCCGCCTGTCGACCGCCTTCGACTCCGTGACCCTCTACGGCCGCGACCCGCACGTCCAGCCGGACATCTACGGCAAGGTCGGCACCTCCGGTGTGTCCATCGCGACTCTCGATGACATGAAGGTGCTG
>JAURME010000033.1 GCA_030830865.1 Candidatus Nanopelagicales bacterium | reverse complement strand
GTGCTGTCCAGGTGTCACCTGCGTCATCGCTGCGCCAGACGCGCAACGCACCGTCCGCCGGCAACATGGTCTCGGCGCGGATGGGGATCACCCAGATGGTGCCACCGCGGGTCGGGTGCGCGAGCACGACGAAGCCGAACTCGCTCTCCGGAAGACCCGCGGAGATCTCGACCCACGAATCCCCGGAGTCGACGGAGCGGAAGACGCCGCCATGGTTCTGCACATACAGCCGCGTCGGATCCGCAGAGTCGACGGCGAGGCGGTGCACGCACTGCCCGTACTCCGGATCCTCGTCCGGCATGAAGACGGCACTGATACCGCGGTTCGCCGGAACCCAGTCGGTCATGCCATCCGGGGAGCGGTAGACACCCGAACCCGTCATCGCCACAAGCGTCGAGCCGTCCGGGCGACGATGGACATTGTGGAGAGCGGGTCCGCCCGCACCCGGCATCCAGTTCTCGCGGTGCGGGTGGTCCCACAGGCCACGGACCAGCGCGAAGGACGCACCGCCGTCGTCGGATCGCCAGAGCGAGTGCGGCTCACCGCCGGCCCAGACGACATCAGGCAGGGCAGGATCCGGCTCGAGTGTCCACACCCGCTCGATCGCCGCTCCTGCGTCCGGCGGGAACGCGATCGCCGCCTGCTCAGGATCGGTCCACGTGCGGCCCAGGTCATCACTGGCCATGACCGTCGGACCCCAGAACCAGCTTCGAGCACCGACGAGGAGTCGTGGCGGGCCCTCCTGGCGTGGCATCCACGCGACGGACGCGAACTCCGCCATGTCCTGCAGGGGCTGGCTCACCTCCCAGCCGTCCGATCCACCAACAGCGGTCCACAGCCCCTTGCGAGTTCCGATCGCGATGCGCACCACGCGAGGATAGGGCTCATCCCGTGGTGCGGAACAGGGTTCAGGCGGAGGTCACGCGGGTGGGCTTGGCCCCCACGCCCCTTCGAACACACGCTCATGGCTAGTCTCGGGCCCGCGAAGCGTGTGCACACTCGGGGGTTCCAGTAGGAGAAGCATGAGCCGGTTCCGGTGCGCCACCAGGTCAGTCGCGACATCCCTCTGTGCATTTGGCTTGGTGGTGCTCGCGTATCAGGTGCCGGCCCACGCTTCGCCGGTATCTACGTTCTCCTACACCGGAACGGCAGCCAGCTACACCGTCCCTGCAGGTGTGACGCTGTTGAAGATCACCGCCACTGGTGGAGGCGGAGCATCGGGGTACGACGGAATGGGACCTGGGGCGAATGGTGGCGCCGGGGCGGTCGTGACGACCTACCAGCGGGTCTCGCCCGGTGACGTCTTGACCGTTCGAGTCGGTGGCGGAGGGCAGGTCTTCGGGGCGGGCGGAGCGGCCACAAGCGTCACCGGTGGATCGGTGGTCATCGTCGCCGGCGGCGGTGGCGCGGGCGGTATTTCAGACGTCGGCGGCAGCGGTTCAGCTGGAGGAACAGTTGCAGGCGGGGACGGCTCGTCCAGCGGCAAAGGCGGCCTCGGCGGCAACAGTGACGGTGTCGGCACAGGCGGCTCAGGTGCAGGCCCGGACTCATCATGCGGGGGTGATTCAGCCGCTGCAGGCAGCGGAGGCGCAGGTGCGTCTGACGGCGGAACGGCCTCCGGGCCATCAAGCGGTGGTGGTGGCGGTGGGTACGGCGGTGGTGCCGGCGGAGCCAGCGGCACTGCACAAGCGGGGGGCACGTCGGCTAGTTTCGCTCGCCAAACCGCTCGGGCCGGGGGCGGTGGTGCCGGATTCGGTGGTGGTGGCGGCGGCTACTTCTCCGGCGGCGGCGGATACGGCGGTGGTGGCGGCAGCGTCAACTGCAGTAGCCAGGGCAGTGGCGGCGCCGGAGGGTCATTCGCCTCTCCATCCGCCACGGGGTACTCCGCCACAACTTTTGCAGCGGGAACGAACGGTGGCGATGGGAGCAGCTCGACTGCTGCGGGTGACGGCCTCGTCGAGATCGAGGAGCTCGTCTACGGGGGCCCGGCTTCCGATGGAAGTTCGATCAACGTCGGCCCACGAGATGTCCTGCAGCAGTTCGCTGCACCCGAGACAGGCTGCGAAGCGGTGAGGCGTCCCGAACTCGATTGGGCCAGCGTGAGTTCGGGCGGCTGGGGCCTGTCCTGGGCAGCGTGGGTCAACGACGGCGAGGGCGGTTCAGTCTGCACTCGAACCCTCGTCTACTCCAACGCGCTCGCGAAGTGGACCGTCTCCTGACCTGAGGCCACCGGACAACGAAGAAGGCTCCCCCTCACATTCGGTGTGAGACGGGAGCCTTCTCGTTCTGTGCGCGAGGGGGGAGTTGAACCCCCACGCCCTTTCGGGCACACGGACCTGAACCGTGCGCGTCTGCCTATTCCGCCACTCGCGCTTGTAGCGGGAGAAGACTACAGCCCCCCTGAGAGCGGCTGTCACCGGCGGGGTCCACGATCTTCCGCCTGCGTTGCTCTACTCTCATCAGTGGACTTCCGATCTAAAAGTTCCGGAGAAACCCCACAGAATGGATTCCATATGCGTATCGCAGTTCTGAGCGCCACCGCGCTCCTCGCTGTCGGCACCCTCGCCGCCTGCTCCAGTAGTGATGAGCCGGAGGCCGTCGGCGGCATGACCGAGTGCACCATGGACGCCCTCGCCACCCCGGCGCAGGATGCGGCCACCGCCCTCGGTGCCGACAACGTCTACACGCTCGACTCCGTCGACTGCTCCGACGGCTGGGCCGTCACCGGCGGCATCCTCGGCTCCGAGGCTGATCCGGAGACTGGCGCACCGACGTCCTTCATCTTCCAGGCCGAGGGCCAGTTCTGGATCCCGAAGACCCAGGCACAGGTCTGCGGCACCCCCAACGCCGACGATCCGAGCGCTGTGCCGGACGACGCGGAGATCCCCTCGGCCCTCTACGAGGCCGGCTGCCTCACCTGATCGACTGCATGACGAACGAGGCCGGATTCCCCTGGGGGTCCGGCCTCGTTCAGTTGTCCAGACCGATCGCGGCTCGAAGGGCCTGCGCATCCGCCACGAAGTGATCGGCACCCGCGCCCTCGAGCTCACCGGGCTCGGCGTAGCCCCAGCGCACCCCCACGCTCGTGATGCCATGGTGCTGGGCACCGAGGATGTCCTCTCTGCGGTCGCCGATCATCACCGCGAAGGCCTCGTCGACCGTGAGTCCGACGTTCTCGATCCCGTGCCGGATGATGCTCGGCTTGTCCTGCCGCATCAGGTCCAGCTCAGTTCCAGAGATGAAGTCGAAATGGTCGATCAACCCGGCACGAGCGAGGACGCGGGTCGCGGACTCGATCGGCTTGGCGGTCGCGAGGACGAGCCGGCTGTCGGACGCGCCCGCGTCGGCAAGGAGGTCCGCCATGCCCGGGAAGACCGTGAACTCGTACTCCCCGCCGCCGAAGTAGTGGGCGCGGTACTTCTGGACGAAGGCGTCGAGCTCCTCCTCACTGCGGCCGTAGCGCTCGAGGATCGTCGTGCGCAGCGGCGGTCCGAGCCACGTCTGCAGCTCCGTGTCGGTTAGGTCCTGCATGTCGAGCACGGGCAGCGCCTCGCGCAGGCAGCGCAGGATCCCGGGGATCGAGTCGGTGATCGTGCCGTCGAGGTCGATGAGGATCACGTCCGGTCGGGTCACGTCGAGCATCCTCGCAGTTACGATCAACGCGTGACGTTGCGGGATCTGCAGCCGGAGGCGATCGACGCCCTGGACGCTGCCCGCGCCCGCGCGGTCGAGGTCGTCGACCCGTCACTCATGGAGTTGGTCACCGACCGCATCGCTGTGAGCCTCGCCGGTGCCCGCCCGCAGTGCGAGGCCACGACGGATCGCGAGCGGGCCGTGTGCGCGGTGATCGACCAGACGCTCGTCGACGTCGCAGGTATCGAGGACGAGACGGTGCGGCATGCGTCGTCCTACTTCGACGACGGTGAGCTCGCCGACCTCGTCATGGCTGCCTACATCGTCGAGGCCCGCACGCGGCTGACCATCGCGGCCGACCGGCTTCTTGGGGGGCTGGGATGACGCGCGAGGTGCGGGTGCCCGTCGGCCCGGAGGGTCGTCCTTCAGGACGGGACCGAGAACTGGTCGGGCTGCTCGCTACTTACCAGGACACCGTCATGAGGTCGCGACACCTGGACGCGGTGACCACGGAACTCGTGCGCCTGCGGTGCGCCCGCCAGCACGACTGCCGGATCTGCCAGTCCCTGCGTCTGGCCGACGCCCGAGACGCGGGTGCCGGTGATGACGCGCTGGCGCAGATCGACCACTACGAGACCAGCGACCTCGACGAGCGGCACAAGGTCGCCCTCCGCCTCGTCGACGCGCTGATCTGGCGTCCATCCGACATCGATGAGGCCCTCGTCCGGCAGGCGCATGCCCATTTCCGCGACGAGGAGCTGGCCGAGCTACTGCTCGACATCACCAAGTGGAGCACCCAGAAGATCCACGTCACCCTGGGCACGGACGGCACGGACCGTCTGCCCCTGGATGAGGACGGTATTGCACTGCTGGACTTCGACGAGACCGGTGCGGCCACGGTCCGGCACACGTGACTCCTCCACGTCTGACCGGTCATCTTGGACGATCCACAGCCCCGGGCGCCTACGGTGGGAGGACGGCAGGGAGTGCCGTCGCCTGAGCTGAGGGGCCATGGCGCTGAGGGGACATCTCGGAGGACCACGTGGGCGTGCATGACGACTTCGCACCGACCAGTGAGGAACGCCAGCGCCTGTGCCGCCAGGCGGGCGACACCTTCGCGGCCGTCTCGGCCAACGGCCATGTCGAATGGTGGTCCGACGGGCTGCGTCCTGTGGGGATCCCCCTCGCTGCTGCGCTGGTGTCCGAGGACGCCCGCCTGCTCCCGGCCGTCCTGAGCGGCGACGTCACCGGACCGCACTGGCTGCGCCTGATCGACGCTCAGGGGCACGGGCGGTGGATGTCGGTGTTCTCCGTCCCCCGCGAGTCCGGATGGCTCGTGGAGTTCCGTGACGTGCGGACCCTCGGTCCGGCCGTGCCCCAGGAGGGCGGTGGCATCGCGGATCGTGATCAGGTCCTCAACGAGATCGCGTGGCTGCTCTCGGCGACCCCCCGCACCGGGAAGGAGACGGCCGTCGTCAGCTGCTCCCTCGACGACGTCCACGCCCTTCACGAGGAGCACGGCCGCATGGTCAGCGACGAGGTGGTGCACGTCCTCCTCGGCCGCATCTCCGACGCCCTGCGCTCCGGCGACCTCGTGGCGCGGATCGATCAAGCGCAGCTCGTCGTCATCCTGCGTGGCGTGCACGACCTCAAGGGCGCCCTGCGCGTCGTCGAGCGCATGCAGAAGGCCGTGAACGAGCCGGTCGTGATGCCGTTCGGCGACGTCGAGCAGGGGATGAGTGTCGGGCTCACGCTGATCCAGCGCGGGGAGAGCGTCGACTCCGTCCTCGACCGCTCCGAGGGTGCCCTCGAGATGGCGGTTCAGGCAGGCCCGAACCGGATCATCACCAGCCCACCGATGTAGGTGCCTGTCGCGAACCGGAGTGAGCTCGGTCGGGTCTGCGCCCTAGCCTTCGCAGCATGATCACCGCTGAGTCCCGCGTCCGCGAGGCCTGTCGCCTCATGGATGAGGCCGGGGCCCCGGTTGCCATCGCCCGCCTCGCCTCTGAGGTGGCCTGCAGCACCCGTCAGCTGCAACGCGACTTTGCGGACATCCTCGGGATCTCGCCGCGTCAGTACGGACAGGCCGTGCGCACGGAGCGCACCCGGGTCGCCCTGCGATCCGCGGACTCCGTCCTCGATGCGGCGTTCGACGCAGGGTACGGCTCGGTGCGCGGCTTCTACGAGGAGGGTGCTCGGCGGTTGGGGATGACTCCGTCGGAGTACGCGGACGGTGGAGCCGGCGTCCTGCTGTGGTCGGCTGCCACCTGCGACGTCGGCTGTGTCGTGGCCGTCGCCACGCCACGTGGACTCGCCGCCGTCCGCATCGGATCCGTCGGCGAGGTGATGGAGGAGATCCGGGCCGAGTTCCCGACCGCACAGCTCGTCCGCGACGATGCCGCCATGACCGATGTCATGGCAGCCCTTGCGCAGCTGGCTGCGGGCCGGCCGGCGCCGGCCCTGCCCGTCGACGTGCGCGGCACGGCCTTCCAGGCGCGGGTGTGGGGAGCGCTGCGGGCCATCCCACCGGGGGAGACCCAGACCTACACCGAGGTGGCCGAGTCACTCGGGAGTCCGTCGTCCGTCCGTGCGGTGGCGCGCGCCTGTGCGACGAACAAGGTCGCTCTCGCCATCCCCTGCCATCGGGTGATCCGCTCCGACGGCAGCCTCGCCGGATACCGATGGGGCCTGGAGGTCAAGCGGTCACTCTTGGCGCGCGAAGGGCTTTCGGGCTCGGCGGGCGAGGGGGCGTGACGACGGCGAACCCGGTGCGCAGTTGGCTGCCCGCCTACCTGGTCCTCTCCCTCATCTGGGGCAACTCCTTCGTCTTCATCATGGTCGGCCTGGAGTCGCTGACACCGGCGGGCGTGGTGTTCTCACGACTGTTCCTCGGCATGGTGACGATGCTCATCGTCAGTGTGGTGATGCGCTCCCCGCTGCCGGGTCGCCAGTACTGGAAGCCACTGTTCATCGCGGCCTTCCCCATGAGCGCCGGCGGCTGGATCCTCTTCGCCTTCAGTGAGCAGTACATCTCCTCCGCCCTCGCGGGCATCATCAACGGTGCCACGCCGCTGGCCACACTGGCGGCGATCCTCGTCGCCTTCCCCGAGGAGAAGCCGACCCGCCAACGGGTGATCGGCCTGGGGCTCGGGTTCATCGGCGTACTGGTCGTCGTCGGGGTGTGGCAGGGGCTGGGGGCCGCCACGTGGATCGGGATCGCCGCGTGCGTTCTGGCGGTGACCGGCTACGGCGTCTCGTACCCGTACGTGCGGCGTCATCTCGCTACGGGTCGGCCGGATGCGCTCCCGCCGCTGACCCTGGCGACCGGAGTGATGATCATGGGGACGATCCAGTCGGTGCCGTTCGTCCTGATCTGGGGCTACGCACACGATCCGATCACGGTGCCGGTCGCCTGGGCGATGATCTCGCTCGGGATCCTGGGCAGCGGAATCGCCTACATCCTGAACTTCCGGGTGATCAGCAGGTCGGATGCGACGACGGCGAGCACTGTGACGTTTGTCATCACGATCGTGGCGGTGATCTCGGGCGCGGTGTTCCTCGGTGAGGACATCACGTGGAATCAGCCGGTCGGAGCGCTGGTCGTGATCACCGGGGCGTCGATCGCGCAGGGCCTGCTCAGGCTTCCGCGATTCGCCCGATCCCGATAGGTCGGGAAGAATAGACGGGCTATGACATCCACCGACACCGACGTCCTGATCGTCGGCGCCGGCCCCGCAGGGTCGTCGACCGCCGCCTGGGCCGCGCGCCACGGGCTCGACGTCACCCTCGTGGATGCCGAGACCTTTCCCCGCGACAAGCCGTGCGGTGACGGCCTCACCCCGCGGGCCATTGCCGAACTCGACCAGCTCGGGCT
>JAURME010000032.1 GCA_030830865.1 Candidatus Nanopelagicales bacterium | reverse complement strand
TCCATGGAGAAGTTGAAATCCCGGACCGGCTTGCCGGCGTAGGTGAGCCCATCCGGTGCGCTCCCGATGAGGGCGATGACCTCGGTGATGTTCGCCGCCTCGTCGGGGAAGGCCAGCGCGAGGCAGGCCACATCAGTCAGCGGACCGGTGGCGATGATGGTCAGGTCGTCGGTCTCGCGGAGTTCTTTCGCCATGAACTCGACTCCGTCGTTTACGCAGGTGGCGGACAGGTCTGCTCCGGAGGATTCCAGCGTCGCCACCACTGGCAGCCAAGAGGCCGCCCCGGGGATGAGGGGAGCGTCCACGTCCAGTCGATCGAGTGTCTGCTGCGCCACTGCCATCTCCGGCCCGAGTGGACCGTTGCCCATCGTCACCACGACTCCGGCGATGTCGACATCGGGCTGATCGGTGATCAGGGCGAGAGCCCAGTCGTCGTCGTAGTCCGAAGGCGTTGCCAGAGTGCCGTTGGCATTGCCGGACGTCAGGCCCATGGCCAGATCCATGGACAGGATCACGCCATTCGCTGATCCATCGGATTCCGAGGGACCGGGTGCATCGCTCGTGCAGCCGGTGAGGGTCACGACGCCGATCAGAGCCGTGATGGCGGAGATGAGCGCGGGCCTGATGGTGTGGTGTGGCATGACCATGTCAGCCTAGGCCCTGGAAGTGTGTCCATCCCGAGGTGTTGTGACGGGGAGCGACCGCCAACCACCCACGTAGGGAGGTGTGCAATGGGGTGAGTGACGGGACTCGAACCCGCGACGTCCTGGACCACAACCAGGTGCTCTACCAGCTGAGCTACACCCACCATGTCCGTGCTGGCCGAGGCCGAACGCGGAGTCTGGAGTCTAGCGGGTTGCCGCGATGGTCCTGACCACGGGCGGCGCCTCAGGTGAGCGGAACGTCCTCGGTCACCGCGGAGTCGACGGCATGCTGCTCGCCAAGGGCCTGGGCGGTCGGGATGTCCGGTCCTGGTTGGGGCACGAAGACCGCATCGCGGTAGTAGCGGAGCTCGGCGATGGAGTCCCGGATGTCGCCAAGGGCGCGATGGTTTCCGGTCTTCTCCGGTGTCGCGAAGAATGCGCGTGGATACCAGCGCTTGGTGATCTCCTTGACGCTGGAGACGTCGATGAGCCGGTAGTGCAGGTGCTCGTCTAGCTCGGGCATGTAGCGAGCGAGGAAGCCGCGGTCGACGTACACGCTCGATCCGGCCAGAGGGGCCTTGCGGGCCTCGGGCACGTACTTCTTCACGTACTCCAGCACCTGTGCCTGGGCGTCCTCCACTGTCGTGCCGTTCGGGATCTCGTGGATGAGTCCGGAGTCGTTGTGCATCTTCACGACGACCTCGTCCATGGTGGACAGGGGCTTATCCGAGGGCTTGACGACGAGCGAGATGCCCTCGTCCAACTCGTTGAGGTCGCCGTCGGTGACGATGCAGGCGACCTCGCAGATCTCGTCGTAGTTCGGGTCGAGCCCGGTCATCTCCAGATCGATCCACACCATGCGGTCGTTGCCGTTCGCCATGGCGACCACCCTAACGGGGCGTCGCGTGCGGTCAGATCCGGCCGCTGCCCGCCCATCGCACGATGTCGGACTCCGTGACGATCCCCACGAGGCGACTTCCGGCGTCAAGCACGGGCAGGGCCTCGATGGCACCTCGACTCATCACCTCCGCGGCGTGAGTCGGGTTATCCGTCGGGTGGACGACAGGCGTTGAGACCTTGGCGATGACCTCGGTCACACGCAGACCGCTCAGGTGCTCAGCCGTGGCAGGCACCTCGACGAGGATGCCGCGGTCGCTGAGTACGCCCAGGCAGCGCCCGTCTGCGTCGAGCACGACGAGATGTCGAAGACCGGAGACGAAGAGCAGCTGCCAGGCGTCCCACAGGGACTCACCAACCTCCACCGTGAGCACGGGCCGCGACATGATGTCTCTCACCGTGGTCGGGGCCGGCATGGCGGCGGTGCTCATGCCGCGTCCGGGGGTTCCGAATCGGGTGGGACGACGACGATCGGTGTCGTGACCTTGTGGAGCAGGCCATTGCTCACCGAGCCCAGCAGGGCACCCATGGCCGGGCCGTGTCCGTGCGTGCCGACGACGACCATGGCAGCGTCCGCCGACGCGTCGAGGAGGGCCTGCACGGCGGGGGCGCGCACGAGACTCTCCACCACATCGACGTCGGGGTAGTCGTCGCGAAAGCCCGAGAGCACCTCAGCGGTGAGCCGGATCTCGTCGTCGGCGACGTCGGACAGCGGAATCGGCACCGGGCCGTTGGGCACGATGAGCAGGTCGTAGGCCGGGACATCCCACGCGTGGACCGCGTGCACCACCCAGCCTCGGCGGCTCGCCTCGTCGAAGGCGAATGCCAGCGCCGCCCCCGCAGCGGCTGAGCCATCAATGCCGACGACCACCGTGGCTGCACCTTCGGGAGCCCCATGGCGGATCACTGCGACGGGGCATCCGGCGTGCGCCGCGACCTGGGCGCCGACGGACCCAAGGAGCAGGCCTTTGAATCCCCCGTGACCGCGAGAACCGATGACGACGAGGGCTGCCTCCTCGGAGGCCTCCAGCATCACCGAACTCGGGGCACCGATGCGCACGACGCCGTCCACCTCGAGATTCTCGGTGCGCACGGTCGCCGCCACCTGCTCGATCTCATCACGAGCTGCGGCCTCCAGGTCGTCGATGATGTCCAGACTCGGGGGCAGGCCCACGCCGAGACCCCCGGTCGTGACCGGGGGGAGGATGGCGTGGACGATCATGAGCGCGCGTCCGCGAAGGGCTGCCTCGGCAGCCGCCCAGTCCACCGCCGCACGGGCGGCATCCGAGCCGTCGAACCCGACGACGACCCGACCGCGATAGGAAGTCTGAGTGGTCATGCCTCAAGCATGGCGCGGGGCGACCGGTTTTGCGCGGGGAGGCCGACCCCAGGGCGCAGGGACGAAGGTCCCAACGTGCGCTGGGGTCAGGGTCCCCTCGTGGCTCAGTGCCGCCGCGTGCGCATGAGGGACTCCTGCACGACGGATGCCACGAGCACCCCCTCGCGGTTGAAGAACAGACCCCGGGCCAGACCGTGGCCGTTGCGCGCGACGGGGGTGTCCTGCGCGAACAGCAGCCACTCGTCGGCATGCACGTTCGTGTGGAACCACATGGCGTGGTCGATCGAGGCGAGCATGAGGTCCGGGCGGTGGTTGGCGCCGGAGTGCGGTGCCACGGCGGTGCTCACCATCGTGAGGTCTGAGAGATAGGTCAGGGCGCACGCCTGCAGCAGCGGCTCGTCGGGCAGCGGCTCCTCGATGCGGACCCACGCCATCCGCTCGTACCGTCCGTCGGTCAGGGAGATCGCCGACTCGGCGTCGACGAGTCGCAGCCCGATCACATGGGACTCGGGGTAGTCGAGTTCGGCCCGGGTGCTCCCGGCGAGGTGCTCGGGCAGGGGGATGACGAGGTCCTCGACCTCGGGTGGCTCGGTGCTCGCCGGTGCGGCGAACTGGTGCTGTGGCCCGTCATCGTCGGTGGCGAAGGAGGCCGTCATCATGAAGATGGTCTCGCCGTTCTGCACCGCGCGGACGAATCTGGTCGAGAACGAGCCGCCGTCGCGTGGGCGGTCCACCAGGTAGGTGATGGAGTCCTTGGTGCGACCGGGGCGGAGGAAGTAGCCGTGCAGGCTGTGGATCCGGCGGGTGTCGTCGTCGACCGTGCGCCCCGCGGCCATGAGGGACTGCGCGGCGATCTGGCCGCCGTAGGCGCGCAGCGGAGAGCCGGAGTGGCAGTGACCGGTGAAGATGTCGCGGTCGACCCGCAGCAGCTCCATCCGGTCGGCGAAGTGCTCCTGGAACGAGGAACCCTCGCTGACCGCCGCGGATGTCACCGTGTGTGCTGGTTCAGTCAGGTGCTCGATGAGCTGCTCTGGCCTAGCCGATGCCGGCGGCGGTGCGTGCGGTCACGTTCTCCGCGGGCAGCGGGATGCCGGCACCGTCACAGGCGCGCTGGACGCGCAGCGAGGCCTTGGCGAAGTTCTTCTGCTTGGCCTTGGACAGGTCCTTGAGGTCCTGCTTCTTCTTCAGGCCGCCGACGATCTTGTCCATGCGCTGGGCGTTCTTGGCCATGCGCGCGGTGCCGGTGCCGTCGTCGGCCGCGAGTTGCGCCTGGTCGGACAACTCGGTGATGAGAGCCTTCATGTCGTTCTTGACCTGTGCCTCGGTCATGTCGCCGTCCTTGACGGCGCCGCCCGCGTAGGCACTGTTGAGCAGGTCGAGCTCGAAGTAGGCCGCACATGCAGCCGCGACGGCGCCCGTGGTGAGCGTCTCGTCCACGACGATGGTGTCGTCGGTCGGCATCGTGTCCTCGATGACGATCTCGGAGGTGCTCTCCGACGGCGCCGCCTCAGGCTCGTCGGACGAGCACGAGGCCAGGGCTGCCACGGAGAGGGCCGCGATCGCGGTCACCGCGATCGCACGTGTGGTGGTCATCTTTCGCATGGGGTCTACCTCCCGGTGGGCCGTGGCCGGCGATGCTGGGCGAGCGTCTGGGACAACTATCCCTGTTCCGGCACCCAGAATGGGGATGAAACACGCAGGCGACGTGAATTTGAGGTCAGGATCAGGTCAGTGCGCGTGCGCGAAGGACAGTTCCTCGCCCTCGCTGTCGTATCCCGCGACGGCCCAGACGTCGTCGGCCACCTCATCTGCTGAGATCGGAGCCCCGTCGCGGTCCGGGCGGATGACGTGGACGTGGATCCCGTGCTCCGCGAGTTCGGCGGTGAGGGAGTCCATCAGCGTGATGACCGCCGCCCGCGTGGCGTCGTGCACCGCGTGCTCGGCACCCGCGCTGTCGTCGAGGGCCGGGGCGACCGCCACGATGCTGCCGTGCTGGTCTTCCAGATAGGGCATGCAGGCCGTCGACATGAGGAAGACGCTCTTGACGTTGACGTCCATCATGACGTCCCAGGCTCCCGACCCGAGCTCCTCGACGGGGCCATCGAGCCGCACGTCGGCGCAGTGGACGATGCAGTCCAGGCCGTTGCCCAGGCTGGCGCCCCGCTTGGCGGCCCGCTGGCAGTCAGCCTCGTCGGTGAGGTCCGCCGTGATGTGGACGCGGGCGTTGCGCCCGGTGTGGGTGCCCTGATCGCACCCGATCACGAACCAGCCCTCCTTGCGGAACCGGTGGGAGATGGCGAAGCCGTGGTCGCTGTGGATCCCGGTGATGAGGACGGACGGTGCGCGGTCAGCGGGCATGCCACCAGTCTTCCACGTCCCGAGATCCCCGAGGAGGGAAGCGGGCGGGTCGTGGACGGAAACCCGCGGGTCATCGCCTAGAGTCGCGGTATGGGCCGCATCTTCCCCGTGGCGGGGGTTGCACTCGTGGCTATCGGTCTCGTCGCTGCATTCCTCGTCCGCCCGGGAACCCCGTCCGCCGTTGCGGTGGCGGACACCCCTGTCCGGGCGCAGGTCTCGAACTCCCTTCCCGTTCTCCTCGGTGGCGTCCCCGCTGACAATGTTGTGCCGGCCGTGACAGCTGACCCGACGTCCTCGGCAGCGGCCACGGAGCCGACCGCCGCCCCCTCGGCCTCGCCGGCGGCGGCGACCCCGACCTCGTCCGCGAGCCCTCTGCCCAAGCCGAAGAAGCCGAAGAAGCCGAAGGCGGCGACCAAGACCAGCAAGGCACGCAATGTGCCGGACCGTCCGTTGGACGAGCACACCGGCAAGCGAATCGTCTACGACAAGGCGCTCATGACGGTGTGGCTCATGAACAAGAAGGACGAGGTCGTCGCCCGCTACCCCGTGGTCGGTCGCTGGGACCGACCCGCCATGGGAACCTACCGGATCTTCTCCAAGTCGCCCATGGCCTACAACCCCAACTCCAAGGTGACCTTCGCGAACATGGTGCGCTTCACCTACGGCCCGGACACCAAGTCCCCGATCGGCTTCCACGCGATCCCGCGCTACGCCGACGGCTCGCGCATGCACCCGGTATCGGCACTCGGACTCCCGATCGCCACAGGGGGATGCATCCGGATGTCCGACAAGGCAGCCCAAGAGGTCTACGACTTCATGAAGGTCGGCGACCTGGTCGTCGTCCTCCCGTCGCCCTAGCGGGCGTCGGTCGTCGAGCGCCCCTCCGCGCGCTCCATCCTTCGCGTCTCCGCTTCCTGGTCGCGCCACCACTCCATCGCAGCGACCATCATCCAGACGCCGTCGAGCACCATGGCGATCGCCCACATCATGGCGCCGGCGAACTTCTGGTCGGCGAGCGGATCGAGTGCCGTGAGTCCTGCCGCCTCCACGTACGCGGCGTAGAGCGGCACCGGCGCGAAGTGGAT
>JAURME010000031.1 GCA_030830865.1 Candidatus Nanopelagicales bacterium | reverse complement strand
GCCTTGTCGATCCCGTCGATGTTGTAGCCCAGACCACCGAAGCCGGACTGCCACGGCATCGAGTAGTCACGGTTCGGGTCGAAGGACACACCCATGTACTTGGGGTTGAGATTCTTGGCGTTGGGGATCTGTGCCTTGTCGAGCTTCTGCGCATAGCCGTTCTGGATCCACAGCGCGGCCATCCAGTCGGTGAGGACGACGAGATCACGATCGATGCTCTGGCCCTGCTCGAGCTGAGTCCGCACCTTCGCGTAGAACTCGTTGTTGTCGTTGATGTCCTCGTTGTAGGTGACGGCGATACCCGTCTCCTTCTGGAAGGCGTCAAGCGTGGGACGCCCGGTCTCCTCGTCGTCATAGTCGATGTACAGCGGCCAGTTCGACCACATGACGACCTTCTCGGAGTCCGACATGTCGGCCGCGGCGCTCGACTCAGGAGCGGCCTCGGCTCCGTCTCCCGCCGCAGCGGCCTCTGATGCTGCGGGAGCACTGTCACCCGTCCCGCATGCGGCAGCGACGGCGGCAGCCCCGGTGAGGCCCGCAGCCTGCAGGAGGCGGCGGCGCGAGACGGAGGACCGCAAGGTCCCGGCGATGGCGGCGATGGCTTCTGGTCGCTTGCTGGTCATGTTGTCCTCCGGTCGGTGTCATTCGCTTCTAGTGCGGTTATACAGGAGCAGAGCGGGTTACGTGGGTCCAGTGAAGATAGTGCGATGCCAGGGCTTGCGTGCCCGACCTGTGAGATCGAAAGACACGTGCTTGACGTGGGTGTACTCGTCGAACGAGTACGTGGACATGTCCTTGCCGAAGCCGGACTGCCCGAATCCCCCGTGCGGCATCTCGCTGACGATCGGGATGTGGTCGTTGATCCAGACCGTCCCGGCGCGGATCTCGCGCTGCGCACGCAGACCCCGGAAGATGTCTCGGGTCCAGGCTGATGCCGCGAGCCCGTACACGGTGTCGTTGGCGAGGCGAAGTCCGTCATCGTCGGAGTCGAAGGGCAGGATCGCGAGGACGGGACCGAATACCTCGTCACGGACGATCTCGGAGTCCTGCCCGGCTTCCACGATGACCGTGGGCTCGTAGTAGGCGCCGTGTGCGAGGGGTCCGTCGGGGGCCCGGCCGCCGACGACGACACGCGCCCCGTCGCGGGAGGCGCGCTCGACGAAGCCCGCAACCCGCTCAGCCTGGCGCTGGGAGACGAGCGGACCCAGGTCGGTGTCGGGATCCTCGGTGGGGCCGAGCCTGACACCCGCGAAGAGGTCCGCCACCCCGGCGACGAAGGCCTCGTACAGCGGACGTTGGACGTAGGCACGTGTGGCCGCAGTGCAGTCCTGGCCGGAGTTGATCAGGGAGCCGGCCACCGCCCCATGGACGGCGGCCTCGAGGTCGGCGTCGTCGAAGACGACGAACGGCGCCTTGCCACCCAGTTCGAGATGGACGCGCTTCACCGTCTCGGTCGCCAGGTTCATCACGCGCTTGCCGACCCCGGTCGATCCGGTGAAGGAGACCATGGCGACGTGCGGATGGCTGACGAGCGCCTCCCCCGCCTCCGGCCCGGTCCCCACGACCACATTGACCACACCGGCAGGGATTCCCGCGGCGATGCAGTCCTCCGCCAGCATGAGCGACGTGAGGGGGGTGATCTCGGCAGGCTTGAGAACGATGGTGTTGCCGGCGGCGATGGCCGGGAGGATCTTCCACATGGCCATCTGAAGCGGGTAGTTCCATGGGGCGATCGAACCGATGACCCCGATGGGCTCACGGCGGATGACCGAGGTGTGGTCACCATCCCACTCGGCTGAGGCCTTGCCATCGAGGTTGCGCGCGGCTCCGGCGAAGAATGCGACATTGTCGATGGAACCGGGCACGTCGAAGCCCGTGGTCAGCCTGATCGGCTTGCCCGCCTGGCGGGTCTCGACGAGCGCGTACTCGTCAGCACGCTCCTCGAGTCGGGCGGCCAGGCGGAGCAGGGCGGCCGACCGCTCGGCCGGCGGCAGGGCCGACCACTGGGGGAAGGCTGCTCGCGCGGCGGACACGGCGTCGTCGACGTCCGCAGCACTCGCGAGACTGAAGGAGTCGATGACGGAGCCATCCGACGGGTTCACCACACCGCCGACGGCGGTGGAACGGCCCGCGCGGAAGACGCCGTCCGCGAACACCGCTGCCGTCATTCCGCCTCCAATCACCGTCGCCTCATGGGCATCGAACCACGGATTACGACGGCCCTCAAGGAATATGGGTTCGTTTCTGGAATTGAAACAGGATCGTGACGATGGAAATCGTGGCAGATAGGCTGGCAAGGATGCGATCTCCCCTCCACACGGCAGTCGGGCGCACCTCCGCCCTGCTCATGTCCGCGGCCCTCGCCCTGAGTGCGTGTACCGGCGGGGCGGACGACACATCGGCCTCTCAGGCCTCCGAGCCGACGGCCGGCACTCCGACGGCCGGCACTCCGACGGCGCCCAGTCCGGCACCCGAGATCTCGACGCAGCAGACCGACGAGTCGACGCCCATCCCGCCCAGCGCCGCTCCGGACTGCCCGGGGGTCACGCCCATCAGGCTCACGGTTCCCGGCACATCCGCCCCGCGTTTCGCCGGCTACTATGCCGCGCTCCGCCACGGCCACTACAGCGCGGCCTGCCTCGACGTCGCCATCATCACGGCGGCCAGCGCACCCGAGGCCCTGGCCACTCTCAGCGCCGGAACCGCCGACGTCGCGGTGTCCCCCCTCGCCCCAGGACTCCAGGCCCGAGAGTCCGGATCAGCGATCGTCAACGTCGCACAGATCTTCCAGAGATCGGGCACCGTCCAGGTGGCGCTGGCATCCACCGGAATCAGAAGTCCCGCCGATTTCCGGGGCAAGCGGGTCGGGCTGGGCACAGCCGGCGGCTGGGAGGTGATCGCCGCCACCGCGAAGGCTGGCCTCGACCCGGTCGCCGACACGAGCCTGAGCGCGGGTGGAGGCATCGATGCGCTGCTCGCGGGCGAGGTCGATGCTGCCGCAGCCCAGATCTATGACGGGTATCAGCGACTTCTGGGACAGGCGAACCCCGCCGGCGAGGGAACCCTGTCCGCCCAGGACCTCGCCGTCATCGACTACCAGGCCGAGGGCGTGGGTCTGCTTCCCGACGGCCTCTGGGTGGGTGCCGACCATGTGGTGGATGGCGCCGAGGCCGATGCTGTGCAGCGGTTCGTCACGGCTTCCCTGCGCGGATGGATCGACTGTCGGGATGATGCCGCGGCCTGCGCTGCCCTGCCCGACGTGTCGCCGGGCGGCGACATCGAATTGGGCACCCGAATGGTGCAGGCAGTCAACGCGCTGGTGTGGCCGAGTCCGGCGGGGCTCGGCGTCATGGACCCCGTCACCCAGGAGCGCACCGTCCAGGTGGCTCTCGTCACGAAGGATCTCGAGGGAGGGCGCCTGATCACGCGAGAGCCGGACGAGGGATCCGTCATCACCACGTTCGCCACCGAGGCCGACGCCCAGTTGGAAGCTCTGGGCCTGAACGTCACCGGGTGATGCCCCCGCCGTCACGCAACTGGCGAATCGACTCCTGAATGCGGGACTGGCTGCGCGAGTGGCCAGGAGTCGATCCCACTGACTCCTGACTTCGGTACTCGCTGGCGCTCGTTCCTCGTCAGGAGTCGATGTTCGCCATGACGTGCTTGATCCGCGTGTAGTCCTCGAATCCGTACATCGACAGGTCCTTGCCGTACCCG
>JAURME010000030.1 GCA_030830865.1 Candidatus Nanopelagicales bacterium | reverse complement strand
GCTGTGCAGCATCGCGGTCGCGACGGGGTCAGCACCGAGCGTCAGGCCACCGACGGCGTCGTAGTCCCACTCCTCCACGAGCTCGCGCATCACATGCCCGACGAGCGGAGCCGCGACGCCGTCGAGGGTCACGCGCCGCAGGTCGACGTAGTAGTCGGCCTCCCGCCCGCTGGACAGGATGACCTTGCCCCGCACCACGGCCTTCTCGCTGATCTGGTCCCGGAGTTTCGTCCACGCTTCGCTCGCCATGGCCGGAAGCCTAATGGGCGCGCCGCGGTCTACCGTGGGGGCCGTGACCGGTCCGACGCTGCTCGTCCTATCCGCGGCAGATGGCATCACCTCGGTGGCGCGCACGTTCCTGGACGAGCATCCGTCTGCCCTCGTGGTGCAGCCGGTTCCCGGATCGTCCGACACGGGTGTGCGGATGTGCGCGGCGATCAACGACCTGCGGCCATCGTCTCCCTTGGTCCTCGTGACCGCTGGGGATGCCGCACTGCTGCTGCCGTCCGTTGCGCGCTCCCAGCACGCCTTCCATCGACGCATCAGCGAATACGTCCTCCTCGACCCAGACTTGCCCGTCGTGACCGATGCGTGGCCCGATGCCCGCGTGACCGTCGTCTGCGAGCCGACGACGGAGGCCTCGCTGCAGGCACGACTGCGTGGTTGGGATGTGCTGTCTCCCGACGAACTGGCGCAGTGGCAGGTCCCTGACTGACGATCAGTCGGAACGACGGGACAGTCGGTAGCGCGCTCCGGCGAAGCGTCGCGCCAGTGTTCGCGGGCCATGCTGGAGCATCCGCGCGAAGACGGGGTACTGGGGCCCGGCGACGCTGACGGGACTCCCCGCCGCCAGATCGCGGAAGGCCCGGTCCACGACCGTCGGCACGTCCAGCCACATCCAGTCAGGAGTCTGGGACATGTTCATACCGGCACGATCGTGGAACTCGGTCCGCACGAAGCCGGGGCACACCGCCACGACCCGCACACCCGAGTCCCGCAGGCCCACGCTCAGGCTCTCGCTGAAGGTCGTCACCCATGCCTTGGCCGCGGAGTAGGTGCCCCCCGGGAACCAGCCGGCCATGCTGCTCACGTTGATCACCATGCCGCGATCCCGCTCGACCATCCCCGGGAGCACGGCATGGGTCAGTCGCATGACGGACGACACCATGAGGTCCAGCACCCGCTGCTCGTCGTCCACCGAGACGTCGAGGAAGGACTCGCGCAGGCCGAACCCGGCGTTGTTGACGAGCGCCGAGATGGGGCGTGTCGGATCAGCCAGGCGCTCCGCCACGCGGTCGACGTCCGCGCGCTCGGCCAGGTCGGCAGGGAGGACCTCGCACGTGATGCTGTACTGAGCCGTCAGCTCGTCGGCCGTCGTCGTCAGACGCTCCCTGTCCCGCGAGACGAGGACGAGATCGAATCCCCGCCGCGCCAGGGAGTCGGCAAAGCCACGGCCGAGCCCGGAGGTCGGACCGGTGATGAGGGCCTGGGGCACGAAGACTCCTTCACGGGTGGCGGCCCGCCCACTCTCCAGCACATCCCGGTCCGGCGGCAACCGGACACCGATCGGGCATGAACCGAGCCGTGGACGGAGTCAAGGCGTCCATCCGGTGACCCGGCACGTACCGTGTCCATGTGAGGCAACGAACGCTGACGATGCGGCACTGGATGGGAGCACTCCTGTCCGTCGCCATCGCGCTGTCCCTGCTGCCCGTTGCCGCCGGTGCCGGCAATGCCCTGACCCCGAGCGCGGCTCCCCGGATCGTGAATGGGGAGCAGGAGCCGGCGGATGCCTATCCGTGGCTCGTCTCACTCCTGTCGCGTTCGCGCTTCGAGCGCGATGGGGCCTACCAGTCCCAGTTCTGCGGCGGGACGCTCACCACCCCGACGACGGTGGTCACGGCCGCCCATTGCTTGACCGATCAGGACACTGGCGCCCGACAGGATCCCGCTGACATCCTCATCGGATTCGGGCCCAGCCTGCGCAATGGCGGCATGCGCGTTGCCGACGTCACCTCTCTGGCCGTCAGCCCCGCCTACGTCCGACGCACGGCCAGCAATGACATCGCCGTCCTCACGCTCGCTCAGCCGGTCACCGACGTGACACCGCTCGTGCCCATCTCGGCGGCTGAGGTGGGAGCCCTGACCGCCGTCGGCGCGCCAGTGCGGGCTGTCGGATGGGGCAACACCTCGACGGACTCCAAGTTCTACCCGGATGTGTTCCGCGTGGGGCGGATGGTCGTGTTCCCCGATGCTGTCTGCGGAGGAGGCGAGGACTGGGTGCTCCAAGGGTTGCGCTTCGTGGGGTTCAGCTCCAGTGAGGCCGACGCCGCCGTCATGATCTGCGCTGCGGGAGTCTCGCGTGGCGGCCTCGTCATCGACGCTTGCCAGGGTGACTCTGGGGGTCCCCTTGTCGCCGGCGACGGTGCCGCTGCCCGTCTCGTCGGCATCGTGAGTTGGGGCGAGGAGTGCGCGACGCACCGTCCGGGCGTCTACACCCGCCTGTCATCCGAACTGGACTTCCTGGCATCCGTCAACGCGATCCCGGTCGCTGACATCTCGCTGCCGACTCAGGCTCCAGGTCTTGAGGTGCTGCCGCGCGCCGGGAGACTCATCGCGTCCATCACACCTCCCGCGGCCGGGTCCGCGATCACAGCCATGGCGGCCACCGCGGTCGACCCGACGACGGGCCAGACGGCGAACTGCTTCGCACAGCCTCGACCGGCAGGTGCGGCGTCCCAGTGTGCGATCGAGGGCCTGACGAATGGCGTGGCCTACCAGGTGACCGCGATCGTGGGCAACGAACTCGGCAACTCCCCGGTGGCCGGCCCGGTTGCGGGGACGCCGATCCCCCTTCCGGATCCCGGACGCATCACCAAGTTGCGGGCCCTCGCGGGTCGCACGGTCGTCGCCACCGTCACCCCCACCGATGCGCATGGGACTGAGCTGACGGTCAATCAGGTTGCGTGCGCACCCCTCAGTGGCGGTCGCGTTGTCACCGCACCTGTCGCCGGTCGCAAGGTGACGGTGAAGGGCCTCCGGCCGGTGAGATACACCTGCCGTATCGAGGCCGCGAACTCCTACGGTGAACTGCAGTCCCCGCCCAAACGGGTGACCGTCACGCGCTAGCCGCGCAGCCGATCGCGAATCAGGTCCAGCGAGGCGGCCCGGGTCGCTGCGGTCTGCGCCTGCACCTGCAGGAACAGCGCCTCGCGCATCCGCCGCTCGGCCGCACCACCCGACTGCATCGCCGCCCCGGCACGAGCGGTGATGACCGACAGGGCCGCCGTCACGGCCAGGTCGAGGGCCTGAGCCCGCAGTGCCACACGGACATGAGGATCCGCGTCCTCATCCGCCGCACGGTAGGCCCGTGCCCGCAGATCGTGAACCCGACTCGCAAGGTCATCGACCAGAGCACGAAGCCGTGCGTCACCGCGCTGGGTCGCCAGCGCGTCCAGCTCGTCGATCGCTCCACGGGCGATGCCGAAGGTCGCCGGGTTCACGTCCGACGTCTTGCGGGAGTCTGACGCCAGCCACTCCTCGCGGTCGACCAGCACGACGGAGTCGTCCGGCACGACGACACCCTCCAGAGTGAACGGTCGTGTGTGGGTGCCGCCCATCGCCAGGAGGTCCAGTGGGTCACCGGGAGTGAGCCCGGGTGTGATCGGACCGCAACCAGCAGGCAGGAAGGCACAGACGAGTGTGTCGGCATCGTCGCCGGTGCCCTGGGCCATGATCATCACGACGTCGGCGATGTCCCACGACGTCACCCAGTCGAGCGTGCCGTCGAACCGCCAGCCCCCGTCGACGCGGGTGGCCGACGGGTTGGGTGCCCCCGGCCGCCGCACGTGCGCGAAGGCGACGGCGGCGAGCAGTTCACCCGTCTGCATCCCCGGGAGGTACTCCGCCCGCAGGTCCGCGCCGGCCGGGACGCGGACTCCTGGGGCGTCGCCCTCCAGGGTCTTCAGCGGGGTCTGGTGCTGCACCCAGCAGAACCACGTGGTCGCGTCGGCCATGGCGATGCGCTCGGCGAGTTCGCGTTGCTGGACAGGGGGAAGGGCGGTGCCCAGGAGGCCCGCTGCTGCTAGGTCATCGATCGTCTCGCGGGAGACACCGCGTCGGTCGGTCTCGGCCGCAGCCCCGGTGATGCGCGCGAGCAGCGGCTCGAGTTCCGCTCGAAGAGCCACCTGCGCAGGGCCGACGATGTCCACTCCCTCAACCTAACCGCCCCACGGCAGTAGGTTGGCCCGGTGACCTCCCCTCTCGTCCCCCGCATGGCCGAGCACACCACGTCGATCTTCGGCGAGATGTCGGGATTGGCGACGCGACTGGGGGCCGTCAACCTCGGTCAGGGGTTTCCCGACACGGACGGCCCGAACGAGTTGAAGGAGATCGCCATCGAGGCGATCCGCGACGGCCGCGGCAATCAGTACCCGCCAGCGCATGGGCTCCCCCTGCTACGCGAGGCGATCGCTGCGCACCAGGAGCGCTTCTACCGGCTGCGCGTCGATCCGGGTCAAGGAGTCGTCGTCGGCACTGGTGCGTCGGAGATCCTGCAGTCGGCGCTCATGGCACTCGTCGACGACGGCGACGAGGTCGTCGTGTTCGAGCCGTGGTTCGACATCTACGGGGCCGGCATCTCGCTGGCCCGCGGTGTGCGCGTCGGTGTTCCCCTGAGTGGCCCGACCCTGCGCCCGGACATCGACCGGCTTCGCGCGGCGATCACACCGCGCACAAAGGTCCTTCTGATCAACTCACCCCACAACCCCACCGGCGTGGTGTTCTCAAAGCGGGAGCTCGAGGAGATCGCGGCCGTCGCCATCGAGAACAACCTCATCGTCATCAGTGACGAGGCCTACGAGCACCTGTGGTTCGCCGGGCACCAGCACATCCCGATCTCGACACTGCCCGGGATGTTCGAGCGGACCGTGACCGTCGGCTCCGGTGGCAAGTCCTTCTCCTTCACCGGGTGGAAGGTGGGCTGGGCATCAGGGCCGGCCGACCTCATCGGGGCAGTGCGCGTCGTGCGCCAGCACCTGTCGTACGTGTCCGGGGGACCGTTCCAGTACGCGATGGCAGCCGGGCTCGGCCTGCCGGATCAGTACTTCACCGAGTTCCGCTCAGATCTGTCCGCGAAGCGCGACCTGCTCGCGGGTGGACTCGCGGAACTCGGGTTCGGGGTGCTCATGAGCCAGGGCACCTACTTCCTCACCACCGACATCGGGCGCTTCGGCTACGAGGACGGTCTTGCCTTCTGCCGCGACCTGCCGCAACGAGCCGGCGTCGTCGCCATCCCCCACCAGGCGCTGTGCGACGACCCGGAGATCGGCGCCCCCTATGTGCGGTGGGCCTTTTGCAAGCAGCCCGCGGTGCTGCACGAGGCCCTGGAGCGACTGGAGAAGGGCCTGACCTGATGGCGATCCTGGTCGACGAGGCCCACTGGCCCTGGCGCGGGCGCATGTGGGCGCACCTGATCAGCGACACGTCGATCGCGGAGCTGCAGGACTTCGCGGCGCGACTGGACCTCCCGCCCCGCGCCTTCCAGGGCGACCACTACGACGTGACCGAGGAACTCCGTGACTGCGCGATCGCCGAGGGCGCTCGTCCGGTGGACTCGCGCACCATCGTGCGCGCCCTGCGTGCCGCCGGTCTCCGGAAGCGCCCCGCTCCGCACCACCAGCCCTGACATGCGAATGCTGCGGCAGTAGAGGCGCAGGAATCACAGGATTCCGCACCCCTGCTGCCGCAGCATCGAGGGGATCGGACAAGAGGGTCAGTCGCGGGCGACCGTGAGGGTCAGATCCGCGCCGTCGGGCTCGGTGCCGATCAGCACCGTGCTGCCGTCGTGCACCTCGCCTGCGAGGATCGCCTTGGCGAGCTTGTCCCCGACCGCGGTCTGCACCAGGCGACGCAGCGGGCGCGCGCCGTAGACCGGGTCGAAGCCCTTGTTGACGAGCCACTGCTTGGCCTCGTCGGTCATCTCGATCACGATGCGTCGATCAGCCAGCCGCTGCTGCAACTGCTCGATCTGGATGCCGGTGATGCGGCTGAGCTCCTCGCGGTCAAGAGGCTCGAACATCACCATGCCGTCGAGCCGGTTCAGGAACTCCGGTCGGAACTGCATGCGCACGACCTCGAGCACCTTGTCCGTGCGCTCCTCGTACGGCATCTCCGTGTCGATGAGGAACTGTGACCCCATGTTCGACGTGAGGATGAGGATGACGTTGCGGAAGTCGACCGTGCGGCCCTGCCCGTCGGTGAGCCGACCGTCGTCGAGCACCTGCAGCAGGATGTCGAAGACCTCCGGGTGCGCCTTCTCGACCTCGTCGAGCAGGATCACCGAGTAGGGGCGGCGACGCACCGCCTCGGTGAGCTGCCCACCCTCCTCGTAGCCGACGTAGCCGGGAGGCGCACCGACGAGACGTGACACCGAGTGCTTCTCGGAGTATTCGCTCATGTCGATGCGCACCATCGCTCGCTCGTCGTCGAACAGGAACTCCGCGAGCGCCTTGGCCAACTCGGTCTTGCCCACGCCCGTTGGGCCGAGGAACAGGAACGAGCCGGTGGGTCGGTTCGGGTCGGCAATGCCAGCACGGGCACGACGCACAGCGTCGGACACCTCGCGGACGGCCTCGCCCTGGCCGATGACGCGCCTGCCGAGCTCCTCCTCCATGCGCAGGAGCTTCTGCGTCTCGCCCTCCATGAGCCGGCCGGACGGGATGCCGGTCCAGGCGGCGACCACCTCAGCGACGTCGTCGGCGGTGACCTCCTCCTTGACCATGGTCGCCTCCCGCTCGTTCACCTCAGCGGTGACGCGCTCGAGCTCCTCCTCGAAGGTCGGGATCTCGGAGTAGAGGATGCGCGACGCCTGCTCGAAGTCGCCGGCGCGCTGGGCCTTCTCGGCCGTAGCGCGCAGGTCGTCGATCAGCACCTTCAGCTCGCCGATGCGGTCGAGGCCCCCCTTCTCCGCGTCCCAGCGGGCACGCAGACCGGAGAGCTCCTCGTCCTTGTCGGCGATCTCCTGGCGGATCTTGTCCAGCCGCGCGACAGAGGCCTCGTCGGTCTCCTTCGCAACCGCCATCTCCTCCATTCGGAGGCGGTCGACGGCGCGCTGCAGGATGTCGATCTCGACGGGTGAGGAGTCGATCTCCATGCGCAGACGCGACGCGGCCTCGTCCATCAGGTCGATGGCCTTGTCCGGCAGGAAGCGAGAGGTGATGTAGCGGTCGGAGAGGGTCGCGGCAGCCACGAGCGCGGAGTCGGCGATTACGACCTTGTGGTGCGCCTCGTACTTCTCCTTGATGCCGCGCAGGATCGAGATGGTGTCCTCAACGGACGGCTGGGAGACGAACACCTGCTGAAAACGGCGCTCGAGGGCGGCGTCCTTCTCGATGTACTGGCGGTACTCGTCGAGCGTTGTCGCACCGATCATGCGGAGCTCACCGCGGGCGAGCATGGGCTTGAGCATGTTGCCCGCGTCCATCGCGCCCTCACCACCGGCGCCAGCGCCGACGACGGTGTGCAGCTCGTCGATGAAGGTGACGATCTGACCGTCGGAATCCTTGATCTCATCGAGCACGGCCTTGAGCCGCTCCTCGAACTCGCCGCGGTACTTCGCACCGGCGACCATGGCGCCGAGGTCCAGGGAGATGAGCGTCTTGCCCTGCAGCGACAGGGGGACGTCGCCCTCGACGATGCGACGGGCGAGACCCTCGACGACAGCGGTCTTGCCGACGCCGGGCTCACCGATGAGCACCGGATTGTTCTTGGTGCGACGGGAGAGCACCTGGATGGTCCGGCGCACCTCCTCGTCACGGCCGATGACCGGGTCGATCTTGCCCTCACGCGCACGCGCGGTCAGGTCGACTCCGTACTTCTCCAGCGCCTGGAACGAGCCTTCCGGATCCTGAGTGGTCACGCGAGCACTCCCCCTCACCTTCTCGAGCGCCTCCATGAGCGCGGTTGGATTCGCGCCGACCTGGTTCAGCCGGTCGCTGACACCCGGGCCACCGTCCTTCGCGAGGGCGATGAGCAGGTGCTCGGTGCTGACGTACTCGTCGCCGCGCTCCTTGGCCAACTCCTGCGCAGCGTTGATCACCTTGTAGGAGGCCTGACTCAGCTGAGGAGCAGAGACGCTGGAGCCCTGAGCCGACGGCAACGAGGAGAGCGCCTGACGCACCTGGGCGGTGAAGGCCCGCACGTCGACTCCGACGGCCCCGAGCAGCGCGGTGGCGATGCCCTCACCCTGCTGGAGCAGGGAGTCGAGCAGGTGGATGGGCTCGACTTGCGGGTTGCCGTTGGCCGCGGCGATGCGAACCGCCGCGCCGAGCGCATCCTGGCTCTTGGTGGTGAATTGAATGTCCATGTCCTTGCTTTCCTTCTGCGATCTAAGCCTGTCGGTTGCGGTTCGGTCGCCAGACGACCAGTGATGTCGATGACTTCTCGCGGTGGAACTCCTCCAGCCGCAGACGGAGGATCCGCACCTCCTCCTGCAGCTCCAGGATCCGGCGGATGCCCTCGAGGGACAGGCCCTGAGAGGACAGGTCCGCGATCTCACGGAGCCGCGCGACGTCGTTCGCCGAGTAGAGCCGATTACGGCCGCCGACACGCCTCGGCGTCACAAGACCGAGACGGTCGTATTGCCGCAGCGTCTGCGGGTGAAGGCCGGCGAGCTGCGCCGCGACCGAGATCGCGTAGAGCGGAGCGTCATCGGTGACCGCGTATCCGGTGCGCTCGGGCAGCCGCACGGCTGCAGCAGAGGACTCAGGGAGTCCTCCCGTCGCCGCAGTCACGACGCACTCTCCGGAGCTGGCTCACCGGCCATAGTGAACAGGTCCTTGCGCGGGTCATGGTCCCGGGTCTGCGCGGCGTAGGCCTGGAGTGCCTCGCGGGCCTCGCTCGAGAGGTTCTGCGGGACAGCGACATCGATGGTGACGAGGAGATCTCCGTTGGTGCCGTCCTTGCGACGGATGCCCTTGCCCTTGACCCGCATCGTGCGGCCATTGCTCGTCCCGGCCGGGAGCTTGAGCTTGACGGAGCCACCTCGGGGGGTGGGCACCGAGATCTCGCCGCCGAGTGCCGCCTCGGTGAAGGTCACCGGCACGGTCACCGTCACGTTGTCGCCCTTGCGGTCGAAGACCGGGTGCTTGGACACCGTGATGTCGACGAGCAGGTCGCCGTTCGGGCCCCCACGCTCGCCCTTGCCGCCCTTGCCCTTCAGCCGGATCCGGGCGCCGTTCTTGACTCCGGCCGGGATGCGGGCCTGGACGGTGCGGGAGCTCAGGCCGCGTCCGGAGCCCTGGCAGCTCGGGCACGGGTCGTCGACGAAGAGCCCGCGACCACGGCAGGTGACGCACGGCTCGGCGAAGGCGAAGCCACCCTGGTTGCGGGAGGTCTGGCCAGACCCGTCACACGTGGGGCACATGCGCGGCACGGTGCCGGCCTTGGCTCCCGTGCCGTGGCACGAGCTGCAGGGCGCGTCAGTCGACAGGCGAAGCGGGACGGTGACACCGTCCAGGGCGTCGTCGAACGACAGCGTCAGCGAGCTCTCGAGGTCCTGACCGCGGCGGGGCTGCGGCGACCGGCCGCCGCCCCGCCCACGGTTGAAGATGCCGCCCAGGAAGTCCCCGAAGCCACCGGAGTCGTCACCGAAGAGGTCTTCCATGTTGACGTCGTACTGCTGGTAGCCACCGCCGCCGAAACCGCCGCCACCGAATCCTCCACCGCCGGGCCGGAAGCCTCCTCCGGCGAACAGGGACCGGGCCTCGTCGTACTCCTTGCGCTTGGCATCGTCGTGGAGGACGTCATATGCCTCGGAGACCTTCTTGAAGCGATCCTCTGCCGCCTTGTCACCTGGGTTCTTGTCCGGGTGAAGTTCACGGGCGAGCTTGCGGTACTTCTTCTTGATCTCGTCGGCGCTGGCGTCCTTGGCCACGCCGAGCTCGGCGTAGAAGTCCTTCTCCAGCCAGTCCTTGTTCACGTTCTCCTACCTCGTTCTTCGTTCCTGCTGTGCGTCAAGCTGTTACGCCGTCGGGTGACCCCTCAGGCGTCTCCGGCCACGGCTACCCGGGCCGGTCGCAGAACGCGGTCGGAGTAGCGGTAGCCGGGTTGGTACACGGCCACCACGGTCGGCTCGGATACCTCGTCCGACGCCTCGTGGGTGAGAGCCTCGTGGACGTTGGGGTCGAATGCCTCCCCGGCTGCCCCGAACCTCTCCAGGCCCAGGCGGGACACGGTGGTCTCCAGTGCCTCGCCGACGGACTTGAAGGCTCCCTCGAGCTCATCATGCTGACGGGCCCGATCGATGTCGTCGAGAACGGAGAGCAGTTCGCCGAGGACGCCACCGATGGCGTTCTCCTTGATCAGCTCCCGGTCACGCTCGACGCGCTTGCGATAGTTGGCGTATTCCGCGTGCACTCGCTGCAGATCCGCGGTGAGCTCGGCCAGCTTGTGCTCGGCCTCACTGACCTCGGCCTCGACGAGGGCCGCCTCGACGGCCTCCTCGAGGAGAGGGTCCGGTGCGCCAGCCGGATGAGGCTGGCGCACCTCACCGGAGTCCGGATCCACGCGACGCTTGTCGGTCACGCGCGGGCCCTGGAACTCCTCTTCGCTCACTTGGAATCGCCCTCATCCACGATCTCGGCGTCGATGACGTCGTCTTCGGACATGTCCGCGGCCTCGTCAGCTGCCTGCTCGGAGCCACCGGCCTCCTGCGCCATCGTGTACATGGCTGCGCCGAGGGCCTGGCTGGCCTGCGCGACCTTGTCGGTCGCCGCACGCATGCCGGGGATGTCGTTGGCCTCGATGGCCTTCTTCAGCTCGTCGAGTGGACCGTCGACATTGGCCTTGGCGTCAGCCGGGACCTTGTCGGCGTTGTCGGCGAGGAACTTCTCGGTCTGGTAGACCAGCGCCTCCGCGCTGTTCTTGACCTCGATCTCCTCGCGACGGGCCTTGTCCTCCTCGGCGTGCTGCTCGGCCTCACGCATCATGCGGTCGACCTCCTCCTTCGACAGCGCGCTGCCGCCGGAGATCGTCATCGACTGCTCCTTGCCCGTGGCCTGATCCTTGGCGGTCACGTGCACGATGCCGTTGGCGTCGATGTCGAAGGCGACCTCGATCTGCGGGACGCCGCGCGGAGCCGGCGGCAGGCCGGTCAGCTCGAACGTGCCGAGGCGCTTGTTGTAGGCCGCCATCTCACGCTCACCCTGGTAGACCTGGATGAGCACAGACGGCTGGTTGTCGTCTGCCGTCGTGAAGATCTCCGAGCGCTTGGTCGGGATCGTCGTGTTGCGCTCGATGAGCTTGGTCATGACGCCGCCCTTGGTCTCGATGCCCAGCGACAGCGGGGTCACGTCGAGCAGGAGGACGTCCTTCACCTCACCCTTGAGCACACCGGCCTGGAGAGCCGCGCCGATGGCGACGACCTCGTCCGGGTTCACGCTCTTGTTCGGCTCCCGGCCGGTCTCGTCCTTGACGAGCTCCGTGACCGCGGGCATGCGGGTTGAGCCTCCGACGAGGACGACCTGATCAATCTTGTCGATCGAGATGCCAGCGTCCTTCATGACCGCCTGGAAGGGGGCCTTGGTGCGCTCGAGCAGGTCGGCCGTCATCGACTCGAACTGCGCGCGGGTGAGGGTCTCCTCAAGGTGGAGCGGGCCCTCAGCGCTGGCGGTGATGTACGGCAGGTTGATGGAGGTCTGCATCGAGCTGGACAGCTCGATCTTCGCCTTCTCCGCCGCCTCGCGCAGACGCTGCATGGCCATCTTGTCCTTGGACAGGTCGACGCCGTGCGCGTTCTTGAACTGCGTCACCATCCAGTCGACGACCTTGTTGTCCCAGTCGTCGCCACCGAGGTGGTTGTCACCGCTCGTGGCCTTGACCTCGACGACTCCGTCGCCGATCTCCAGCAGGGACACGTCGAACGTGCCGCCACCGAGGTCGAACACGAGGATCGTCTGCTCGACGTCGCCCTTATCCAGGCCGTACGCCAGAGCGGCTGCGGTCGGCTCGTTGATGATGCGGAGGACGTTCAGCCCAGCGATCTCGCCGGCCTCCTTGGTGGCCTGGCGCTCGGAGTCGGAGAAGTACGCGGGGACCGTGATGACGGCGTCGGTGACGTCCTCACCCAGGTACGCCTCGGCGTCCCTCTTGAGCTTCATCAGCGTGCGGGCGCTGATCTCCTGCGCGGTGTAGGCCTTGCCATCGATGTCGATGGTCCAGTTCGTGCCCATGTGGCGCTTGACGGACCGCACGGTGCGGTCGACGTTGGTGACGGCCTGGCGCTTGGCGACCTCGCCGACCAGGACCTCTCCGTTCTTCGCGAAGGCGACAACGGACGGGGTGGTCCGGGCGCCCTCCGCATTGGCGATGACGACGGGCTCGCCGCCCTCGAGGACCGTGACGACCGAGTTGGTCGTGCCCAGGTCGATACCCACTGCTCGTGCCATGGTGGTGGTGCTCCTTCGTTGTTGTTCCCCGGATCTCCGGGTACCGGTTCCCGGTCACCCGGGACGTCTTCTCGTGAGTGTCCTCCTCGCCGGCGTGAGTTGCAACAGCAGGCTCACAACCTTTGAGCCGGATCGACTCAACTAAGAAAGACAACGGCGCGCCTTCCCGGAACATTCCCCCGAGGAGTGTCGACCAAATGTGATCTACATCACAACAAAGGTCCCGATGCCTGCCGGGTGTCATGGAGGGTGGCCTCCACGGGGGGTGGCCTGAGCAGGTCTCAGCGCTGTCGCAGGGCGAGTCCCGCCGCAGCCTCCAGGATCAGCAGCGCCCCCAGCCGGACCGTCCGCTGGTCCGGTGCATCGATGGAGGCGTCGATCTCGGTGATGTCGATCGACGTGACCCGCGGTGACCGCCCGGCGTGGAAGGCGACCTGGCGCATCTCATCCGCTGAGAGGCCACCCGGCGCTGCCGCCGGACAGGCTGGGACGGCGGCCCGGTCGCACACGTCCACGTCGAGGTCGACGTGGATCGGCCCACCTCCGGAGCCGGCGATGCCGAGGGCCTCGACCATGACGTCTCCGATCGGCCTGCGGCGCAACGTGTCGCGCGTGATGACCGTGATGCCGAACTCCCGGGCACGCGCCGCGTACTCGCGGGAGTTGGAGAAGTCGTTGATACCGATCTGCACGACGCGCGCGCCCGCGAGCCCGGCCTCCACGAGGCGTCGCACCGGGGACCCGTTGCTTTCGCCGTCACGCAGGTCGTGGTGCGCGTCGAGCGTGATGAGGCCTGCACTAGGCAGCGCGGCACCGACGCGCCCGGCCATGACCGGGTACGTGATGGAGTTGTCGCCACCGAGGGCGACGAGCAGCCGGACCGCCGCCCCGGCTGCTGCCATGACCCGGGCCTCACCCTCCGGCCCGTCCGGCTCGTCGACGTCACCGAGGTCGACGGCCGCGAGATCAGCGACGTCGACATCGTGGCTCCACGAATAGGTGGAGTAGCGGGCGAGCGCCTCCCGGATGGCCGGCGGGGTGAGATCGGCGCGGGAGGGGCTGATGGAGGTGCGATGCGCCGGGACACCGAGCACACCCAGCTCGGCGGAGCCGCCCGCACCGGAGCCGAGCCAGGCACTCGCGCGCGGCCACCGCGGGTCGTCCGTCACCTCGTCAGCCTCGCAGGAGTGGGAAGAGCTCGTGGTCCATCGGCGCGCCCGCCGGGATCTGCAGGTCCAGTCCGTCGAAGTTCGGCGACGTCACCCAGGTGCGTGGAGCGTGAACCATGTCGTCGCCGAGGAACCGCAGCGAGAACGCACGGCGGCGGTTCGGGCCGGGCACACCATAGGAATGGTGGGTCGTGAGCATGTGGAAGAAGACGGCATCGCCAGGCTGCATCTCCCAGCGGACGACGTCGTAGGAATCTCGATCGGACTCGATGTCGGGAATCTCACTGAGGGAGCCCTCGGGAAACCACTTGGCCTCGTTGTCCATGAAGGTGCGGGGCATCAGCCAGCCCATGCGGTGTGAACCCGCGTGGAACTCCAATGTCGACTCCAGCGCGACCGGGTCGACCGGGGCCCAGAGGGAGACGTTCTGCAGGCCATCGACGTTGTAGTACGGCTGGTCCTGGTGCCAGGGCGTGACGGCTGCCGTGAACGGCTCCTTGACCAGCACATGGTCATGGAACAGCCGGACGCTGCTGCCGCCCATGAGCTGCCTCGCAACGTCCGCCGCCTGCGACGTGCGCGCGATCTGCTCGATCTCCTCGATGTCCTGCCAGCGGCAGAAGTCCTCGACGAATCTCCCCGGATCATCCGGTTGACTGGCGAGCTTGAACATGGGGCCGGGCTCGGCGAGCACCCTCTCGATGCCGCGCTCGATCGTGACGACCTCATCAGGAGAGAACAGACCGCGAACCACGAGGACGCCGTCGCGATGGAAGTCCTCGATCTGCTCGTCAGTGAGCACGACGGGATCGTTCACCATGGACCGAGCCTAGGGCCTCATCCTGTCGCGGGGAGGCGATGCTCGAGGTCGTTCGCGCATCGTCGCGCGGCGACCGCCAACCGTGAGCGACGCACCGAATCCGCATCGGTCGCCCGGAACGTGAGCCCCACTGCGGCAGTGGACGATGGACTGCCCGTGGACACCGCGACAGCCACGGATGCGAATCCCTCGGTGATGAAGCCATCCTCCTCCGCGAACCCCCGCCGCCGCTCCTGGCCGAGGAGTTCATTCAACGCGGCCAGCGTCTGCGGCCCGAGGCCGGTTCGGTTCACGAAGGCACCCCGTGCCGACATCTGCGCCCGGACCTGTGCCCGCGGAAGGCAGGCCAGGACTGCTCGCCCCGAGGCGGTCAGCGCCGCAGGCAGCCGCAACCCGACGTCGGTCACGGTCGTGACGAGCCGCTCGGACTGCTCCTTCAGCAGGTAGACGGTCTCGTGGCCCTCGACGACGCCCAGGTGCGCGACGACCGGGATCGGCGCCGAGTCGACGAGGCTGCGCAGCAACGGTTGCGCCACTCGCTCGATCGGATCACGACGCAGAAAGGCGGATCCCACCTCGAAGGCCGTCAGGCCGAGCCGCCACCGCCGCTCGTCGGCCAGGTGGGCGACGAAGCCGCTCTCCCTGAGCACCTCGAGGAGTTGGTAGACCGACGAGCGCGGGATGCCGAGATCCCGGGCGAGCGCAGCGGCGGAGACCGGTCCCTGCGCCGCAGCGAGGGCCTGCAGGATGGCGAGCGTGCGCTCTGCCGCCGGGATACGAGCCGTCATTCCCCTCCTGAAGTGTCTGGTATTCCAGACACTAATACCCGGACGAGGCTTCCCGCACCCGTCGCCCGGGACTTCCATGGATCCATGACGACGCTCTCCGGCCCGCGCCCCGTCCGTGCTGCCCGCGGCACCACGCTCACCGCTCAGGGCTGGCCGCAGGAGGCCGCCCTGCGCATGCTCATGAACAACCTCGACCCCGAGGTCGCCGAGCATCCCGACGAGCTCGTCGTCTACGGCGGCACCGGGAAGGCCGCGCGCGACTGGAACTCCTTCGACGCGATGGTGCGCACCCTCACGACGTTGAAGGACGACGAGACGATGCTCGTGCAGTCCGGACGACCCGTCGGCGTTTTCCGCACGCACGAGTGGGCACCCCGGGTGCTCCTCGCCAACTCCAACCTCGTCGGCGACTGGGCCACCTGGCCGGAGTTCCGCCGGCTCGAGCACCTCGGATTGACAATGTATGGCCAGATGACTGCCGGGTCGTGGATTTACATCGGCACCCAGGGCATCCTGCAGGGCACCTACGAAACCTTCGCGGCGGTGGCCGCGAAGCGATTCGGAGGCACCCTGGCCGGCACGCTGACGGTCACCGCCGGCTGCGGTGGCATGGGCGGCGCACAGCCCCTGGCGGTGACCATGAACGAGGGCACCTGCCTGATCATCGACATCGATCCGTCTCGGCTGCGGCGTCGGGTGGAGACGCGCTACCTCGACGAGATCGCCGACGATCTCGACGACGCGATCGATCGCGTCACGCGCTACAGGCGCGAGCGCACGGCCCTCTCCGTCGGCCTTGTCGGCAATGCCGCCACCGTCCTTCCAGAACTGCTCCGACGCGGTGTGGAGGTCGACATCGTCACCGACCAGACGTCAGCGCATGACCCGCTGTACTACATCCCGGAGGGCATCGACCTCGGCGATGCACGTGAGTACGCGGACAAGAAGCCCGAGGAGTTCACCGACCGCGCGCAGGCCTCGATGGCCAAGCACGTCGAGGCAATGGTCGACTTCATGGACGCCGGCGCCGAGGTCTTCGACTACGGCAACTCGATCCGGGACGAGGCGCGCAAGGGCGGCTACTCGCGCGCCTTCGACTTCCCCGGCTTCATACCCGCCTACATCCGACCCCTCTTCTGCGAGGGCAAGGGCCCCTTCCGGTGGGCCGCACTCTCCGGCGACCCGAAGGACATCGCCCGCACCGACCGGGCGGTGCTCGACCTCTTCCCCGAGAACGACCACCTGCGCCGCTGGATCACGATGGCCCAGGAGCGCGTCGCCTTCCAGGGCCTGCCCGCGCGCATCTGCTGGCTCGGCTACGGCGAGCGCGACAGGGCCGGCGCGGCATTCAACGACCTCGTCGCGCGCGGCGAGGTCAGCGCCCCGATCGTCATCGGTCGCGACCACCTCGACTGCGGCTCCGTCGCCTCCCCCTACCGCGAGACCGAGGCGATGATCGACGGCTCCGATGCGATCGCGGACTGGCCGCTGCTCAACGCGATGCTCAACGTCTCCTCGGGGGCTTCGTGGGTGTCGATCCACCACGGCGGCGGCGTCGGCATGGGTCGCTCCATCCATGCCGGACAGGTCAGCGTCGCCGATGGCACCGCCCTTGCTGCCGAGAAGCTCAATCGGGTCCTGACGAACGATCCCGGCATGGGTGTCATCCGTCACTGCGATGCCGGATACGACGAGGCCCTCGAGGTCGCTGGCGAGCGCGGGGTGCGTGTGCCGATGCGCGAGACGGCGGAAGCGCAGTAGGGCACAGTCCATCCATGACGTCCACGCTGATCACCGGGATCGGGCTGCTCTCGACGCAGGCCGATATCGGTGACGTGCGCGGCGCGGCGGTCATCCTCGACGGGGATCGCATCGCATGGGTGGGTTCAGCGAACGACGCACCGGAGGCCGACGCCCGGCTCGACGTCGACGGCCGTGCGGTGATCCCCGGGTTCGTGGACAGCCACGCCCATCTGGTGTTCGCCGGTGAGCGCTCCGCGGAGTTCGCTGCGCGCATGAGCGGGCAGCCGTACTCCGCGGGCGGCATCCGCAGCACGGTCACCGCGACTCGGGCCGCAAGCGACGAGGAGCTGCGCGCCAACGTCGACCGACTCACCCGTGAACTGCTGCGCAGCGGCAGCACCACATTCGAGATCAAGTCCGGTTATGGACTCACCACCCATGACGAGTCCAGGTCCCTGCGGATCGCGCGCGAGTTCACCCACGAGACGACCTACCTCGGCGCACACGTCGTCGCACCGGAGTTCGCCGACGATCCTGCGGGTTACGTCGCCCTCGTCACCGGAACGATGCTCGATGCCTGTGCCCCGCATGCCCGCTGGGTGGACGTCTTCTGCGATCGCGGGGCCTTCGACGCCGATCAGGCCCGGGCGATCCTCACTGCAGGCATCGGTGCCGGCCTCGCGCCTCGGGTGCACGCGAACCAGCTGCAGCACGGTCCGGGAGTGCAGGTCGCGGTCGAGATGGGCGCTGCGTCCGCCGACCACTGCACCCATCTGGATGACGACGACGTCGCGGCGCTGGCCGACTCCGGCACCGTCGCGACCCTACTGCCGGGCGCGGAGTTCTCCACCCGCTCCCCCTACCCCGATGCCCGGCGGCTGATCGACTCCGGCGTCAACGTCGCCCTGGCCACCGACTGCAATCCGGGTTCGAGCTTCACCACGAGCATGCCGTTCTGCATCGCCGTGGCCGTGCGCGACATGCACATGACTCCTGCGGAGGCGCTGACCGCTGCAACGGTCGGCGGCGCTCGAGCGTTGCGCCGCAGCGACATCGGCCGAATCGAGGTCGGTGCGCGCGCGGACCTCGTCGTCCTCGACGCCCCCGACCCGATCCACCTGGCCTACCGTCCAGGAGTGGATCTCATCCATCAGGTGTGGCGCGGTGGCGCGCCCGTGAGAAGGGCAGTCGATGAGCGCTGACGTCGTTCGGATCTCCACGCACGGCATGACGATCGACGACGTCATCGCCGTGGCGCGCGACGGGGCCCGCGTGGAGATCACGCCCGAGGCCCACGACGCGATGGCCCGCAGCCGTGCCCAGATCGAGGCGCTCGCCGAATCCGACACCCCCGCCTACGGGGTGTCCACGGGTTTCGGCGCCCTCGCCAACACCCACATCCCCATGGACCAGCGCGTGCAGCTGCAGCGATCCCTCGTGCGCTCGCATGCCGCCGGGATGGGGCCGGTCGTGGAAACCGAGGTGGTCCGGGCGCTGATGCTCCTGCGCCTCAAGACACTGTGCAGCGGTCACACGGGGGCGCGTCCGGTGGTGGCCGAGACGTTGGCTGCACTGCTCAATGCGCAGATCACTCCCGTGGTGCATGAGTTCGGCTCCCTCGGCTGCAGTGGCGACCTTGCACCCCTGGCGCACTGCGCCCTCGTCCTCATGGGCGAGGGTCGCGCCGTCGGTGCCGACGGCGTCGAGCGACCGGTTCCCGAACTCCTGACCGCTGCCGATATCGAGCCCGTCGAGCTCCACGAGAAGGAGGGGCTCGCGCTCATCAACGGGACGGACGGGATGCTCGGGATGCTGATCCTCGCGATCGAGGATCTCGAGCGTCTGGCCGACGTCGCCGACCTCACCGCGGCGATGAGCGTCGAGGGACTGCTCGGTACCGACAGCCCGTTCCGACCCGAGCTGCACGAGCCGCTGCGACCCCATCCCGGTCAGGCTGTGAGCGCCGCGAACATGTTCCGGGCGCTGGCTGGCTCCGGCATCGTCGCCTCCCACAAGGTAGGTGATTCCCGCGTGCAGGACGCCTACTCCTTGCGCTGCGCCCCGCAGGTGACCGGCGGCCTGCGCGACACGATCACATACGCGCAGACCGTGGCCGAGCGTGAACTCGCCGCCGCGATCGACAACCCGGTCGTCCTTCATGACGGCACCGTCAGCAGCAACGGGAACTTCCACGGCGCACCCGTGGCATACGTCCTGGACTTCCTCGCCATCCCGGCCGTCGATGTCGGCTCCATGGCAGAACGACGCACCGACCG
>JAURME010000029.1 GCA_030830865.1 Candidatus Nanopelagicales bacterium | reverse complement strand
GATGAACCGCGAGTTGCCCTTCATCAAGGGGCATGGCACCGGCAATGACTTCGTCATCCTCCCGGACGTCGAGGGCCGGCTCGACCTGACCGGGCCGCAGGTGCAGTGGCTGTGCGATCGTCACGTCGGGATCGGGGCCAACGGGATCCTGCGCGTCGTGCGGACCGAGCACCTGCCCGAATTCGCCGAATGGGCGAGCCTGGCTGAGTACTTCATGGACTACCGCAACGCTGATGGCTCCATCGCCGAGATGTGCGGCAACGGCGCCCGCGTCTTCGCGCGGTATCTGCACGCGAGCGGCCTCGTCACCGAAGCCGAGGTCGTCATCGGTACCCGCGGCGGCCTGCGCAGCACTGTGCTCAACCCCGACGGGTCCATCACGATCGACATGGGTGTTGCGTCGTCCCCGGACTCCATGGCGGGTGCGGTGGTCGACGTGGGCGATCGCCAGTGGGAGGCCACCGCGGTCGTCGCACCGAACCCGCACGCGGTGCTCTTCGTCGACGACCTGGATCAGGCTGGCGACCTGCTGTCTGCGCCTCCGATCACGCCGCCCTCGGCCTTTCCGGAGGGCGCGAATGTGGAGTTCGTCCACGTGGTCGGCCCACGGCACGTCGAGATGCGGGTGCATGAGCGCGGAGTGGGCGAGACCCTCTCCTGCGGCACGGGGGCATGCGCGGTGGCCTGGGCTGCGCGTCGGCAGGTCGAACCGGAGGTGACGGGGGAGACGACCTATCGGGTCGACGTCCCCGGCGGAACGCTCGCGGTGACCGAGACTGAAAGCGGTGTGCTCCTGATGACCGGGCCGGCCGAGCTGGTGGCCCGCGGCACGGTCCTGCTGCCGAGGTAGGTCACTGCCGCAGGGGCGGGGAGTCCCCGTACCTGTGCTCACCGGGGTAGCGGCCGCCCTGGACAGCGGCCATCGCCGCCTCGATCCGCGCGAGGTCCCCGTCGCTGAGGCGGATGTCGACGGCAGCAGCGTTCTCCTCCAGATGTGGCACCGAGCGCGTTCCAGGAATCGGCACGACGTCGTCGCCCTGCGCCAGGACCCACGCGAGTGCCACCTGCCCGGCGGTGTAGCCGAGCCCGGCGCCCACCTCCTCCAGCACGGTGACGAGGTGACGGTTGTGGTCGAAGTTCTCCTCGGAGAAGCGCGGTGTCTGGAGTCGGCGGTCTCCTTCATCGAGGCTGTCGCGGCCTGTGAGGGCGCCGGTGAGCATGCCGCGCCCGAGCGGGCTGTAGGGGACGATCCCGATGCCCAGTTGCCGCGCGACAGGCAGTACCTCTGGCTCAAGGTCCCGCGTCCACAGCGACCACTCGCTCTGCAGGGCGGTGATGGGATGCACCGCATGGGCCCGACGGAGAGACTCGGCACTGGCCTCGGAGAGTCCGAGATGCCGCACCTTGCCGGCCTCAACGGCTTCGGCCATCGCTCCCACCGTCTCCTCGATCGGCGTGGCCGGATCGACTCGGTGCAGGTACCACAGGTCGACGTGGTCGACCCCGAGTCTCGCGAGGCTCTCGTCGATCGATCGTCTGGTCGCCGCAGGGGATCCGTCCAGGGAGCCGTCCTTGTCGATGCCGAACTTGGTGGCCAGGACGATCCGGTCGCGCTGGCGGGCGACCAGCGGGGCTAGCAGCTCCTCGTTGTGGCCGTGGCCATAGACCGCCGCGGTGTCCCAGAAAGTGATACCCAGGGCGAGGGCCTGCTCGAGAGTCGCGGTCGAGTTGGCGTCCTCGGACGGGCCGTAGTGCGAGGACATCGGCATGCAGCCGAGACCGAGGGCGCTCACGGCCAGATCGCCGAGGAATCGAGTGTTCATGCCATGAGGGTATTCGTCATGACGGATGCACCGGGCCTCGCGGCTGGAGGACGTCCTGCGGATGCGGGCGCACGCCAGCCGGCACCGCGTGACACCCTTGGTCGCGATGGACACACACCCGCCCGCCGATCGCGATGACACGTGGCGCGACGACCTCGACGAGGACGTCGACACCGGCATGCTCGACCTCGAGGACCGTCAGGCCCTGCGCCGTGTCTCGGGACTGTCAACCGAGCTCGAGGACATCACCGAGGTCGAGTACCGGCAGGTCCGGCTCGAGCGGGTCGTGCTCGCCGGGGTCTGGACCGAGGGCACCCTCGCGCAGGCCGAACGGTCCATGCGCGAGCTCGCCCTGCTATCGGAGACGGCCGGCTCGGTCGTCCTCGAGGGCGTGATCCAGCGTCGCGACTCCCCGGATCCGGCGACGTACCTGGGTTCGGGCAAGGCGCGTGAACTGCGCGACATCGTCGTGGGCACCGGCGCTGACACCGTCATCTGCGATGGCGAACTGACTCCCGGTCAGCTGCGCCAGCTGGAGGACGTCGTCAAGGTGAAGGTCGTCGACCGCACCTGGCTGATTCTGGACATCTTCGCCCAGCACGCCAAGAGTCGGGAGGGCAAGGCGCAGGTGAGCCTGGCCCAGATGCAGTATCTCCTGCCGCGCCTGCGCGGCTGGGGCGAGTCCCTCTCCCGCCAGGGCGGTGGAGCCGGCGGCGGTGGTTCCGGTGGCGGGGGCGTGGGCACCCGTGGCCCCGGTGAGACGAAGATCGAGACGGACCGTCGTCGCATCCGCTCCCAGATGGCCAAACTGCGCAAGCAGATCCGTGAGATGGAGACCGCCCGCACCACGCAGCGGGCCTCCAGACACCGCTCCGGCACGCCTGCTGTGGCGATCGCGGGCTACACCAATGCCGGCAAGTCCAGCCTGCTCAACCGGCTCACCGGAGCCGGTGTGCTCGTCGAGAATGCGCTCTTCGCGACCCTCGACCCGACGGTCCGCAAGACGCGGACCCCCGGAGGACGCGAGTACACGCTGGCCGACACCGTCGGGTTCGTCCGGCACCTTCCCCACCAGCTCGTCGAGGCCTTCCGATCCACTCTCGAGGAGGTGCGCGATGCGGACCTCGTCCTCCATGTGGTCGACGGATCTGATGAGGCGCCAGAGGACCAGATCGCCGCAGTGCGCGAGGTCCTGGCGGAGATCGAGGCTGCTGACATCCCCGAGCTGATCGTCGTGAACAAGTCCGACCTCGCCGATCCCGAGGTACTGGCCCGGCTGCTGCGACGTGAGCCCCACTCCATCGTCGTCTCGGCCCGCACCGGGCATGGCATCGATGAACTGCTCGAGGCGATCGAGCGAGACCTCCCCACCGGATTGGTCGAGGTCATCGTCCATGTGCCCTACTCGCGCGGCGACCTCATCTCCCGCGCCCACCGCACCGGAGAGGTGGTCAGCGAGGAGCATGACGAGTCCGGGACCCTCCTGCGGGCCAAGGTGCCGGGGGCACTGGCTGCGGAGATGGCCGAGCTCGTCGACTCGCCCGATCCGGTGATCGAGCACGCCGGTGAGTGAGGTTTCCGAGGAGCCGTCAGCCCATGACGTGCTCGCCGCGCTGGAGGCGGTCGTCTCGGCCATCGGTGGTGAGGAGCGCACCGGGCAGCAGGAGATGACCGCCCTCATCGCCCAGGCCCTGCGGGACGATGACCACGCCGTCATCCAGGCCGGAACAGGCACCGGCAAGTCCGTCGGCTACCTCGTGCCGGCGGCCCTGCACGCCACTCAGGGGGACCACGAGGCTGTTGTCATCGCCACTGCCACGCTGGCACTTCAGCGTCAGCTGGTCGAGCGCGACCTGCCGCGCGTCGTCGAGGCTCTGGAGCCGGTCCTCGACCGACCGGCGACCTACGCAGTCCTCAAGGGACGCAACAACTACATCTGCCTGCAGCGACTGCATGGTGCGACTATCGACGACGATGACTCCGAGGCGCTGTTCGATGCCCCGACCAGCCCACTCGGTCGGCAGGCCAAGGCCCTGCGCGCCTGGGCGGAGGGGACCGAGACCGGAGACCGTGACGACTACCCCGATGAGCTCGACCCACGGGTATGGCGGGCCTTCTCTGTCGGGCGCCGTGAGTGCGTCGGGGAGGCGCGCTGCCCGTTCGGCGAGGAGTGCTTCACCGCGCAGCACCGGGCGAAGGCCATGGAGGCCGACATCGTCGTGACGAACCACGCACTGCTCGCGATCGATGCGATCGAGGGCGTTCCCGTTCTTCCCGAGCATGACGCGGTGGTGGTCGACGAGGCCCATGAGCTGGTCGACCGGGCAACGCAGGCCGTCACGAAGGAGCTGTCGGCCGTTGCGGCGGAGCGCGCGATGTCGGGTGCACGCCGTCTGGTCGCCCCGGAGACCGCCGAACGTCTGCAGGTCGCGGTCGACGACCTCGACGACGCCCTGCGGATGATGGCGGCCGATCTGTCCGGACCCACCCGGATCGAGGAGTTCGGTCGTGACATGACCCTCGCCCTGACGTCCGTCCGCGACGCGACGCATCTGGCGATCACCGAGATCAACAAGGAGCGCGACGCCAACGATCCCGATGCGCAGGCCTCCCGCCAGCGCGCGGCCGGGGCGTTGGAGGAGGTGCACGACGTCGCCGGAGACCTCCTCGGTATGGGTCCGCAGGATGTCGTGTGGCTCGATCCGGGAGGTGAGGGCGGAGGGGGACGATCCCCGGTGCTGCGCCTGGCGCCGCTCTCGGTGGCCGGTCTGCTCCGAACTGCCCTGTTCGATCAGGGGCCGGTCGTCCTCACGAGCGCGACCCTGACCGTGGGCGGTGGGTTCGACTCCCTGCTCGCCAGCGTGGGGCTGGACGACTCGACCGTGGCCGTCGACGTGGGGTCCCCGTTCGACCATGCGAAGCAGGGGATCCTCTACGTGGCCAAGGACCTACCGCCCCCCGGGCGCGATGGGGTGCCGATGGAGGCCCTCGACGAGCTCGCAGAACTGATCGAGGCCGCAGGAGGCCGTACGCTGGCCCTGTTCAGCAGTTGGCGGGGCGTCGAACGAGCAGCGGAGTACCTGCGGGTGCGGTTCGGTGACCGACCGGACCTGCCCCTGCTGATCCAGCAGCGCGGTGATGCCGTCGCCGGACTCGTATCGCGGTTCGCTGACGACCCGCACACCACCCTGCTCGGCACGGTCTCGCTATGGCAGGGCGTGGACGTGCCGGGGGACTCGTGCTCCCTCGTGGTCATCGACCGCATACCGTTCCCGCGCCCGGATGACCCGCTGGTCTCCGCACGCCAGCGTCGCGTCGATGAGTCCGGGGGCTCGGGCTTCGCGGCGGTCTCGGTCCCCAAGGCGGGCCTGCTGCTGGCGCAGGGGGCCGGCCGGCTCATCCGCAGCGCTGACGACCGTGGCGTCGTCGCCGTGCTCGACTCCCGACTCGCGACAGCCCGATACGGTCGCGCGCTTCGCGCGAGCCTGCCGCCGTTCTGGTACACGACCGACCGTGCCACGGTCCTGGGCTCGCTGGAGCGACTGCGCGACGACCTCGACACGGACAGGTAGCGCGGACGCCGCGATGCGATCGCCTGGACTGCTCACTCGTTGGAGAACTCGAGGTCCTGGTAGACCTCCTGCTCCTCGGTGAGTTCGAGGGAGGGCTCGGGGGTGGGCCACGTGAGTTCGGTGATGGCCCTCGGCTGGTATGCCAGCGGAGCGTCGGTCCCCGCGATGAGGGCGGCCAGAGCGGCCTGACCCTCCTCGCCCGGATGCAGGCGGCCGCCGTCCTGGGCGAACCACTCGGGGTTCTCGCTGGCCGGGGTCGTGAAGTCGAGCACGTGCAGCCAGCGTCGCTCAGCGGCCGCGGCCCGCAGTGCATCGTTGAAGGCGTCGAGGTCGTGGTCACGCAGGCCGCCGTTGTACTGGTCAGGCCGGTGCGGGGTGACCCAGTAGACGTGCTGCCGCGGCCGACCGCTGCGCAGCCCCTTGATGGTCGACAGCCACTCCTCGAGTCGCGCGATGTCGGCGTCATCTCCGCGGTTGTTGGTGCCGAGGACGATCACCCACGCCGGAGCTTCCTGGGCGGTGGACGAGGCCAGATGCTGGTGCAGGAAGTCCGAGGTGATGGTCTGGCCGACGCGGCCGGTCACGGGGTAGCCCAGGCGGGACAGGGTAGGCGCGACGGTCAGGCTGATGGAGTCACCGAGGACGAAGGATCCGACGGGTGCCGGGTCGGGAGCGGGCGGAGCCTGCAGCTGCTCACCCGACATGAGCAGCGGAGCGCTGGCCGTCGCGGACGATGAGTGAGAAGGCGTGGTGGTCGATGGGGCGGATGACGTGGACCCAGCCTCAGCCGAGGGTGTCGTGGAGAAGG
>JAURME010000028.1 GCA_030830865.1 Candidatus Nanopelagicales bacterium | reverse complement strand
ATCGACAACATGCCCCCCTCCCTGCTCACTGCTGCGGTCGACTTGGCGCGTCGCACCCCGGATGTCGAGCGGGTCGGTGTGGTCGTCGACGCCCGGGGCGGAGCCTTCTTCTCCGAACTCGCGTCTGCGATGAGCAGCCTGCCGACTGAGGACGTCGACGTGCGAACGGTCTACCTCGAGGCGTCCGACGAGGCCTTGGTGCGGCGGTTCGAGAGCTCCCGTCGACCGCATCCGCTCCAAGGCGGACAACGGATCCTCGACGGGCTGCAGGCGGAGCGAGCCCTGCTAGGCGATCTACGAGCACGGGCCGACGTCGTCATCGACACCACCGCGCTCAACGTCCACGACCTGCGACGCCGCATCGAGGAGGCCTTCGACCAGGAGGATCCGCCGCAGTTGACCTGCACGGTGATGTCCTTCGGCTTCAAGTACGGAATCCCGGTGGATGCCGACCTGGTGGCCGACGCGCGTTTCCTGCCGAATCCCTACTGGGACGAGGACCTCCGGCTTCTGACCGGCCAGGATGAGCCGGTCGCGCGCGAGGTGCTTGGCAGCTCCGGGGCAGAGGACTTCCTCCGTGCATACAGCGACCTCGTCCACACCGTGTCGAGCGGCTATCTGCGGGAGGGCAAGCGGTATGTGACCGTCGCCATCGGCTGCACGGGAGGCAAGCACCGAAGTGTGGCCCTCGTGGAGGCGTTGGCCGCGCGGCTGACGGCGACGGGCACACAGACTCGCACGTTCCATCGGGACCTGGGGCGCGAGTGACCCAGAGGCCCCGCGGTGCCCGTCTGCCGTCGTCCACGCACCGGCGAGTGGTCGCACTCGGTGGCGGCCACGGCCTCGCAGCATCGCTCCAGGCGCTCCGGCGCGTCACGGACCAGCTCACCGCGATCGTGGGCGTGGCGGACGACGGAGGATCGAGCGGGCGACTGCGCGAGGAGTTCGGAATCCTGCCTCCGGGCGACCTCCGTATGGCGTTGGCCGCCCTGTGCGGAGACGACTCGTGGGGGCGCACGTGGGCGCGCGTCATCCAGCATCGTTTCGGGGGCGACGGCGACCTTGCCGGGCACTCGATGGGCAACCTGCTCATCACCGCTCTGTGGGAGCAGACAGGCGACGCGGTGACGGGTCTGGACTGGGTGGCCTCGCTGCTGGGGGCGAACGGACGAGTCCTGCCCTGCAGCACGGAGCCCCTGACGATCGTCGCGGAGATTCTCGGCCACGACCCCTCCCAACCGGAGCGCGTGACGGAGGTGAGAGGTCAGGTCGAGGTGGCCACGACGCCTGGCGATGTCCTGCACATCACCCTGGATCCACCCGCCCCGCGCACGTGTCCGGAGGCGCTCACCGCGTTGGCCGAGGCTGACGCGATCGTGCTCGGCCCTGGATCCTGGTACACCTCAGTGATGCCGCATCTGGTGATCCCCGAGCTCGCTCGCGCGATCGCCGACAGTCCGGCCCAGCGCATCGTCGTGCTCAACCTTGATCCGCAGGTCGGCGAGACCACGGATTTCGCGGCGCACACCTACCTCGACGTCCTGTACAACTACCTGCCCGACCTTCGCATCGACACCGTGATCGCCGATCGGCACAACGTCGAGGATGTGGCCGCGCTCAGGCGTTCGTGCGCGGATCTCGGGGCTGAGGCCTTCCTCATGGACGTGGGTCACCCCGATGGCGCCCGGGCGGGTATGCATGACCCGCAACGGCTCGCGGTGGCCTTCGATACGGTGATCGCGTGACGAGGACATCCCGGCCGTGTGCGCACGGACACACGTGGAGTAGGCAGGTCGTCGCAGGCGATCGGAACGGAGTCCCATGGCGATGACCGCGGCGGTCAAGGACGAACTCAGCCGCGTCGAGCTCAGCAAGACGTGCTGCCGAAAGGCGGAGGTGGCGACGATGCTGCGGTTCGCGGGCGGTCTCCACATCGTCAGCGGGCATATCGTCATCGAGGCCGAACTCGACACGGGGGCCGCGGCACGACGGTTGCGCAAGGACATCTTCGAGGTGTACGGGCACGAGGCCGACGTGGCGATGGTGCAGGGGGGAGGGATCCGCAAGGGGTCCCGGTATCTCGTCCGGGTGGTCGACGGCGGCGAGGCCCTCGCCCGCCAGACCGGCATCGTCGACGGCAGTGGTCGTCCCGTCCGTGGGTTGCCTCCGGCCATCGTCAACGGTGGCATGTGCGACGTCGAGTCCGCGTGGCGTGGGGCGTTCCTGGCGCATGGCTCGCTCACCGAGCCCGGGCGCTCCTCGTCTCTGGAGATCACGTGCCCGGGACCGGAGGCGGCGCTCGCGCTCGTCGGTGGGGCGCGACGACTGGGCATCGGTGCCAAGTCGCGTGAGGTCCGAGGGGTCGACCGGGTCGTGATCCGGGATGGAGATGCCATCGGGGCCATGCTCACGCGATTGGGTGCACATGAATCGGTCCTCGCGTGGGAGGAGCGTCGCATGCGGCGGGAGGTCCGCGCGACGGCCAACCGTCTCGCCAACTTCGACGATGCGAACCTGCGTCGTTCGGCTCGGGCAGCGGTGGCGGCCGGTGCGCGAGTCCAGCGCGCGCTCGAGATCCTCGGGGACGACATACCGGAGCACCTTCTGATGGCGGGGCGCCTGCGGCTCGAGCACCAGCAGGCCAGCCTGGAGGAGCTCGGTGGCCTCGCCGACCCACCCATGACCAAGGACGCCATCGCCGGTCGCATCCGACGGCTGTTGGCCCTCGCCGATAAGAGGGCCGGGGAGCTGGGAATACCCGACACCGAGTCCGCCCTCGGGCCGGACATGCTCCAGCCGTGACCGCTGGGGTCGACCCGGCGGACCTCCCGCCCCGTGACTGTGTCTACGCCACACGTGGGTGGAGCATCCACGACGAACGCTGGGTCGCTGCGCTCCTCGAGATCGGCCGTTCCCCGTACGTCGTGTCGTGGCGACCCGAGCAGATGGATGCCCTCGAGTTCCGCGAGGCCGTGACTGCCGCCGCAGCTGGAGGCCTCCCCGTGCTCGCGGGACCACTCGACACCGTCGGTCCGGTGCTCGTCGGCACCGGGGTGCCGGTCGTCGGGCTCTCGTGGGGCTACGACCTGACGGAGGCCGATGCCCGCGGTCAGGACCTGACGTGGTTGACGTCGCTGAAGGGACTCGTCGTCGACTCGGCATGGAATCACAGGGTTGCCGTGGCCGCGGGATTCGAGGAAGAGGCGATCACCTACCTGCCGTGGGGCGTGGACCTCGACACGTTCGTCTTCCACGGTCCCTGGATCGATGCGTTCCAACTCGGGGTGCCCCCGCATGCACCCCTCGTTGTGTCACTTCGCGCACACGAGCCGCTCTATCGGGTCGAGGACATCATCCGTGCGTTCGCGGCAATTCCACGCCGTCTCGACGTCCATGAGGACTTCCCGGATCCCTACCTCATCGTCGGCCACGAGGGTTCTCTGACAGACTCCCTGAAGGGTCTGTGCCGGGATCTCGGCATTATGGATCGTGTCCGCTTCATCGGTCGGGTCGAAGAGACCGACCTCGTCCCCTTGCTCGGGCGCGCAGCCTGTTACGTGACAGCGTCCGAGGTGGACGGGACGTCCGTGACCCTTCTCCAGGCCATGGCCTGCGGCACTCCCGTCGTAGCGAGCCAGACCCCCGGGAATCTGGACTGGGTGCGGTCGGGGGAGACCGGTCACACGTTCCCGACGGGGGATGTGGGGACCCTGACCGAGGTCCTGGTGAGCGTCACGGCGCGCTACCCGATCGCCATGGTGGAACGCGCCCGTCATGAGGTCCAGGAGCGCGCGGACTGGCATGCGAACCTGGAACGTCTCACACACGCGCTCGCCGCGGCCGAGGCTCGCGGCACGTCATAGGCTCTCGTCGTGACCGGATGAAGCCCGATAGTGGGACATCCATGGGCCCCGAGCCGAGTGAGGCCCGTCTCCTCGGCTCACTAGGATGGAAGCGTTTGCGGGCAGCGGGTCCGCACCCCACAAGGGTCCACGGGTACCACCACCACGGTCAACAGGGAGTACGCAGTGACAGTCAAGGTCGGCATCAACGGTTTCGGTCGCATCGGTCGCAACTTCTTCCGCGCTCTGCTCGCCAGCGGCGCCGACGTCGAGGTGGTGGGCGTGAATGACCTCACCGACACCAAGACCCTCGCACACCTTCTCAAGTACGACAGCGTCCTCGGCCGGCTCCACGCCGATGTCGTCGCTGGTGACGGCGAGATCCTGATCGACGGCAAGGCCCTGCCCGTGTTCGCTGAGCGCGACCCCGCGTCGCTGCCGTGGGCCAAGGTGGGCGCTGACATCGTGATCGAGTCCACCGGCTTCTTCACCAATGCGGAGGACGCCTCCAAGCACATCACCGCAGGAGCCAAGAAGGTCATCATCTCCGCGCCGGCCAAGGGTGAGGACATCACCATCGTCATGGGGGTCAACGACAAGGAGTATGACCCTGCCGTCCACAACGTCATCTCGAACGCCTCGTGCACCACGAACTGCCTCGCCCCGATGGCCAAGGCCATCGATGACGCCTTCGGCATCGAGCGCGGCCTGATGACGACGATCCACGCGTACACCAACGACCAGAACATCCTCGACTACCCGCACAGTGATCTGCGTCGTGCACGGGCCGCAGCGCTCAACATGATCCCGACCTCGACCGGCGCAGCGAAGGCGATCGGCCTGGTCATGCCGAACATGAAGGGCAGGCTCGACGGCTATGCCATGCGCGTCCCGGTGCCCACCGGCTCGGCGACCGACCTCACGGTCGAGTTGAAGACCGCGGCAACCAAGGAGGAGATCAACGCCGTCGTGAAGGCTGCCGCCGACGGCCCGCTCAAGGGCATCCTCGTCTACACAGAGGATCCGATCGTGTCGACCGACATCGTCACGGATCCGGCCTCGTGCATCTTCGACGCGAGCATGACCAATGCCAACGGCAACATGGTCAAGGTCCTCGGCTGGTACGACAACGAGTGGGGCTACAGCAATCGCCTCGTCGACCTTGTCGGCCTCGTGGGCTCGAAGCTCTAGGACGCTCGGCATGAAGTCACTCGACGACCTCGACGTCGCCGGGCGCACGGTTCTGGTCCGGGCGGACTTCAACGTCCCCCTGGCCGACGGAGCCGACGGCACTCGGGTCATCACCGATGACGGACGCATCATTGCCGCCCTTCCCACGCTGGAGTACCTGCGTGGGAAGGGGGCGCGCGTGGTCATAGCTGCCCACCTCGGCCGCGCCAAGGGCGAACGCGTTCCCGAGCTCAGCCTCGCCCCCGTCGCCGCGCGACTGGGACGGATGCTGGGAGTACCCGTCCCTTTGGCCGACCTCTCCGATGCCCCGGCGCTGATCGAGGGGATGGCTCCGGGCGACGTGCTGCTGCTGGAGAACATCCGTTTCGACTCCCGTGAGACCAGCAAGGACGCCGCCGAGCGGCAGGCTCTTGCCGCCGAACTCGCAGCACTCGCCGATCTCTACGTCTCCGACGGCTTCGGTGTGGTGCATCGCAACCAGGCCTCGGTGACGGACGTCGCCCGGCTCCTTCCCAACGCCGCCGGTCGTCTGGTGCACCAGGAGGCCTCGGTCTTCGGTGGCATCATGGCCGAGCCGGCGCGTCCGTTCGTTGTCGTCCTCGGCGGCTCAAAGGTGAGCGACAAACTCGGCGTGATCGGAAACCTGATCACACGCGTCGACCGGCTCCTCATCGGCGGCGGGATGGCTTATACGTTCCTCGCTGCTCAGGGTCAAGGCGTGGGTAAGTCGCTCCTGGAGGCAGACCAGATCGACACGGTCCGAGGGTTCATCGATGAGGCCAAGGCTCGGGGAGTGGAACTGCTGGTTCCGGTCGACTTCGTAGTCGCCGACCGCTTCGCCGCCGATGCGGCAACGGAGATCGTTTCTGCCGATTCGATTCCCGAGGGGTGGATGGGTCTGGACATCGGTCCGGAGACCCGAGAGCTGTTCGCCGGAAAGATCGCCGATGCCGGAACCGTCGTCTGGAACGGACCGATGGGCGTGTTCGAGATGGAGCCGTTCGCGAACGGCACCCTCGCCGTGGCCCGCGCCATGGCCGCCTCGGACGCACTCACGGTGATCGGCGGTGGCGATTCCGCGGCCGCGGTCCGGATCCTCGATGTCGACGAGTCGAAGTTCACCCACATCAGCACCGGTGGCGGTGCCAGCCTGGAATTCCTGGAGGGCAAGACGCTCCCGGGTCTCGCCGTTCTGGAGGAGGAGGCCTGATGGCCGACGCACGCAAGCCGCTCATGGCGGGCAACTGGAAGATGAACGTCAATCACCTCGAGGCGATCGCCCTGGTGCAGAAACTGGCCTTTGCGTTGAACGACGCGGACTACGCCTCGGTCGACGTGGCCGTGCTGCCCCCGTTCACCGACATCCGCTCGGTGCAGACGCTGATCGACGGTGATCGGTACGACATCCTCTATGGCGCCCAGGACATCGCGGTGAAGGACTCCGGTGCCTACACCGGCCAGATCAGCGGCCCGATGCTCGAGAAGCT
>JAURME010000027.1 GCA_030830865.1 Candidatus Nanopelagicales bacterium | reverse complement strand
TCGACCACAACAGGAACCGGGAGATCCCATGGCAACACCACGCAACGTGCTGCTCGACGGTCTCTCGGCCCCGCTCGCCCACCTCGGGGTGGACCTCGAAGACGTCGAGGTCGTGAAGGCGGGTCGCCGCCACGTCGTCCGGGTAGTCATCGACCGGAACGGTGGAGTCGATCTCGATCTGGTGGCCCAGGTGAGCCAGCGGGTGTCCGAGCTGCTCGACGCGCCTCCGCTGGACTCCACGATCGACGGGGCCTTCGTCCTCGAGGTGACCTCTCCCGGCGTGGATCGTCCATTGAGCCTCCCCCGGCACTGGCGTCGCGCCCGCACACGTCTGGTGCAGGCGACGATGGCGGACGGAACGCAGGTCGATGGGCGCATCGCAGATGTGCCGGACGACGAGACCGTCGTCCTGACGATTGACGGGGAATCTCGGGACATCCGGCTAGGCGACGTCACCAGGGCGATCGTGCAGGTCGAGTTCAACCGTAAGGACGATCAGACGGACGGTGAGGAGTAGTCATGGACATAGATGTCAGCGCTCTCAAGGCGCTCGTCCGCGAGAAGGATCTCTCCCTCGATCTGGTGGTGGAGAGCATCGAGCAGGCACTCCTGGTCGCCTACCACCGCACGGAGGGGGCTGCGTCGACGGCCCGCGCGACGCTGGACCGCAAGTCCGGTCACGTGACCGTGTGGGCGGCGGAGACCGATGAGGACGGCGTTGTCCTGCGCGAGTACGACGACACGCCCGATGGTTTCGGTCGCATCGCTGCGACGACGGCCAAGCAGGTGCTCCTGTCGCGCCTGCGCGAGGCCGAGGGCGATGTGACCATGATCGAGTTCACCGGGCGTGAGGGTGACCTCGTCTCCGGGGTCGTCCAGCAGACCAGCAACCCCCGAATGGTGCGGGTCGACATCGGCAAGGTCGAGGCGAACCTTCCGCCCGAGGAGCAGGCTCCGGGGGAGTCCTACGCACATGGATCCCGGGTGAAGGCCGTCGTCACCGGAGTGCGCAAGGGCTTCAAGGGCCCGCAGGTCACCATCTCCCGCACCCACCCGAACCTCGTGAAGCAGCTGTTCGCCCTCGAGGTCCCCGAGATCGCCGATGGCACCGTGGAGATCACCGCGATCGCCCGTGAGGCCGGGCACCGCACCAAGATCGCGGTCAAGTCCAACGTCCCCGGGGTGAACGCCAAGGGAGCCTGCATCGGCCCTCTGGGCCAGCGAGTCCGGCAGGTCATGTCCGAGTTGAACGGCGAGAAGATCGACATCGTCGACAGCAGCGAGGATCCGGCCGAGATGATCGCCCATGCCCTCTCCCCGGCACGGGTCACGGGTGTTCAGATCGTGGATCCGGTGGCGCGCGCGGCCCGCGTGATCGTCCCGGACTACCAGCTCTCCCTCGCGATCGGCCGGGAGGGCCAGAACGCCCGACTGGCGGCCCGGCTCACGGGCTGGCGGATCGACATCCGCCCCGACACCGCCCCCTCACCGGAGGCCACGGCCCCCGGCCAGGGCGACACCGCCACGGCCGCGGACTGAGCACGGTGCCCAGCGGGGTACACTCGTCGACGGTCAGCTCGTCCGGGCTCCGACGCATGTGCGTCGGCTGCCGCGAACGTGCTGATGCGTCGGAGCTCATCAGAGTCGTGGCCTCGTCCGGGGCGGTTGTCCCGGACCCCGGACGTCGACTCCCGGGACGCGGTGCGCACCTGCACCCGTTCCAGAAGTGCCTTGATCGCGCTGAGCGGTCGCAGGCCTTCACCCGGGCCCTCCGGGTCGGCGGTCCCCTGGACCTGACCGATCTGAGAGACCTGGTCGCGACGACCACGCACTGACGCGCGAGGCCCACGCCTCGCGTGACCGCCACCGGCAACCGCCGGCCCATCGGACTGGGAGTTCGAGGATGAACACCGCATGAGCACGCGAGCATGAACGTGTATCGCTGGCACTGACGGTCCGGAGCACCCTGCCCGGACCAAGACAGGAGAGTTGTGTCGAAGGTTCGGGTCCATGAGCTCGCCAAGGAGCTCGGGGTAACCAGCAAGGAAGTCCTCGCCAAACTGCAGGATCTCGGCGAGTTCGTGAAGTCCGCCTCATCGACGGTCGAGGCCCCGGTGGCCCGCCGTCTCCGCGAGGCCATGCCGCCCGCCCCCGAGGGGGCTGCCGCGCCGAAGAAGAAGGCCCCGGCGAAGAAGAAGGCGGCCGAGACGCCGGTCGACGCTGCGCCGGAGGTGCCCGAACCGGCTTCCGCGCCTGCTGCTCCATCGACCCCGTCGCCGGCTCCCGCACCGACGTCTGCCCCCGAGTCGGCTCCTGCGCCAGAGACCGAGGCTCCGGCCGCCAGTGCCGCTCCGGCGTCCGCTCCGCGCCCGGCCGGCCCTCGTCCGGGCAACAACCCGTTCAGCTCCGGCGGCGGATCCGGCATGGGCCGTCCGGCCGGCCCTCGCCCGGGCAACAACCCCTACAGCTCCGGCGGCGGCTCCGGCATGGGCCGAACGGCTCCGGCTGTCCCCGGTGCGCCGCGCCCCAATCCCGGCACGATGCCGCCCCGTCCGCAGCGTCCGACCGGGCCGGCCGGACGTGGTCCGGGCGGTCCCGGTGGACGACCCGGTGGTCCGGGCGGTCCCGGTGGACGTCCCGGTGGTCCCGGTGGATACGGCCGTGGTCCCGGTGGTCCGGGCGGCCCGGGTGGTCCCGGTGGGCCCGGTGGTCCGGGCGGTCCCGGTGGTCCCGGTGGTCCGGGCGGTCGCCCCGGTGGTTTCGGCGGTCGCCCTGGCGGCCCCGGTGGGCGTGGCACCACCGCGGGTGCCTTCGGCAAGCCCGGTGGACGCCCCTCGCGGGGCCGCAAGTCCAAGCGGGCGAAGCGCCAGGAGTTCGACAACATGCAGGCACCAGCGATGGACGGTGTCCGGATCAGGCGCGGCAACGGCGAGACCGTTCGTCTGCCGCGCGGTGCCAGCCTGACCGACTTCGCGGAGAAGATCGACGCGATGCCGGCGGAACTGGTCAAGGTCCTCATCGGCCTGGGCGAGATGGTCACCGCGACCCAGTCCATCGACGATGACACCCTCACCCTTCTGGGAACCGAGCTGAACTACGACGTGCAGGTCGTCTCGCCTGAGGACGAGGACCGCGAGCTTCTCGAGTCGTTCGATCTCGAGTTCGGCGGTCACGAGGGCGAGGAGGAGGATCTGGAGATCCGTCCGCCGGTCGTCACGGTCATGGGCCACGTCGACCACGGAAAGACCAAGCTGCTCGATGCCATCCGTTCGACCAACGTCGTCAGTGACGAGGCCGGCGGCATCACGCAGCACATCGGTGCCTACCAGGTTGTCACCAACACGTCGGCCGGTCAGGATCGGGCGATCACCTTCATCGACACGCCGGGTCACGAGGCGTTCACCGCCATGCGTGCCCGCGGCGCGGAGGTCACCGACATCTCGATCCTCGTTGTGGCGGCCGATGACGGTGTGAAGCCGCAGACCATCGAGGCGCTCAATCACGCCCAGGCCGCCGGCGTCCCGATCGTCGTGGCCGTCAACAAGGTCGACAAGGAGGGCGCGGATCCGGCCAAGGTCCGTGGCCAGCTGACCGAGTACGGCCTGGTCGCGGAGGAGTACGGCGGCGACACCATGTTCATCGACGTCTCAGCGAAGCAGGGCGTGGGCATCGAGGAGCTTCTCGAGGCAGTCCTGCTCACCGCCGATGCTGCCCTCGACCTGCGGGCCAATCCGAATCAGGATGCGCAGGGCGTGGCCATCGAGGCACATCTGGACCGTGGCCGCGGCCCGGTCGCGACCGTCCTCGTGCAGCGCGGCACCTTGCGCCCGGGCGACTCCATCGTCGCGGGCGACGCCTTCGGACGTGTCCGCGCGATGCTCGACGACGACGGCAATCCTGTCGAGGAGGCCGGACCGTCCATGCCGGTGCAGGTTCTCGGCCTGACGTCGGTGCCGGGTGCGGGCGACAGCTTCATGGTCGTCGCGGAGGACCGCGTCGCCCGTCAGATCGCCCAGACCCGGCAGGCACGCGAGCGCAATGCGCTCCTCGCGCGCAACCGCGTCAAGCGCTCGCTGGAGGACTTCCTCGAGTCGCTGGAGAAGGGTGAGGTCTCCGAGCTCAACCTCATCATCAAGGGCGACGTGTCGGGTTCCGTCGAGGCACTCGAGGACGCGCTGCTCAAGATCGATGTCGGCGACGAGGTGAGCCTGAGGGTGATCCACCGTGGAGTCGGCGCGATCAACAAGAACGACGTCACCCTCGCGAGTGCATCGAAGGCGGTCATCATCGGCTTCAATGTGCGTCCGGAGGGCAAGGTCGCCGAATTGGCGACCGAGGAGGGTGTCGATGTCCGCTACTACAGCGTCATCTACCAGGCCATCGAGGAGGTCGAGGCTGCGCTGCGCGGCATGCTCAAGCCGGAGTTCGAGGAGGTGCAGCTCGGTACCGCCGAGGTGCGCGAGGTCTTCAAGTCCAGCAAGTTCGGCACCATCGCCGGCTGCCTGGTCCAGAGCGGCGAGGTCAAGCGCAACGGCAAGGCCCGACTCATCCGCGACGGAGCCGTCGTGGCCGAGAACCTGACCCTTGCCGGCCTGCGTCGCTTCAAGGATGACGTCACGGAGGTCCGCGAGGGCTTCGAGTGCGGCATCAACCTCGGCAATTTCCAGGACATCAAGGTCGACGACGTCATCGAGACGTTCGAGATGCGCGAGATCCCCAGGAAGGCCTGAGATGGCGAGCGAGGCCCGCCAGCGCAAGCTGGCTGACCGCATCAAGGTGATCGTGGCGGAGACGCTCGAGTCGCGGATCAAGGATCCGCGACTCGGGTTCGTCACCATCACCGATGTCAGGGTCACACCCGACCTGCGTGAGGCGTCGGTGTTCTACACCGTCTACGGCGACGAGGAGGCCCGGGAGGGCACGGCCGCGGCCCTCACGTCGGCCAAGGGCGTCCTCCGCTCCGAGGTCGGCAAGCAGACCGGCATCAAGTTCACCCCGACGTTGGCCTTCTTCCTCGACGCGGTGCCCGACACGGCAAGGCACGTGGAGGACCTACTCCGACAGGCTGCGGAGGCGGATGCCGCTGTCCACGAGAAGGCTGCCCATGCGACCTTCGCCGGGGATGCCGACCCCTATCGGCACCCGGAGGAGGAGCGGGCGGGGGAGTGACCACCCCCGTCTCGGTCGCGTCCGTCCCGGTCGGCCTGCTGGCCCTCGACAAGCCGGAGGGCATCACCTCGCACGGCTGTGTCGCGGCTGCTCGGCGTGCCATGGGGACCCGCAAGGTCGGCCACGCGGGCACGCTGGATCCGATGGCCACCGGGGTGCTCCTGCTCGGTGTGGGCCGGGGCACGCGGCTGCTGGGCCATCTCGCACTCCATGACAAGGACTACACCGCGACGATCCGGCTCGGTTCCTCGACGATCACCGATGATCGCGAGGGGGACCTGGTGAGCGTGGCCGATGCCGCCGTGGTGGCGGGGATCTCGGAGGACGGCATCCGGGCCGGGATCATCCCGCTCACCGGTGAGATCGAGCAGGTCCCCACGGCCGTCAGCGCCATCAAGGTCGACGGCAAGCGGGCCCACGCCCTGGTCCGCGCAGGGGAGGACGTCGACCTCAAGGCTCGACGCGTGACCGTGGAGCGTTTCGACGTCGTCGACATCCGGCGGGGCGATGGCTGCATCGACGTGGATGTCGAGGTGACGTGCAGCACGGGAACGTATGTGCGTGCGCTGGCACGCGATCTGGGAGCGAGCCTTGGAGTCGGAGGGCACCTCACCTCGCTCCGTCGCACGAGGGTAGGGGCTTGGACCCTCTCCGAATGCGCGTCGTGGCCCGACCTCACCGAGTCGGACGATGCTCGCGGTCTGCTCGTCCCCCTCGCCGACGTCGCACGTCGGAGCTTCCCGGTGGTCGAGGTCGACAAGGTTGGAGCGCTGTGGGTGCGCAACGGCCGCCCGGTCCGCGAGCTGCTCGACCGTTCTCCCGAGGACGTCACCGCGATCCTCGGGCCGGAGGGGGTCCTGCTCGCCCTGGTCGGCCCATCCGAGCGCGGTGGCACCTATCTGGCCGTGTTCGTCCCATGACGTCCATCCGAACTCGTGGGCGGCATGCCCGTAGGGTGTCGCCGTGACGAATTCCGACGGTGCCGTGCTGTGCATCGGGGTCTTCGACGGCGTGCACGGTGGCCATCGGGCGCTGCTGGCCGAGGGCCGTCGCCAGGCGGATGCGCTGGGGCTCCCATTCGTTGCCGTGACCTTCGATCCCCATCCGATGTCCATCGTCACCGCGCATGACGCGCCACGGTCCCTGTCCACGATCGACCACCGCACAGAACTGCTCCTCGGCGCGGGCGCCGACATAGTGGATGTGCTGCCGTTCGACGAGCGCATGGCCGCCATGACCCCGGAGGAGTTCATCGCAGCCGAGCTCGTTGCGCGACTCCGTGCGAAGGCCATCGTCGTCGGCGAGGACTTCCGGTTCGGTCATCGAGCCGCCGGATCGGTGGCCGTGCTGGCATCCGAAGGCGAGCGGCAGGGATTCTCTGTCACAGGTCTGGGGCTCGTCGGGGATGGTGAGCGATGGTCGTCGACCCGGATCCGGTCGCTGCTGGACGAGGGGGACGTCAGGGCGGCCGCCGAGCAACTCGGTCGTCTCTATGCGATCGACGGCACTGTCGTGCACGGGGACCATCGCGGCCGGGAACTCGGGTATCCCACCGCGAACCTGGCCTGGACAGATGATCCCGTCGTCCCCGCCGATGGGGTCTATGCCGGCTGGCTGACTGTCGGGGGTGTCCGACATCCTGCGGCCATCTCGGTGGGCACGAATCCGCAGTTCGACGGCCGCGAGCGGCGGGTTGAGGCATACGTCCTGGACCGAGACGATCTGGATCTGTACGGGTTCTCAGCCCGCATCGAGTTCACGGAGCGCCTGCGAGGGCAGATGACCTTCGACGGCATCGATGGCCTCATGCTGCAGATGGCCGCCGATGTGGGGCGCTGTCGAGCCCTCCTGCTGCCCGGCTGAGCCGATGGTCGGGAGCCCCTCGTGGGGCTGGTAGCCTTGCCCCACCAGACGGTCGTGGGGCCCCGGCGCCACGATTCGTGTCATCTCAACCGCCCATATGGGCGCATGGAAGGTTCTGCATGTCTCTCGATACTGCCACCAAGCAGCAGATCATCGCCGAGTACGGCACCAAGCCCGGTGACACCGGCAGCCCGGAGGTCCAGATCGCGCTCCTCACGCGTCGGATCACCGACCTCACGGAGCACCTCAAGGAGCACAAGCACGACCACCACAGCCGCCGTGGGCTGCTGATCCTGGTCGGCCAGCGTCGTCGGCTCCTGTCCTACCTGACGAAGACCGACATCGAGCGCTACCGGGCGATCATCGAGAAGCTCGGCCTGCGCCGCTAGTCCTTATACCGGGTCGGTCCTCGGACCGGCCCGGTTCTCACTGTCGGGGCCCTGTCCCCGTGAGTCACACGGTGGTCCATCGTGCGACACAACTGAACCCCACAATCGAATACCCGTAACAACCGGATGATCCGGGGGCGCCGCAACGTGCGCCTGTCGTCGGTCCTCGGTAGTGACCTCCGGGAACCTCCTTCGTGAGGATCCCGTGGGCCTCGATCGAAGACCGCCACCGGTCGCCCCGCGCGTGCGCCCCTGTTCAACACTCATGAAACAGGAGGCACCCGTGGAGGGTTCCCAGATCTCTACCGCCGAAGCCGTGATCGACAACGGCTCCTTCGGCACCCGCACCATCCGCTTCGAGACCGGTCGACTGGCTCGCCAGGCCGCCGGCGCCGTCGCGGTGTTCCTCGACGACGAGACCATGCTGCTCTCGGCCACCGCGGCCGGCAAGCAGCCCAAGGACCAGTTCGACTTCTTCCCGCTGACGGTTGACGTCGAGGAGCGCATGTACTCCGTGGGCCGGATCCCCGGCTCGTTCTTCCGCCGTGAGGGTCGTCCGTCCGAGGACGCCATCCTCACCTGCCGGCTGATCGACCGCCCGCTTCGCCCGACCTTCACCAAGGGTCTGCGCAACGAGGTCCAGGTCGTCATCACGGTCATGGCGCTCAACCCGAACGACCTCTACGACGTGGTCGCGATCAACGCCGCATCGGCCTCCACTCAGATCGCCGGACTGCCCTTCAGCGGCCCGGTCGGCGGCGTGCGCGTCGCCCTGATCCGAGGCCAATGGGTGGCCTTCCCGACCCACGAGCAGCTCGAGGAGGCCGTCTTCGACATGGTCGTCGCCGGCCGCATCGCGGGTGACGACGTCGCCATCATGATGGTCGAGGCCGAGGCCACAGACCGCACGATCGAACTCATCGCTGGTGGCGCCACCGCGCCGACCGAGGAGGTCGTGGCCGAGGGCCTCGACGCCTCCAAGGTATTCATTCGCGCCCTGTGCGAGGCGCAGATGGAGCTCGCCGGTGCTGCTGCCAAGCCGACTGCCGACTTCCCACTGTTCCCGGAGTACCAGCCGGACGTCTACGACCACGTCGAGCGCCTCAGCATCGCGGACATCCGCGAGGCCATGACGATCGTCAGCAAGGCCGAGCGCGAGGCTCGCCTCGATGACATCAAGAAGGTCGTGTCGGCTGAGGTCGCCGTGGAGTTCGAGGGACGCGAGAAGGAGGTGTCCGCAGCGATCCGCTCGGTCACCAAGAAGGTCGTCCGCGACCGCGTCCTTCGCGACAAGGTCCGCATCGACGGCCGGGGGATCACGGATATCCGCACCCTGAGCGCCGAGGTCGACGTTCTTCCTCGGGTCCATGGCTCGGCGCTGTTCGAGCGTGGCGAGACCCAGATCCTGGGCGTCACGACGCTGAACATGCTGCGCATGGAGCAGCAGCTCGACACGCTGAACCCCGACAACCGCAAGCGCTACATGCACAACTACAACTTCCCGCCGTACTCCACCGGTGAGACCGGTCGCGTCGGGTCGCCCAAGCGTCGCGAGATCGGCCACGGCGCGCTTGCGGAGCGGGCGCTGCTGCCGGTGCTGCCGTCGCGTGAGGAGTTCCCGTATGCGATCCGGCAGGTGTCCGAGGCGCTGGGCTCCAACGGCTCCACCTCGATGGGCTCTGTCTGCGCCTCGACCATGTCCCTGCTCAACGCCGGTGTCCCCCTGAGGGCGCCGGTCGCGGGCATCGCCATGGGCCTCATCTCCGGTGACGTCGATGGCAAGACCGAGTACGTCGCGATCACCGACATCCTCGGCGCAGAGGATGCGTTCGGCGACATGGACTTCAAGGTGGCAGGCACCAAGGAATTCGTGACGGCCCTGCAGCTCGACACCAAGCTCGACGGCATCCCCGCCGATGTCCTCGGCGGTGCGCTCAAGCAGGCCCGTGACGCGCGGTTCACCATCCTCGAAGTCATGAACGAGGCGATCGATGCTCCTGACGAGATGGCTGCCACGGCACCTCGCGTCATCAGCATCACGGTGCCCGTCGACAAGATCGGTGAGGTGATCGGCCCGAAGGGCAAGATCATCAACCAGATCCAGGAGGACACCGGCGCTGACATCACCATCGAGGACGACGGCACCATCTACATCGGGGCCACCGACGGACCCTCCGCCGAGGCCGCGCGGAATGCGATCAACGCGATCGCCAATCCGACGATGCCCGAGGTGGGGGAGCGCTACCTCGGCACCGTGGTCAAGACGACCACCTTCGGTGCCTTCGTCTCCCTGATGCCGGGCCGGGACGGCCTGCTCCACATCACCGAGGTGAAGAAGCTCAACGACGGCAAGCGCGTCGAGAACGTCGAGGATGTCCTCCCCGTCGGCACCAAGGTGCAGGTGGAGATCAAGGAGATCGACTCGCGCGGGAAGCTCTCCCTCATGCCGGTCCTCGAGGAGGAGACCTCCGGCGCCGATGCCTAAGGCGCAGACTCGCACGCTGCTGCGGGAGGGTGACGGCGGACTCGTCCGTCGGACCACCCTCCCCGGCGGCCTGCGGGTCATCACAGAACAGGTCCCGGGTGTTCGGTCGGTGGCCTTCGGGGTCTGGGTGAACGTGGGATCGCGCGACGAGACCGCGGCCCAGATGGGCTCGGCGCATTACCTCGAGCATCTGCTCTTCAAGGGCACGTCCAAGCGATCCGCACTCGAGATCTCGTCCGAGATCGAGGCGGTCGGCGGTGACCTGAACGCATTCACCAGCAAGGAGAACACCTGCTACTACGCACGGGTGCTCGATGAGGATCTCCCGCTGGCCATCGACGTCGTCTGCGATGTAGTGACCGATGCCCTCATCCGCAGTGACGACGTCGAGGCCGAACGCGGCGTGATTCTGGAGGAGATCGCCATGCATGACGACGATCCCTCCGACATCGTCCATGACGTCTTCGCCGAGGCCATGTTCGGTGACACCCCACTGGGTCGACCCATCCTCGGGACCACAGAGACCATCGGTGCCATCTCCCGGCGCACCATCCACTCGTTCTACCAGCGGCGCTACCGGCCTGAGTCCATGGTCGTGGCCGCGGCCGGGAGTCTGGACCACGATGACGTCGTCCGCAGGGTCCGGCGGGCCTTCGCCCCTGTGCTCGACCACAGCGTCGATGTCGCGGCCCCTCGCGTCCCCCGTCGGCGCCACCGCGCCGAGGCTGGCGCCAAGGTCACCCGTCGGACCACCGAGCAGGCCCACCTTGTTCTCGGAGTGCCGGGCATCACTCGTGCCGATCCGCGTCGCTACGCCCTCTCCGTGCTGTCGACCTCGCTCGGCGGCGGCATGAGCAGTCGGCTGTTCCAGGAGGTCCGGGAGAAGCGCGGACTGGCCTACTCGGTCTACTCGTACGTGCAGGGCTTCTCCGACGACGGCGTCTTCGGCGTTTATGCGGGGTGCCTTCCAGCGAAGGTCAACACCGTCCTCGAGGTGTGCTTGGAGCAATTGGAGGATGTGGCCACGCACGGCCTGACCGACGATGAGATCTGGCGAGGCAAGGGTCAGCTCAGAGGGGCCACGGTGCTCGGGCAGGAGGATCCCGGGGCCCGGATGAGTCGGATCGCCAAGAGTGAACTTCACGCCGATCCGCTCCTGTCCACCGATGCTCTCCTCGCTCAGATCGATGCCGTGACCGCGGACGACGTGCGCACGGTGGCGCGTGACCTGCTGTCCGCACCGACGACGCTCGCAGTGGTCGGACCATTCGACGAGACGCACACATTCGCGCCCGTGGGCTGAGAGATCAGTAGGCTGATGGCCGTGATCAAGGTGGGAGTGGCCGGGGCCCGCGGCCGCATGGGGCAGGCCTGCGTCGATGCCGTCAACGCCGCAGGAGACATGCAACTCGTGGCCGCCATTGACATCGGCGTTCCGCCGACCGCGCTGGATGAGGCCGGTGCGCAGGTGGTCATCGACTTCACGACGCCGGATGCGGTGATGCACACGCTGGAGACGTGTATCTCGCGTGGCATCCACTGCGTGGTCGGGACCACGGGATTCACGGCCGAGCGCCTCGACCAGGTCCGCGCATGGTGTGATGCATCACCGGGGGTCGGCGTCCTCATCGCCCCGAACTTCGGCATCGGCGCCGTCCTCATGATGCGCTTCGCTGCGATGGCGGCCCCGTACTTCGAGTCGGTCGAGGTGATCGAACTGCACCACCCGGACAAGGTGGATGCACCATCCGGGACCGCGACGCACACCGCCCAGGTGATCGCCGCCGCGCGGCGGGGCCTTCCGACACCACCTGATGCCACGGCCCACGAGGTGGAGGGAGCCCGCGGCGCGACCATCGACGGCATCCACGTGCACTCGGTGCGCTCACGCGGACTCGTGGCCCATCAGGAGGTGCTGCTCGGAGGAGTGGGCGAGACGCTCGCCATCCGGCACGACTCGCTGGACCGCATGTCCTTCATGCCGGGCGTCCTCCTCGGGGTGCGCAGCGTGGCCGACCACCCCGGGCTCACCGTCGGGCTGGACGGGTTCCTCGATCTCGCGTGACCGCTCGGACCGTTGTCAGGGGACTTCGCAGTCGGGGATTCCCCTCTGTTCGCGGCCGCGCCGACCTTCTCAGCGACCCGAGGCCCAGTTCTCCCATTGCTGGCAGGCCATGTCGAATGCCTCAGGTCTGAGGAACAGGTCCGGCGACGTCGAGTAGATATGTGTGGGGAGCGTCTCGCCATCATCCAGGGTGAGGATCACCCGACGCGCGGGAACGGGAAGGGGCAGCCCCAGCCACGGGCCGGTGCGTTCCACGCATGCGGTTGAGGCGATGGCCGGCCAGGGCACGAATCGCCGGCGCCAGAGGGTGTCGACGGTCACGCCCGCGTCGTTGACGTGGGTCCCGACAACCCAGCCACGGAGGATGAGGACCAGGGCGGAGGCGGAGATGGCAGCTCCCAGGAACGCGCCCGGTGTCAGTGGCGCCGCGAGTGCGGCAAGGACGGCGCTGCCCGTCGTCGCTCCGAGCGCCACGGTGCCGATCAGCAGCAGAGCCCAGCGGAAGGGCCCTCGCCTCGGTATCCGCAGCGGCCGGACCTGTACATAGTCGTCGTCGACGGGGGCCGAAGGGTCCGGTCGCGGCCACAGGAACCAGAAGACGGGGCGTCGGTCCCGCGTCATGTGGCCCAGCCCAGCATCCGGAGTCCGGCAGCCGTGATGCCTGCGAGGAGGACGACGACGAGGAAGGGGGCGCGCAGCATGAGCGCGACGATGGCGACCCCCAGAGCGGCCACCCGGGCATCGAGGGTCAGGGCCATGCCGGCCGCGAACGTCTGAACGGCGACGAGAGCGGCGAGGAGGGCGACCGGCATGAGCCCGGAGATCTGCCGGAAGGCCCGGCTCTCGAGCACGGATGTGGGCACGAGGTAGCCCAGCAGCTTCTCGGCATAGCAGCCAAGCGACGCGGCCAGCACGGCGATCCACATCAGCGCGTCTCCCGTCGGCCGGAGATGCGGGCCGCGGCGACTGCCACGAGCGCGGCCGCAAGCACGGGCAGCCCCGGCTGAAGGACAGGGGTCAGCACGACGGCGACGGCCGCTGCGGCCAATGCCGTCGCCCACATGCTCCGATCCACGAGCCGGGGCCACAGCAGCGCCAGCAGGGCAGCAGCCGTGGCGGCATCGAGCCCGAGGTCGTTGGGGTCGCCGATGGCCGCGGCACCGAGGGCACCGACCAGCGTTCCCAGGTTCCACAGGAGGTAGATCCACGCGGCGGTGGCCCAGAACGCATACCGGGACGTCGACTCCGGCTCAGGGTGGGCCAGGGCCATGGCCGTGGACTCGTCGATGGTCGACTGGGCACCGACGAGGCGGCGCCAGCCGCGCAGGTCCAGGCGAGGAGCGAGGCTGACCGCGTACATCGCGTTTCGGGCCCCGAGCAGCCACGCGGTGAGGACGGCGGCGACGAGCCCCCCACCAGCACCGACGATGCCCACGAACGCAAACTGGGAGGCGCCGGTGAACATGAACAACGACAGCGTCTGCGTCTGCCACACGGTGAGTCCGGTCGACACGGAGATGGCTCCGAACGACAGCGCATACGCACCGGTCGCGATGCCGATGCTGATCGCCTTGCCCTGGATCCGGCGGCGATCCGATCCGGGCGTCTGCGAGGTGGCCACGGGAGGGACGCTATCGCCGTAGCGGAGGAGTACGTCGAACACCTCTGTGTCGCGTTGTGCCACAGTGGGCCTGTGTTCGCGGGAATGCAGGGGGATCGCTGGAGCAGTCAGCCCGACGGGGTCCCGTCGACGGCGCTCGCGGGTGTCCACCGAGGCCTGGTGTCGACCGCCCTGCTGTGGCAGCCGCTGTGGGTCCTCACCCAGTCCAGCCTGTGGCCGACCGCGCAGCCGGGGCCGGCACCGATCGTGGCCCTCGCTGCTGTGGGCATCTCATGGGTGCTCCTGCTGGCCACCCATCTGACAAGGCGGTCGGTGCGCTGGCCGGTCCGTATCTCGATCGCGACGCTGCTGATGGCGACACTGGCGGTCAACGTGGCGCAGTTGCGAAGCACCACGCCCGACTTCGGCCCGGTGGCGGAGATGGCCGGTCTTGCTGCGGGCATCGCCGGTCTTCTGCTGAGCCGACGCTGGGGGGTGGTCTGGACGATCCTGCTGCTCATCCCGCTGATCCGGGACGCTCTCACCGCCCCTGATGCGGGGTCGAGGTTTCCGGTGCTCTTGGCCTACGTGCTGGCCCTGGGCCTGAGCGCGGTGGCTGTGCGATGGGCGCTGGAGCGCAACGCCGCTGCAGCTGACGCGGCGTCCGATGCCCTCTTCGCGGCAGAGCGACAGCGGTTCACCGCCCAGCAGGTCGAGCGCTCCCTTCG
>JAURME010000026.1 GCA_030830865.1 Candidatus Nanopelagicales bacterium | reverse complement strand
GTGGAGATGACGCCCATGTGCACGACGGTGTCGACCGACGCCTCCCCCATGACCTTGGAGATCACCGGGTTGCGGATATCAGCACGGACGAAGTCGATGCCGGGGATGGGCTCATCCGGGGCGACGACATCGACCCCGATGACCCGCATGTGCGGGTCTGCTGCCAGACGGGCGGCCATGCGCCCCCCGAGGAAGCGGGAGACACCCGTGACGAGGACCGTGCGCGACATCACGACCCCCTTGGTGTTGGACGGTGCGAGCCGCACCACGGGCGCACGGCCCGCAGCGGCTACTTCTTATTGCGGCGCTGGACCCGCGTGCGACGCAGCAGCTTGCGGTGCTTCTTCTTGGCCATCCGCTTGCGCCGCTTCTTGATCACAGAGCCCATCAAAAATCCCTATCTCTCACACATCGGCCGCCGCCGTCGGCGACATCACAGTGAACAGCGAAGCGCAAGCCTACCCGCGCGGGGTGGGAGGTCATACAGGGCGGGGCAGGCGCTCGGCAGATCGCGCCCGGGACCGCTCGACTGCTCAGGTGCGTCTCGCCCTGAACTACTCGACTGCTCAGGCAGTCTCGACGAACGAGTCGCGGAGGTAGTCGGTGACAGCCTGCTCCGGAACCCGGAACGAGCGACCCACGCGCACGGCCGGCAGCTCCCCGTTGTGCACGAGGCGGTACACCGTCATCTTCGAGACGCGCATCATCGACGCCACCTCGGCGACAGTGAGGAACCGTACGTCAGTGAGGTCCCGATCAGGGGTCACAGCCATGTCACACCGAACTCTCTTCCCCGTCGTCGCACCGGCTTCCCCTCCGGAGACCACGACAACTGGGCGCTCGAAGACTAGTGGCCCTTGGGGCTATCGCGAAAGTTGATTGCCGAAATCCCATGATCCTGCGAAGTCCAGGTGACACAGCCCACAGCCAGATGAGCCCGTATCGGGCGAGAACCAGACCGCTGGCTCGGGTTCGAGACAGTGGTGCGGGTAGACCGCCGGCCGAGGGTCCCGGACGATGCCGACCGGCGCGCTCACGGCTAGGACCCGGAGAGCTCACGACTGCGATCTCGGGCCGCGGCGAGGGCGGCCTGCACCCCGGCGCCGATGTCTCGAGCGTCCATGGCCGCGATCGCAGCCGCCGTCGTGCCGCCGGGTGAGGTCACCTTGCGCCGCAGTTCGGCCGCTGGCTCGCCCGACGTCGACAGCAGCATCGCGGCACCGAGCAGCGTCTGGTTCACCATGCGCACCGCGTCGTCCTCGTCGAGCCCGAGCTCGACGCCCGCGGCGGTCATGGCCTCGGCAAGGTAGAACAGGTACGCCGGGCCGCTCCCGGACACCGCCGTCACAGCGTCCTGCAGTTCCTCGGGCACCGTGACCACCAGACCGACACTCTCCATGAGGTCCTCCGCCACCGCGAGCGCCTCGGGTGAGCACCCAGACCCGCCGCTGATCCCCGTGACCCCCTGGTCGATCCGAGCGGGCGTGTTCGGCATGGCCCGCACGACGTTGGCACCGACGGACACGGCCTCCTCGATCGCCGACGTGCGGACGCCGGCCGCAATCGAGACCACGAGCGCCCCGGGCCGAATGTCCGATCCGATGTCCGCCAGGAGGGCCATGGTGTCCTGCGGTTTGACCACGAGGATGACGACGTCCGCTCCGGTGACGGCCGCCGCGGGATCTGCCAGGTCGACATCGAGAAGCGCCGCGAGCTCCTCGGCTCGCTCGGCCCGCTTCTCGGCGATGACGACGGACGGGCGAGGCTCACGCCTGAGCAGCCCGGTCGCGAGGGTCTCGCCCATGACCCCACCCCCGAGGATCGCGATGCGCATGTCCGTCGTCTCCTTCATGTCGTCTCAGCCGGCCGGGGACGGGAGTCGTCGTGACCGGGCTCAGCCCGGAAGCAGGGACCGCAGGGCCCCTGAGATGCCGCCGGGCTGTTCCGCCAAGCCTCCCACGAGCCGCTCGAACCATCGCGCACCGAACGGCACGTAGACACGCACCCGCTGTCCGGCGGCCAGGAGCCGCTCCTGCTGTCCGGTCTGGCGCCCGAGGTAGAAGGCGTACTCGTACGTGTGCGGTGCCCGTCCGTAGCGCTCGGCAAGGGACTCCACGATCTCGATCAGGCGGGTGTCGTGGGTGGCGAAGGAGGGCTCCCCCCTCCCGCGAAGCAGCGTCTTGGCACACCGCACGAAGGCCTTGTCCGTCTCGATCGGCTGCCGGTACGTCGTCGACCCGTCGGCGCGGCCGCCCTTGACCAGGCGCACGCGGGCGTCGGCCAGGCGGACGCACTCAGCCTCGGTGCTGCGCAGGATCGCGGGGAGCGTGACTCCGACGTCGTCACCGCGGGCGAGCAGCGGATCCACCCAGGCCAGCGTCTGGGCCAGGTCCTTCGGCGCACCGACGCCCAGCCGAAGCGGGACACCCGTCGAACGCCCCTGATCAGCCAACGCCTCGAGTCGGCGGTGGGCGTCCTCGGCACCTCGCTCCAGATCCTGCCCCAGGGACTCCGGGAAGACGATGACCTCGGCGACGCCCGCCAGTCCCGCGGCCGCGATGGCGTCCACGACCTCGGAGTACGCGTCCGCAGTCTCCCGAGCCTCGGCATGACTCTCGACGTTCGGCGCCACCCGCTCCAGGGCGACGAAGTAGCCGCGGTCGGCGAGCTCGGACACCAGAGGCAGCACCTCGTCGAGGCTCTCCCCGCCGACCAGCCGGGCCACCAGGTCGCGCGCCACCGGGGTGCGTCCGAGGACGCCGCCGAGTGACTCGTTCCGGGCGACCGAGGCAAGGGCCTCACGAATCATGCGCTGGCCGACCCGCCGACGCGGACGGTCGGATCGAGCAGGGCCTGAAGGGCCGGCCCGATGAGCGCGACGAGGTCGTCCTCGCTCGCCGACGCCACCGGCTCGAGCCGAAGCAGGTACCGGGTGGTCATCAGTCCGAGCAGGTGCGAGGTGATCAGGCCGACGCGAAGTCTGGCATCGGGGACTCCCGCTGCGGCGACCACGCTGTCGACCACGGTCGTCGACAGGTATTCGGACACCAGGCGCAGTTGGGCGAGGGGTTGCGACGACGCGGCCGCGCGAGCTGCCCCGGCGGTCGCTCCCATGCCCTGGTCCGAGGAGACCAGGCGGGCGAGGTCTGTTCGCACCTTCTCGTCGTCCATCAGTGTGAGCGCGATGCGGACCAACCGGTCCCCCATCCCGTCCAAGCCCGGGGCGATCAGCTCGGGGATGGCCTGAGCCGGGTCGAAGGGCAGGCGCATGGCCGCGGCGAACAGCCGCTCCTTGTTCTGGTACATCGACTTGAGGACGTCGGGAGCCACGCCGGCTGCAACGGCCACGGACTTGAGCGTCGTTCCGGCGTAGCCGCGGGACTCGAAGGCCAGCCGCGCAGCCTGTAGGACGGCGCCGGCGGCATCCTGAGGGCTCATCGATGTACTGGCCACGGGATCCAGACTAGGCGTCCGCGCGGGAATGGGGTCCCTGCCCGAGGTGGAGTCGCGCGAACGTGAGGGTCTCGGCGAGGTCAGCCAGCCGCTCCGCCCGATCGGCGGCCTTGCGAGTGGTCACCTCTGCGATGACCGAGCCGTCGAACCCCGACGCGGTGAGGTGCGTGAGCACCCGGGCCACGGGCTGCTCACCGCGGCCGGGGACGAGATGTTCATCCCGCACCGAGTCGGTGCCGTCGGCGAGGTGGAGATGGGCCAGCCGGTCCCCGAGGTCCGTCGCCATCTGGATGGCGTCCGACTGCGAGACCGAGGTGTGCGACAGGTCCAAGGTCGTGTCCGGATAGTCGTCGTGTCGCACGTCCCAGTCCGGCAGATAGGCGCCGACGGAGCCCGGGCCGGCCCGCCACGGGAACATGTTCTCGACGGCGAAGCGGACGTCGGTCTCCGAGCCCATGCGGTGCAGTCCGGCGACGAACTCGCGGGCGTAGTCACGCTGCCAGCGGAAGGGCGGGTGCACGACCACGGTGCCAGCGCCGAGTGCCTCAGCTGCCGCCTGCGCGCGCTGGAGCTTGCCCCACGGGTCGGTGCCCCACACGCGCTGCGTGACGAGCAGGCACGGGGCATGGATCGACAGGATCGGGATCTCATAGTGCTCGGAGAGGGCACGGAGCGCCTGCGGGTCCTGGCTCGTCGCATCGGTGCCGACCATGACCTCGACTCCGTCGTAGCCCAGGTAGGCCGCGATCTCGAAGCCGGCCGCGGTGCTCTCGGGGAACACCGAGGACGTCGACAGGCCGACCTTGATCGGGGAGGTCATCAGCGCACTGGTCTCCGGGTCGATCGACGGGTCGTACGCGCCGGAGGGCGCCGCCAGTGGTCCGTGATCAGCGCCGCTAGCCAGACGAGGACGACACCCACGAACCCGGCCCCGATCGCGACGAGCGAGTATCGCTCGGGTCCGAGCGATACGGCGAAGAAGGTCGACAGGAACGGGATGAAGAGGACGGCGAGGAACATTGCGATCATGAGCGCCACGATGCCGATCCGGAGAGCGTTCAGCGGCCGCGCCGACATCAGCAGGACGCCGATCGCGACGATGAAGAGAGTGATGCAGGCCGCTGACTGGGCGGCGAGCAGCGGCTCCCCGACCCAGAGCGCGACGGTGTAGCTCACCAGAGCGGATGCCGCACAGATGATTCCGGACGGGATCGCGAAGAGAAGGACGCGCCGCAGGAAGCCGGGGCGGAAGCGCTCGGTGTTCGGCATCAGAGCCAGGAAGAAGCCGGGGATCCCTATGGTCAGCGCGCTGACGAGGGTGAGGTGTCGGGGCAGGAACGGGAACGCCACCGCGAAGATGCCGGTGAACAGGGAGAAGACGACCGAGTAGGAGGTCTTGGTGAGGAAGACATCGGACACCCGTTCGATGTTGCCGAGCACGCGTCGGCCCTCAGCCACGACGCTGGGCATGACCGACCACCTGTCGTCAAGGAGAACGAGCTGGGCGACCGCACGGGTGGCGCCCGAGCCGGATCCCATCGCGATGCCAAGGTCCGCCTTCTTCAGGGCGAGGACGTCATTGACGCCGTCACCGGTCATCGCGACCGTCGAGTCGTGCAGGTGCAGCGCCTCGACCATCTGCTGCTTCTGCAGGGGGGTGACGCGCCCGAACACGTTCGCGTCGTCGATCGGCTGAGCCAGGTCCTGCGGGTCATCGGGCAGGTCGCGGGCATCGACCGGATGGTCGGCGCCGGGGACTCCGGCCTCCTGGGCGATGGCGCCCACCGTGACCGCGTTGTCGCCGGAGATGACCTTCACCGTGACGTCCTGATCAAGGAAGTACGACACCGTCTGCGCCGCGTCCGGCCGGAGCTCCTGGCTGATCGCCACCAGCGCCACGGGCGTCAACGCGGTCAGCACGTCGTCGACCGAGGGCAGCTGACCTGCCCGGGCGAGCAGGACGACACGGGCTCCGGTGCCGGCGAGATCGTCGGCCTCCTGACGCACCTCGGCGGGCGCGTCGGCACCGACGATCTCCGGTGCCCCGAGCACCCACGCACCGTGCTCGCCGAAGTCGACGGCCGACCACTTGCGCGCACTGGAGAAGGGGGTCAGCCCGAGGACGGACCATCCGGGTGACCGGAACTCCTCCGCCACCGCCTGCAGCGTGGGGTTGGGGCTCGCGGCGCTGGCGGCCACCGCGCCGAGCACCGGGGCGACGGCATCCGTCGTCATGTCACGGGACAGCGGGACGACCTTCTGCACGCGCATGCCGGGCTCTGTGAGGGTTCCGGTCTTGTCCACGCAGATGGTGTCGACGCGTGCGAGGACCTCGACCGCGGGCATGTCCTGCACGAGCACGCGCTTCTGCGCGAGCCGGATCACCGAGACCGCCATCGCGATCGAGGTGAGCAGGACCAGGCCCTCCGGGACCATCGTCACGATGCCGGCGATCGTCCCCCGGACGGCCTCGTCGAACGGGAGGTCCGCGCGAACCAACTGCGACCACAGCAGCAGGACGCCGACCGGGACGAGCAGGAAGGAGATGGCCCTGATGAAGCCGTTGATGGCCGTTCGGAGCTCGGAGTTGGTCAGGTTGAAGTCCTTGGCCTGCTCGGTCAGGCGCCCGGCGAAGGACTCCGCACCGACGCGCGTCGCCCGGTAGACACCGGAGCCCGCCACGACGAAGGACCCGGACATCGCCTGGTCGCCCACGACCTTGTCGACCGGATCGGCCTCTCCGGTCAGCAGGCTCTCGTCGATCTCGAGGCCCTCCGAGCGGAGGACGACACCGTCGACGACGAGCTGATCGCCGACCGCCAGCAGCACGATGTCGTCGAGCACCACCGCGTCCTTGGGGACCGAGAGATCCTGCCCGTCGCGGCGGACCGTGGGACGTGCCTCACCGATGACGGCGAGCTTCGCGAGGGTCCGGGAGGCCCGGTACTCCTGGATGATGCCGATGGCGGTGTTCGCGACGATGACGAAGCCGAACAGGGAGTCCTGGATGGGCGCGACCAGCAGCATGATCACCCAGAGCGTGCCGATGAGCCCGTTGAACCAGGTGAACGTGTTGGCCCGGACGATGTCGCCAAGACTGCGGCTGCGCGGATCGGGGAACGCGTTGACCTCACCCCGGGCGACCCGCTCCGCCACCTCCGGAGCGGTGAGACCGACCTGCGGGTTGACCATGACCTCCGTGGCCGGGGTCACGGTGCGAGACCGTCCAGGCGCTGAAGAATGATCCCCTCCCGCAGGGCCCAGGGACAGATGACGAGCTCCTCGATCTCGAGCAGGTCCATCGCCGACTCCGCGACGATGGCGCCGGCGACCATCTGCGACGAGCGGCCCTCGGACACCCCGGGGATGCGGGCCCGCTCGGACGCGCTCATCTCGGCCAGTCGCGGGACGAGGTCGCGCAGGTCGACGGCCTTGAGGACGCGCGGAACGTAGACGCCCTCGCTGGCAGGCGCCGCACCGGCGATGCGGGCGAGCTGCTTGAGGGTCTTCGACGTCGCGACGGCCATCCGGGGCTCGCCCACTCGCCGCAGTAGCCCGACCACATCGGCGATCGTGGCCCGCGCGTGCTTGCGCAGGCGGCGCACCGACTCCGGAGTGGGCGGGTCGCCGTCGAGCAGGTCCCGCGTGAGTCGACCAGCGCCCAGGGGCACGGAGATGGCGACATCCGGCTCCTCGTCGGTCCCGGACGCCAGCTCGAGCGAGCCGCCGCCGATGTCGAGCGCGAGGATGCGGCCACTGGACCAGCCGAACCAGCGCCGGACGGCCAGGAAGGTCATGCGGGCCTCGTCCTCGCCGGAGAGGACCTGGATCTGCTGCCCGGTCTCGCGATGGATGCGCGTGAGCACCTCATCACCGTTGGCCGCCTCGCGGATGGCCGAGGTCGCGAAGGCCATGACCTCGGTGGCGCCGAGGTCCTCGGAGAGCTCCTGCCCCTCGCGGATGAACGAGATGAGCTTCTCAACAGCCGCCCCGTCGACCGAGCCGTCGGCGGCGAGGTGCTGGGAGAGACGAAGGGGCATCTTGAGCTTGGAGGCGGGGATGGGGGCAGCACCGTGGTGGGCGTCCACCAGGAGCAGGTGGACGGTGTTCGAGCCGAGGTCGAGCACGCCGAGTCTCACAGAGAGGAAACTACCGTCCGTGCCCGCGACGCGTGCCGCGACCGTGCCACGCACCCGAGCTGCAGGGCGCGAACCGTCACCGGTCACCTCTCTGTCACCCGCTCGTCCTAGGCTGCGGGCATGCCTGAAGTGGATCTGGGATTCCCACGCCAGTGGGTGGAGTTCGTCGACCCCGCTGATCAGCACCAGATCATCAAGGCCGATCTCACGTGGCTGACGTCGCGATGG
>JAURME010000025.1 GCA_030830865.1 Candidatus Nanopelagicales bacterium | reverse complement strand
TCGGTGGTGAGCAGCAGAAGGAGCGCACCAACGATGAGGGCGCCCGCCGCGATGGACTTTGTCCACAGGTAGGTCCAGACCTTCCAGCCCCAGGGCCGCAGGTGCGGAGTGTTGTAGGTCAGGCGCGCCTTCGACACGGGGTCGCCGGGGAGGTCACCCGCGGTCTCGAGGCGCAGCGCGTCCGGCTGCGCCCAGAGGTAGGTCCCCTCGACCGGGGCGGCCAGCGGGTCGAGAACGGTCTGGTCGGCACCCACGTAGTACGTGTTGGGGCGGGTGCCCTGCTCCGGAGTGCGAACGTTGACCGGCTCGATGCTCAGGAACTTGCTGATGCCGCTGGTGGGATCGTCGATGTCGCCCATCCAGATTGACTGGGTCGGGCAGACCTGCACGCAGGCCGGCTCGAGTCCGTTGTCGATGCGGTGCGCGCAGAAGTTGCACTTGGCCGCGGTGTTGGTGTTGTCATCGATGTAGATGGCGTCGTACGGGCAGGCCTGCATGCACATCTTGCAGCCGATGCAGCGCTCGTTGTCGAAGTCGACGATGCCATCGTCACGGATGAACAGGGCCTGGGTCGGGCACCCCTTCACGCACGGGGCGTCGGTGCAGTGATTGCACCGCATGACGCCCATCTCACGAGTGGTGTCGGGGTACTCGCCCTTCTCCACGTACTTGACCCACGTGCGGAACTTGCCGAGCGGGACATCGTGCTCGGTCTTGCAGGCGACGGTGCAGGCATGGCAGCCGATGCACGTGCGCTGGTCAATGGCAAAGCCATACCGCACCGTTGATCACTTCTTCCGGACGTAGAAGGTCATTACCCCATCGGCCTCACCGGACTCGAGCAGTTCATTGCCGGTCTGGGACACCCAAGCCGGGATATCAGAGCGTGCACCGTTGTCGGTGGCCTTGATGAGCATGACCTGCCCCGGCTGGAGCTCCTTGGCCGCCTTGGCCGTCATCAGGACGGGCATGGGGCAGGTCTGGCCGGTGGCATCAACCGTCTTGGCAACGTCTTCCATGGTGGCTCCTTGTGTGCGAGGTCGGTGTGGGATCTAGATGAGTGGGATCTAGATGAGTGGGGTCTAGATGAACAGGCTTATCTCGGACTTGGCCATGCGCGCCAGGGCCGTCGCAGCTCCCACCGGCTGCCCCAGACCCGATCGCATCTGGTCGGCACGGATGCCCAGGAGGTCCATGGTCATCTGACAGGGCCACATGTTGACGCCCATGTCCATGGACATCTCAAAGAGTTCCTCTGGCGGCATGAGGTTGTTCTTCTCTGCAACCTTGCGCATCATCGACGCGCCCATGCCGCCCATGTTCATCTTGGAGAGCTTCGCCTTGCTGAATCCGGGGGGGTTCATCCCACCCATCATCTTGGTCATCTGGTCGTGCCCGATCTTCTCGCCGTCACGAACCAGGGGAAACAGTCCCCAGAAGGTGGAGAACACCGTGACGTCCATGCCATTGGCTGCAGCCGTGGAGGCGAGAATAGTCGTGGGCCACAGTTTGTCGAGATCGCCGCTGAAAGAGATGATCGTCATCCACTCCGAGTTCTTCTCGGATGTTGCGTCGGACATAAGCCCTCCTTTCGACGTCGCTGACGCTAGGCGTCCGACGAGCACATGGCAAGCACTTTTCCGCAAAAACCCTTCCAAAACCTAGAAATGTGCATTAGCGTCCGCGCATATACCGAAGTTGAGGGGTTCACAGATTTCCCTCCAACCCGATAGGAAAACACTCCGGTGCCTATCCGGCCGGAGTCGCCATGCAAGGGAGACGAGATGGCACGCACGGTCACGACGCGGGAGCTCTACGACGAGATCGCTGCGGGCACCGTCCCGATGATCCTCGACGTGCGCAACCAGGACGAGTTCGCCGCGTGGCAGGTAGAAGGGCCCAAGCCGGTGCCAACCCGCAATCTGCCGGTGTGGATGGCCGTCGAGGAGATCGAGAACCTCGCCAAGGAGCTTCCCGACAACTCGGTGGTCGTCTGCGCCCACGGAAACGGCAGTGACCTGCTGCTCGACATGCTCGCCGATGAGGGCAAGTCCGCCCGCAGCCTCGAGGGTGGTACCCAGGCCTGGTCGTGGCTCCTCGTCGCCAAGCGACTGCCCGACCTCGCCGACGGGATCGTCGGGTGGCAGGTGCAGCGCCCATCCAAGGCCTGCCTCTCGTACGTCTTCGGAGTCCCCGGCAAGTCCGCCATCGTCATCGACCCGGCTCGCTTCCCGCAGGACTACATCGACCTCGCTGATTCCGAGGGCATGACGATCACCCACGTGATCGACACCCACATCCACGCCGATCACATCAGCGGTGGACCGGAGCTCGCGGCGAAGGTGGGTGCCACGTACCACGTGCCGATCGAGGACACCGGCAAGGCGCCGACCCCGTTCGCGAATGAGCCGCTGGCGGATGGCCAGGAGATCGACCTCGGCGATGCGACAGTTCGCGTGCTGAACATCAAGACGCCCGGCCACACCCCCGGATCAACCTGCATCTCCCTGCCGGGCAGCTTCCTGGTCACCGGTGACACCGTGTTCGTGCGCGGCATCGGCCGGCCGGACCTGACCGGAAAGGCCGAAGAGCTCGCGACCGACCTGTTCCACACCGTGCACGAGCGACTGCAGCCGCTCGATCCGGCGACTATGGTGCTACCCGCGCATTGGTCCTTCGACTCCGAGGTAGGCGAAGACGGGCTGGTCCGAACGACGCTCGGCGACATCTTCCGGTCCACCCTGCTGAGCCAGACCGAGCTCACGGCGTTCATCGAACAGATCATCACGTCGCTGCCGTCCGCGCCGGACACCTACGACACCATCCGGCTGGTGAACTCCGGCCGCGAGGAGGCCACGGAGGAGGAACTGGAGATCCTCGAGATCGGCAAGAACCAGTGCGCGGCCTCGACGACCACCTGACCTAGGGGCCCTGACCATGGATCGCCAGACCTTCGTCGAACTGCATGAGCTGCACGCCCGGCTCTGCAAGGCCATCGCCGACCCCAAGCGGCTGCTCATCATCACGGAGCTGCGGTCCGGTCCTATGACGGTCGGTGAACTCGCCCTGTCGCTCGACATCAGCCAGTCGAACACCAGCCAGCACCTCGCCATCCTGCGTGAGCGCGGTGTTGTCGACGCGACCAAGGACGGGCTCAACGTCTACTACGAGCTCTCCAGCGACAAAGTCGTGCAGGCCATCGACCTGCTGCGAGAGTTCATGGCCGACCAGCTGGGCCAGCAGAGCCGGCTGGGCAAGGCGGCCCAGAAGGCACCGTCGTCGACCCGTCGACGCAGCGCCTGACGCCCGTCAGGGCCGTATGACCTGGATCTGCTCCCCGGCTCTTAGCATTCCGCCCTGCACCACCGTGGTGTTGATGCCGCGAAGACGCAGGTCCTTGCCCTCGGACGTGTTGGTCGCGCGCAGTGCCGGCATCCCGAACCGGGCACGGAACTTCTCGCAGCCGGTGTGCGGCACATCAGTGACCTCGAGCACCACTTCGCCGAACTCCAACCGTGTTCCGGTGGGGAGGTTGCTCCAGCTCAGATCCAGATCGGCGTAGACCTGATCGCCTGCGAGCGGCACACGATCCTCCGTCGCGGCGATGAGCCGGGCGAACCTGCTGTTCATCACGGTGACCTGGTCACCGGGGTCCGAGGATCCATCGGGGGTGTTGCGACTCCCCCGCGTCTCCCACGTGTCGCCCGCCAGCCCGCGCTCGACATCGACCTCGACCTCAGGCACGACGATCCGCTCGTCCACGGCCGGACGGATGACCAGGAGCTCGACGGTGCCAGTGTCGCGCGGTGACTGCCGGACCGCCTCCATGCCGGCCTCGACGGCCTCGGCGGCGAGGTGGAAGGCCTCGTTCTCTGCGCTCATGTCCCCATCCTGTCCCTTGGCGGGCGATCCGTCACGTGGGTGCCGTGGGGGCGTACGCTCCTGACGCATGAC
>JAURME010000024.1 GCA_030830865.1 Candidatus Nanopelagicales bacterium | reverse complement strand
GTTGCGATCACGGTTGTCGTTGCGATCACGGTTGTCGTTGCGATCACGGTTGTCGTTGCGATCACGGTTGTCGTTGCGATCACGGTTGTCGTTGCGGTGGCGATTGCGGTCACCGCGGCTGTCATCACTGCCATCGCGGGTCGTGTTCTCTTGCGAGGTGGTCGACTCCGCCTGTTCGGCGGGGGCCTCGTCTCGTCGCGAGCTGCGGCGGGGGGCGCCCTCGCTCGAGGAGCCGGCGGGCTGTCCGCCGCCCTGTCGCTCCGAGATGGCGGCGACGAGGTCGCCCTTGCGCATGCCGCTGGCTCCGGAGATGCCCATCTGCTGGGCGAGCTGCTTGAGCTCAGGGAGGAGCATGCCGGACAGGCCCTTGCCCTTGGCGGGCGCGGCACCTGTCACATCAGTGTCCGTCACGTGGTTTCCTTCGGGATTCGCCCTCATGGAAGAGGGTGGTTCATTCCGCTCCATCGGTTCGTCAGGAGCGTGTGCACCCAGCGGCACACTTTCGACTTCGATCGTGCGCAGGTCAGTGGTCCTGATGGCTGCTGGTGCTGTGCCGGTGTGGGTGCGTTCCGTCGAGATTGGGGAGCCGGTCGGCTCTGCCCAGGGGAACGCGACAAGAATAGCACCGAACTCCCCGTCTCCCATGCAGGCACCCCCGGACCACGGAGACCGGGCGCACCCTGGCATCAGGGAACGAGCGGCAACTCCCGGGCTCCGGTCGGTGACACTGCGATCTCCCGGACGATCCACTCCCCGGCATCGGCGAGCGCTACGTGCTGCCGAGTCTCGTCGTCGACGAAGGCAAGGACCGAGGGGCCCGCCCCCGACACGACGGCGGGCACGCCGGCGTCTCGCAGCACGTCGACGAGCGTCAGCGAAGCCGGGTACGCCGCCGCTCTGCTGGCCTGGTGGATACGGTCCTCCGTGGCAGCCATGAGTCGCGTCGGATCCATCGTCAGGGCATGCACGAGCAGGGCCGACCGTCCGATGTTGACCGTCGCCTGCTCCAGCGAGACCGATTCGGGCAGAAGCGTGCGGGCCTGCGCCGTCGACAGCGATGCCGAGGGCACCATGACGACTGGGCGGAGGCCTGGGTGCACGTCCATCCGGGCGACGTCGGCACGACCGTCGCCCTCCAGCCACGCGATCGTGAGCCCACCGTGCAGTGCAGCGGCGATGTTGTCGGGGTGAGGCTCCTGAGCGAGCGCGAGCTGCAGGACGTCGTCATCCGTCAGTCGCTCATGACCATCATCGACCATGGCCCGTGCGAGGACGATGCCGCCGATGATCGCCGCGGCCGATGATCCGAGTCCGCGCCCGTGGGGAATGGAGTTGATGCAGCGCAGGACGAAGCCGGGCACCACGATGTCCATGGCCGAGAAGGTGGCCCGCATCGATCTGACAACGAGGTGCTGCTCATCCCGCGGCAGGGACTCTGCCCCCTCGCCCGACACCTCGACCAGGACGCCCTCGTCCTCGGTCGCCATGGCGACGAGGTCGTCGTACACCGCCAGTGCGAGCCCAGCGGAGTCGAACGCCGGACCGAGGTTCGCACTCGTGGCCGGGACGACCACGCGGACGGCATCGCGACGGACGGTGGACATCAGCCGACCAGTCCGAGGACTCTCGCAGCCGCCTCGGCCTCCACCGGGACCACGACCGGATCCGACGCACTGTCAAGGGCCCACTGCGGATCCTTGAGCCCGTTGCCGGTGAGGGTGCACACGATCGTCTGGCCCGGATCCAGTTGGCCGGCCGCGTGCTTCTTGATGATGCCCGCGACACTGGCCGCGCTCGCGGGCTCGCAGAAGAGCCCCTCCCTCGACGCGAGCAGGTGGTATGCGGCGAGGATCTCATCATCGGTCACCGAGTCGATGACGCCGCCGGACTCGTCACGCGCGGCCTCGGCCAGTTGCCATGACGCGGGATTGCCGATGCGGATGGCCGTGGCGATCGTCTCGGGCTGCTCGACGACGTGTCCGCGGACGATCGGCGCGGCACCGGCCGCCTGGAATCCCCACATGCGAGGGCGCGCGTCAGCTGTGCCGTCGGCGGCATACTCGGTGTAGCCCTTCCAATACGCGGTGATGTTGCCGGCGTTGCCGACAGGAAGGGCGTGGATGTCCGGTGCCTTGCCCAGCTGGTCGACGATCTCGAAGCTTGCGGTCTTCTGCCCCTCGATGCGCGCCGGGTTGACGCTGTTCACGAGCTCGACCGGATAGCGGTCGGCCAGCTCGCGGGCGACCTGGAGACACTGGTCGAAGTTGCCATCGACCTGCAGCAGCGTCGCGCCGTGCACGATCGCCTGCGCCAGCTTGCCCATCGCGATCTTGCCCTGCGGGACGAGCACGGCGCTGCGCATGCCGGCCTTGACGGCGTACGCGGCGGCACTGGCGGATGTGTTTCCGGTGGACGCGCAGATGACGACCTTCGCCCCGGCCTCCGCAGCCTTCGAGATCGCCATGGTCATGCCGCGGTCCTTGAAGGAGCCGGTGGGGTTGGCTCCGTCGTACTTGAGCCACACCTCGCAACCGAGCTGCTCGCTGAGGGTGCAGGCGTACACGAGGGGAGTCCCGCCCTCCCCCAGGGTCACCACCGGCGTCGCGGCCGTGACCGGCAGACGATCCCGGTACTCCTCGATGAGTCCGCGCCAGACGTGCGCCACGACTAGTCCCCTGCCTCGCCCTCGACGCGCATGACGCCGAGGACGGCCTTGACTTCGTCCATGCCCCGCAGGTGGGCGACCGTCCGCTCGAGCGCCTCCTCGTTGGCGAGGTGCGTGCGGACGATGAGACCGGCGTTGTCCCCGTGGCCGTCCTGGCGCACCACCTGGATGCTCACGCCGTGCTGGGCGAAGGCGTCGGCAATGGCGGCCAGCACTCCAGGCCGGTCAGCGACATCGAGATTCACGTAGAACCGAGTCCGCGCCTCCGAGATCGGGAGGACAGGCAGTTCGGCGTACACATTGCGGGACGGGCCGATGGATCCCGTGACGCGATTGCGCGCAGCTACGACGACGTCGCCGAGGATCGCGGACGCCGTGGGCACTCCCCCAGCACCCCGTCCGTAGAACATCAGTTCGTCCGCCGCCTCGGCCTGAACGAAGACCGCGTTGAAGGACAGGCGCACGGAGGCCAGCGGATGCGAGCGCGGGACCATGGTCGGGTGCACGCGGACGATCACGCCCGCATCCCCCGGCGCACGTTCCGCGATCGCGAGCAGCTTGATCACGAATCCCATGGCCTGGGCCGCTCGGACGTCGTCTGCGGTGACCTGCGAGATTCCCTCGCAGTACACGTCGTCGATCGTCACCTGGGTGTGGAACGCGAGCTCAGCGAGGATGGCGGCCTTCGCCGCAGCGTCGTGGCCGTCGATGTCGAGTGAGGCGTTGGCCTCCAGGTATCCCAGGGCCCTGGCCTCGTCGAAGATCTCCTCGTAGGTCACGCCCTCCTCGTCCATCTTGGTGAGCATGTAATTCGTCGAGCCGTTGACGATGCCCATCACCTTGGTGACCCGGTCACCCGCGAGGGACTCGCGCAGGGGCCTCAGCAGCGGGATCGCGCCGGCGACCGACGCCTCGAAGAACAGGTCGACCCCAGCCTCGTCGGCTGCAGCCTGGAGCTCCGCACCGTGCGCCGCCAGCAGGGCCTTGTTCGCCGTGACGACGGACGAGCCCGCAGCGATCGCATCGAGGATCAGCGTGCGGGCCGGCTCGATGCCACCCATGAGCTCGATCACGATGTCCGCGCCGGATGTCGCGACGGCCTTGGCATCGTTCGTGAAGATCGCCGGATCGATTCCCTCCCGCGGGTTCTCCGGGTCGAGTGCCGCCACGGCCGTCAGCCTCAGCCGGGCGCCGACCCGCGGGGTGAGGTCGGCCTCGGTCTGATTCAGCAGGCGGCCGGTCTGGGCGCCGACTGTGCCGGCACCCAACAGGGCGACAGTGATCTCGCGGTCCTCGAACGAAGAAGTCACAGGCGCAAGCCTCTCAGGTGGACGCACTGACGTGTCACACGGGGATTGTCCGACGGTGACCGGTTGTCCTCCGGGGACCGGACGCCGGGCATCCGGCGTGCCGCACTCCCCGCGGCAAGTCCCTGCGGGAGAGTCTCCCTCAGCGGGCGAGGGCCCGCGCCCGAGGAGGAGTCATGTCCCTGTCAGCACGCAAGCTCGTCGCCGAGTTCATCGGCACCTTCCTGCTCGTCTTCCTGGCCGTGGGTGCTGCCGTCTTCGGCATCTCTGCTGTCGTCGGTGCGGACGGCAACGGTCCGGGATCCGGCGTGCTGGGTGTCGCGTTCGCGTTCGGTCTGGTCCTCTTCGCGGTCGCGTACGCCCTCGGCCCGGTCTCCGGCGGCCACGTGAATCCCGCGGTCACCCTCGCGATGCTGCTCGGCCGACGCATGCCGGCTGGCGAAGCGGTCGGCTACTGGATCGTCCAGTTCCTCGGGGCGATCGCCGCCGCAGGGGTGCTCAAGCTATTCGTCTCGTCCTTCGGCGTGACCGACTACACCGGCGGTCTGGGCACGAACAGCTACGACAACGGGGCGATCAACATGCCGGGCGCCTTCGTTCTCGAGATGCTGCTCACCGCGGCCTTCGTCCTGGTGATCCTGCTGGTCACGGAGCGGGTCGCGGCCCCCGGCTTCGCAGGAGCGGCGATCGGCTTCACCCTCGTGCTCGTCCACATCGTCGGCATCCCCCTGACGGGGACGTCCGTGAACCCGGCACGCTCATTCGGGCCGGCCCTCCTCAACGGCGGAGCGTCCCTGTCTCAGGTATGGCTGTTCATCCTCGCCCCGCTCGTGGGCGCCGTGGTGGCCGTCATCCTGTGGAAGCTGACACGCACCGAGGTCGAGGAGGACGAGGCGATCGTCGCCGGCTCCGAGCGCGAGTAATCGGAACCTACGCGCCCGGGTCCAGGCTCAGGAGGTCGTCCATCGTCTCCCGGCGCAGGATGACCTCGGTGGTGCCGTCGCGGGCGGCGAGGACACCGGGGCGGGGCAGATAGTTGTAGTTCGAGGCCATGGACCGGCAGTAGGCACCGGTGGCCGCCACCGCCAGGAGGTCCCCGGGAGCGAGATCCGCAGGCAGCCACGCATCACGGACCACGATGTCCCCGGACTCGCAGTGCTTGCCGACCACGCGGCAGAGGACCGGCTCCGCATCGGATTCGCGTGAGGCGAGAGTCACCGTGTACTGCGCGTCGTACAGCGCCGTGCGGATGTTGTCGCTCATCCCGCCGTCGACGGACACGTAGATGCGGATCGCTCCCCCGTCGAGCTCGACCGGCTTGACCGTGCCGATCTCGTACACGGTCACCGCCGCCGGGCCGACGATCGCCCGACCGGGCTCGAAGGCCAGCTTCGGCACCGGGATGCCCTCCTGCGCGCACTGCTTCCCGACGATCTCCCCGATCTGAAGGGCCATGTCGGGCACGTCCAGCGGATCGTCGGTCTCGAGATACGCGACACCCATGCCGCCGCCGAGGTTCAGCTCCTCCATCTCGATGCCCTGCTCGTCCCAGATGCGCTGGGCGACGGACACCACACGGGCGGCGGCGACCTCGAAGCCGGCGGCATCGAAGATCTGGGAGCCGATGTGAGAGTGCAGGCCGCGCAGGTCCAGGCTGGGCAGCTTGGCGATCCTGCGCACGGCCTCCTCCGCCGCCCCCGACGACACGGACAGGCCGAACTTCTGGTCCTCGTGGGCGGTGGCAATGAACTCGTGGGTGTGCGCCTCGACGCCGAGCGTCACGCGCACCAGCACCGACTGAACCACTCCCGCTCGCGCCGCAGCATCCGCCACCCGAACGATGTCCTCGTAGGAGTCGATGACGATCCGGCCGACACGCGCCTCGACGGCGGCCTCGATCTCGGCCATGGACTTGTTGTTGCCGTGCATCAGCAGGCGCTCTCCCGGCACCCCGGCGCGCAGGGCGACCGCCAGTTCGCCGCCGGACGCCACATCGATGCCCAGACCCTCCTCGGTGACCCATCGGGCCACGGCCGTGGTCAGGAAGGCCTTGGCCGCGTAGTAGACGATTCCGGCACCTGCCTCGAGGTAGGCCGCCCGGTACTCACGGGCGCGACGCCGCAGGTCGGCCTCGTCGAGCAGGAACAGCGGAGTGCCGTACTGGGTGGCCGCGTCGCGAATGTCGATCCCACCGATGACCATGGCGCCGACGGCATTGCGGTGGGCCGATGAGGGCCACACGGCGGGAGCGAGGGTATTCATCTCCTCCGGGGTCTTCGGCTTCAGGCCGGCCCCATGCTCCACCACGACATCGGCGTGGAGGGGTCCGGCCGGGTGCGCGCGCATGCCCACAAGGCTAGGCCACCGCCCGCTACATGCGCTCCGGCGCGCTCACTCCCAGCAGATCCAGGCCGTTGGCGATGGTCTGGCGTGCGGACGCGCACAGCCACAGGCGGGCGATGTGGATGGGGGCGAGCTGCTCGTCCGATCGGGGCAGCACCCGGCACACGTCGTAGAAGCGGTGATACGCCGTGGCGAGGTCCTCCAGGTACCGGGCCACCCGGTGCGGCTCGCGAAGCTCAGCCGCCGACGCGACGATCCGCGGGAACTCCCCGATCATGCCCAGCAGGTTGTTCTCCCGCTCATGGTCAAGCAGCGCGGGAGCGAACTCCGCGCCCTGCCAGTCGATGCCCAGCTCGTCGGCGTTGCGGAGAACCGATGCGATCCGAGCATGCGCGTACTGCACGTAGAAGACCGGGTTGTCGTTCGTGGCCCTCGTCATCTCCTCGAGGTCGAGAGTCAGCGGGGAGTCGGCGGGGTACCGGGCCAGCGTGTAGCGCGCAGCGTCGACACCGACCTCCTCGACGAGGTCGTCCAGGGTGACGATCGTGCCGGCCCGCTTGGAGAGCTTGACCTCCTCGCCACCCCTGGTGATCTTCACGAGTTGTCCGATGAGTACCTCGACGTTCTCGTCCATGTCATCGCCGGCACAGGCGGCGACGGCCCGGAGGCGATTCACGTAGCCGTGATGGTCCGCTCCGAGCAGGTAGATGTTGAGGTCGAAGCCGCGAGCCCGCTTGTCCACGTAGTAGGCGGTGTCGGAGGCGAAGTACGTGTACTCCCCATCGGCCTTGACCAGGACGCGGTCCTTGTCATCGCCGAAGTCCGTCGTCCGCAGCCAGATCGCACCCTCCTGCTCGACCACGTGACCCTGTTCCCGGAGCTTGGCCATGCCCCGCTCGACTGCGCCGGACTCGTGGAGGCTGCGCTCGGAGAACCAGACGTCGAAGTGGGTTCGGAACAGCGCCAGCACCTGCTGCTGCTGCTTCAGCTGAAGCGCATAGGCCGCCTCACGGAACGCGATCAGCTGCTGGTCCTCGGGTAGCGACGTGATGTCGGGCCTGGCCATGACGATCGCCGCAGCGAGATCGAGGATGTAGCCACCGTGGTACCCGTCCTCCGGCACCGGACGCCCGTTGGCCGCCGCCATCACCGAGGCTCCGAACTTGTCCATCTGGACGCCGCGGTCGTTGATGTAGAACTCCGTGGCCACGGTCGCCCCGGCCGCCGCCAGCACGCGGGCGATCGCATCACCGACAGCCGCCCATCGCGTGTGCCCGAGATGCAGTGGTCCGGTCGGATTCGCCGAGATGAACTCCACGTTGACCGTCCGGCCCGCAAGTGAGGTGCCGTGTCCCCAGTCCGTGCCAGCGGCGACCACGGTGCGGGCGAGTTCGCCCTGTGCCGCGCTGTCGAGTCGGATGTTGACGAATCCGGGCCCGGCGATCTCGGCCGAGGCCACGCCCGGGACCGCGTTCAGGCCCTCCACCAGCATGGTCGCGATGTCGCGGGGCGGCAGACCGGCCGGCTTGGCCAGCGTCAGCGCCACATTGGTGGCGTAGTCGCCGTGATCCCGGTTCTTCGGCCGCTCCATGCGGACCTCGGGCAGGTCCACCGAGGGCAGGCGTCCCTCCTGCATCAGGGCCGCCAGGATTGCGGCCACATGCGCAGCGAGGGCGTCGGGGTTCACGTTCGGAGCCTATCCGCGCGGGTTTGCCCCTCACGATGCCCCCGAGCGGCTACACTCCTCTTAGGCAAGGCCAGTCAGGACCGCCGTTCGACCGATGCCCGCCCTCACCGGTGGGCATCAGCGTTTCTGGGCGCAAGCGCGGGAACGGGACGAGGTTATGTGAGCGGCTCAGCCGCGTGTCGGGCGACCGTCCGTCACGACGTCCCAGTAGTACCCGCAAGGAGAATGTGCATCATGGCTCAAGGAACCGTGAAGTGGTTCAACGCTGAGAAGGGCTACGGCTTCATCGCCCAGGCCGACGGTGGTCCGGACGTGTTCGTCCACTACTCGGCCATCCAGTCCGACGGATACCGCTCCCTCGAGGAGAACCAGCTCGTGGAGTTCGAGATCGTCCAGGGCCCCAAGGGCCCGCAGGCCGACAAGGTCAACCCTGCGTAGTCAGCTACCGGCGGCGCTCACCTGAGTGTCCGTACGTGAGAGGGGCCCCACCAGCAGGCGGGGCCCCTCTCTGCTGTCCGGGACGGCCCCCCGGCCGAACCTGACATGGAGGTTCTACCCGGCTGGGCCAGATCTCACACATGGGCGAGAATGGTGCGTATGGCCGACGACGACATCGAGCGACTGCTCCGCGAGGTGAAGGCCACGTCCTCCGGGTCCACGAACCCGCCGGGCGAGGTCCAGAAGCGCTCCAGCGACATCGAGGAATCCTCGGGAGGCGCCGGTGGCCGGCTTGCCTTCTCCATGGTCGCAGCGGGCATTACGGGGGTTGGAGCCTTCCTCTTCGGGGTGTTCACCCCCTGGACCGACGCCCTCGACATGGGATTCGCCGCCGCGGTGGCCGGTTTCCTGACCGCCCTGGTGGCCGGTCCGCCACGATGGTTCTCCTCCTAGTCCCCCGCCCCATTGGACGTTGCCGAGGTCTCCGGTGACATCACAGCGCCCCGACGTTTCTCGGCATCGGCCTCGATGACCGCGCCCCACAGCAGCGAGACGAAGCACAGGTAGACCCACAGCAGCAGCACGATGGCGGTGCCGAAGATGACGATCGTCGCGCTGATGGTGCTCGAGTAACGCGTGAACAGGCCCACCCCGAGCGTCGCAGCGGCGATCCCGAGAGTGGCCGACCAGGCTCCCAGGGAGTGCCACGGGACCCGACCGGAGCGGTCCGGGCCGTGCTCCAGGAGCCACCGCACCACCACGAAGGTCAGCACCACGACGATCGCCCAGTCGAGCAGGGGCACACCGGTGGTGAGGGGTCCATTCGGCAGGTCGAGGAAGCCGAGGATTTGCGGGAGCACCGTGAGGATGAAGATGAGCGCAACCCCGATGACGATCGCGATGAGCGTCACGATCGCAGCGAATCCGCGCTCGATCAGGCCACTTCGGGTCTCGACGACCCCGAATGTTGAGTTCATGGCCATCCGCAGCCCCAGCACCACCTTCGACGCCGCGTAGACCGCCACGAGGGCGCTCACGATGGTCGCGATGGTGAAGGAGCTCGTCGAGGCGGTCTCGACCGTGTTCAGCAGGGCGGACGTCACCGGCTCGATGGCCGCCAAGGCATCAGGTGCGCGAGTCCCGAGCGGCTCCAGCGCATCGCGGATGTCCTCGGGGTCGAGGAGCAGCCCCGCGACAGTGCCGAAGGCGAGGGCCGCGGGAGCAATTGACAGGGCAACGAAGTACGCGAGGCCACCGGCCGCCAGCGAGGCACGCGTGCGCCGATACTCGCGCGACAGGACGAGTCCGTGGTCGATCGCCTCCCGGACCCGCTGATTCACCCATCTATCCTGTCGGATGCCTGCGATCAGGAGGACCGCGGGCGCGCTGATAGCCTGTGGCGGCCCGAGCCCCCGTAGCTCAGGGGATAGAGCGCCGGTTTCCGGTACCGAAGGTCGCAGGTTCGAATCCTGCCGGGGGCGCCACCATGAACCACCACTCCAGCCGCTCCGGCGAATCCCCCGGCACGCCTGGCCTCACGGGCCCGGCGCACTTCGCCGTCACCGGGACGGGGCTCTACCCGTACGTCGTCGCGATCTTCGTCGGCCTGCTCCTGCTGTCGAACATCGGAGCGACCAAGTTCATCGCACTCGGGCCCCTCACCTTCGACGGTGGCGCGATCCTGTTTCCACTGACGTACGTCATCGGCGACATCCTCAGTGAGGTCTACGGCCTGAAGGCCGCACGCAGGGCCATCGTCCTGGGTTTCGCGATGTCGATCCTCGCTGCGATCACCTTCTGGCTCATCCAGATCGCGCCGGGTGCGGACTTCTGGGAGAACCAGAGCGCGTACGAGGCGATCCTCGGATTCGTTCCCGCGATCGTCCTGGCAAGTGTCGCCGGCTTCCTCGTCGGACAGCTGCTCAACGCCTACGTCCTGGTGAAGATCAAGGAGCGCACTCACGAGCGAGCGCTGTGGCTGCGGCTCATGGGCTCCACCGTCGTCGGCGAGTTCGCCGACACCTTCGTGTTCTGCACGATCTATGGGCTGGCCTTCGGCCTGACCATGGGCGACTTTTGGAACTACCTGCTCGTCGGCTTCGCCTACAAGGTGGGCGTTGAAGCGCTCCTGCTGCCCATCACGTATCGGGTGATCGCCTGGGTCAAGCGGCGTGAGCCCACCTACGCCCTGGCGTCCTAGTCCTCCGACTGGATCCGACCGTCAAGCCCGACGCCCCAGGACGTCGTCGCGATGCTCGGTGAACGTGCCGTCGACGATGCTCTGCCTCACCTGGTCGACCAGACGCACGATGTAGCGCTCGTTGTGGATCGTCGCCAGCGTCGCCGACAGCATCTCCTTCGACTTGAACAGGTGGTGCAGATAGGCACGCGTGTAGTTCCGGCAGGTGTAGCAGTCACAGTCCTCGTCGATGGGGTTGAAGTCCCGGCGATGCGTGCCGTTGGTCAGGTGGAACCGTTTGACCGGGTGATACACCGTGCCGTTCCGGGCGTTGCGCGACGGCGCCACGCAGTCGAACGTGTCCGCGCCCGCCTCCACACCGGCGAACACGTCCTCCGGCTCGCCGATGCCCAGCAGGTGACGTGGCCGATCCTCGGGAAGCTCCTCACACACCCACCTGACGATCGTCCCGAGCTGGTCCTTCTCCAGCGCACCGCCAATGCCGAAGCCGTCGACCTCCAGCGCCGCGAGGTCGCGTGCGGATCGGCGTCTGAGGTCCTCGTACTGAGCGCCCTGCACCACGGCGAAGAGCGCCTGGTACGGCCTGTCGGCTCTCTCGACTGTGAGGCGCTGATGTTCCGCGACGCACCTCTCGGCCCACGCCTGTGTTCGCTCAACCGACCGCTCCTGGTACTCCCGTGTGTTCAGCAGGGTGGTGCACTCGTCGAAGGCGAACATGATGTCCGCGCCGATCTGGTGCTGCACCTGCATCGATACCTCCGGCGTGAATCGGTGCATGCTGCCATCGAGGTGCGACTTGAAGGTCACGCCGTCGTCGTCGACATGAGCGAGCCGGTCCTTGCCCTCGGCGATGACGTCGTCCGAACGCCTCGTCGTCACGTCCATCGCCAGGATCTTCTTGAACCCGACACCCAGGGACAGCACCTGAAAGCCGCCGCTGTCGGTGATCGTCGGACCGTGCCAGCCCATGAAGGCCGCCAGTCCACCGGCCGCGTCGACGATGTCGGCGCCCGGTTGGAGGTAGAGGTGGTACGCGTTGGCCAGGATCACCTGGGCACCGAGATCACGCATGACCTCCGGCGTGACGGCCTTGACGGTCGCCTTCGTGCCCACGGGCGTGAACGCCGGGGTGCGCAGGTCGCCATGGGGGGTGTGGATGACCCCTGCTCGGCCGAGAGAGCCCTCGAGCCGCGCCTCGACCTCGAACCCGAACTCGGTCACTCCCCCTCCGGGGCGAGGTCGCTCATGGGAGGGAACTGGGCTCGCGCGGGTGCAAGCCAGTCGGTCACCATCAGGTCGACATCCTCGTTGCCCCCGCCGCACATGTCGGCCCGCATCTGCAGGAGGGTCTCTGTCGGTCGAATGACGGTGAGGTCGAAGGAGGTGCCTCCCGTGCACTCCTCCGCCGTCGGACTCAGACTCAGCCCCGCGAGCTCGGGATAGCCGTCGCTCAGCTGCCGCCAGACCTCTGGTGACGTCGGCACCGTCTCGTCGGCCAGCACATCGCCGTAGCTGTCGACGACGATCTCGGACTCGGCCTCCGTGATGGTGAGCACGAAACTGCGGTGGTACTGCGGTGGCACCGACGAGTCCTGGAAGTCGTACTCGATGATCGCGTCGCTGGGAAGGGCGACGCCATCCGAGGCTTCGCCGTCAACGTCGGATGCCGAACAGCCCACGAGAAGCAGGCCTGCGCCCAGCATCCCCGTCACGAGTGCGCGCATCCCCTGACCCTATGCGAGGAGCCCCGGGCCCAGGCGACACAATGCTGACGTGATCCAGCACGAGGACTCCCCCGAGATCGGCGAGGAGATCCAGGCCGACGGGATCGCCACCAACATCCATCTCGCAGGCCCCCTCGACGCACCGGTCGTGCTCCTGCTCCACGGCTCGGGGCCGGGAGTCACCGCCTGGGCGAACTGGCGTCTGACCATCCCGGCCCTCGCCGAGCGTTTCCGCGTCGTCGCGCCCGACATCGTCGGCTTCGGCTTCACCGACCGGCCCGGCGACGTCACGTATGACATGCCGACATGGACGCGCCATGCCGTGGGTGTGCTCGACGCCCTCGGCATCGAGCGTGCTCATGTGATCGGCAACTCGTTCGGGGGCTCTCTGGCTATGTCCCTGGCCATCCACCACGCGGGGCGTGTCGACCGGCTGGTGCTCATGGGTGCGGCCGGCGTGCCGTTCTCGCTCACGCCCGGCCTCGATGCCGTCTGGGGATACGAGCCGTCTGTGGATGCGATGGAGCGACTCCTCGGCATCTTCGCCCACGACCGGAGCCTGGTAGGGCGCGACTTGGCGGAACTGCGCTATCGGGCAAGCATCCGCCCGGGCGTCCAGGAGGCATTCAGCAGTATGTTCCCCGCGCCGCGGCAGGCCGCCCTTGATGCGATCACCCATCCAGTCGAGGACATCGCCACCATCAGCGCCCCCACGCTGATCGTCCACGGTCGGGATGACCGCGTGATCCCGCCGAGCAACGCGACCGACCTGCTGCACCTCATCGATGACTCCCAGGTCCACCTGTTCGGTCGCTGCGGACACTGGACGCAGATCGAGCACGCGGACGCCTTCAACCGGCTCGTCGTCGACTTCCTCGAGGATGCATAGGTCCATCGACAGGCCGCCCGTGCGCCGATCGGCCACTCGCGGCGGGCATCACTCTGGGCAGTCGTGACGCACGAGATGAGTGTGACGTATGGGGATGTGAACCCGGGATTCGTCCGTCGTTCTGCTCGAAACGCCTGCGTGGCCGTTCGACTGAGAGTAGAACTCTCCTCACCGCACACACCCGGTGCGGTCGGTCGGAACTCGGACCGAACGGCGGCGGATCACCGATAGGTGGCCACGACGACGCCCGAGTGCTGGCGGGTCCGGCCCGGAGTCCGGCCATGTGAAGGCCCCTCGATCTCATACATTGAGGGGCCTTCCACCTTCCCGCCCCCGGAAGGCCCCCCGTTCGGGGACGCGCAGCACAACGGCCCTCGACCCACCCGTGACGTACCGTGGCCTCGTGCGCTTTCGCCCCATCACCCTCGCCGTCATCCTGGGCCTCACGGTGCCCCTCGCCGCACCGGCACAAGCTACCCCCGCCGCGACGGCCACGCAGGAGGCGCTCACCCGCTTCTACGGCCAGGCCCTGGTCTGGGAGGACTGCGCAGAGGGCCGATGCTCGTGGCTCACCGTTCCCCTCGACTACGACGACCCCGACGGCGCGACGATCCAGCTGCGGGTCTCGCGGGCCACCGCATCGGGGGCGGTCGGCCAACGACTGGGTTCGCTCGTGGTCAACCCCGGAGGTCCGGGAGTGTCCGGACTGGACTACGCCGCCTACCTGTCGGCCTCCTTGGAGAAGAAGGTCAGCCGCGCCTATGACATCGTGGGATTCGACCCCCGGGGAGTGGGCCAGTCCGCACCCATCAGCTGCCTGTCCGGAGTGCAGACGACCCGTTGGCTGCGGACCGATCCCACCCCGGACACGCCTGCCGAGCGGGCTACCGTGATGCGACGCGCCCAGCAGCTCGCCGACGGATGCCTGCGACGTTCGCCCGAGATCGCGCGGCATGTGGGATCTGACGACACCGTCCGGGACCTGGACATCCTGCGCGAGGCCCTGGGCGACCCCGCCCTCAACCTGCTGGGCTACTCCTACGGCACGTATCTGGGCACGCGCTATGCAGAACTGTTCCCCGCGCGGGTGGGTCGATTCGTCCTCGACGGTGCCGTGGACCCCAGCCTCGACATCATGCAGGTGTCGCGGCAGCAGTCCGACGGCTTCCAGCTGGCCGTGACCCGCTTCGCGAAGGACTGTTCCGGTCGCCCGACCTGCCCGTGGCGCGGCGACACGAAGGCCGTTCTCACGGGCCTCAACGCACTGCTCGAGGATCTGGAGACCCATCCGCTGCCCACGCACCGGGCCAGCCGTCTCGTCCAGGCGGAGGCGATCACCGCGATCTTCTATGCGATGTACTCGCCGAGCCTGTGGCCGAGCCTGCGCACTGCCCTGCGCCAGGCCGTCGCCGGTGACGGTCTCGGTCTGGCCGAGATGGCCGCCTTCGCCTGGGACGAGCTGGCCCCGAACCGCTATGGCACGAACATGGCATCAGCGTTCCCGGCGATCGCGTGCTGGGACGCCCCACCCGCGCCGGACAGTGCCGGGCTCGAGGCGGCCGCCTCGAAGTGGTCCCGCACAGCGGCCGTTCCGCAACTGGCTCAGGCCATGGCGTGGAGCAATGCCCCGTGCTCGGTCTGGTACGGGCACTCGCCGGTGGCTCCCGCGCCCGCGGACTCCGCCACGACGGCTCCCATCCTCATCGTCGGAGGCACCTACGACCCGGCCACGCCCTATCGCTGGGCGAAGGCCCTCAACCGCCAGCTGCCCACGTCCGCGCTGCTCACCTACCGCGGCGACGGTCACACCGTCTACGGCGGCTCGTCACAGTGCGTCAACGGGATCGTCGACGACTACCTGGTCACCGGTGCGCTGCCGAAGGCGGGCACGACCTGCCGGTAGGTCAGTGTGAGCCGGTGGTGTCGGCGTCTCCCGTGGACTCGTCCAGGGTCGACAGGAACTCCTCGAGTTGGGCCGCGATCTCTTCTCCGCTGAGGATCTCCGCCTCCGTGATGGTGCCGAGGCCGTCGCTCGGCCCCGCCTCGATGGCCATCATCTGGTCGTACTGCTGCTCCAGGGCCGCCACCACGGTCGCGAATTCCTCATTGCCCTGCATCTGAGCGGCGACCTCGGCGTCCGCCTGCCGCGCAGACGGCTCCAGCGCCGCGGTGGGAAGGACCAGACCCGTGGCCGCGGAGACCCCGGCGATGAGGGTCGATGCGGCCCGCGGGAACTCGAACTGCACGAGGTAGTGCGGCACCTGCGCCGTGAGGCCCATGGAACGGAAGCCGTGCTGGCCGAGGTGGAGTTCGAGCATCGCCCCTACGTGACCGGGCACCTCGACCTCACCGACCACGGAAACATGGCCCGCGAGGAGAGAGGGCTCGTTGCCGTGCACCGTCAGCCCCAGAGGCCTGGTGTGCGGGATGGGCCAGGGGATCGCCGAGAGGCCGACGGCCAGCCGCACGCGGTAACGCTGGGCGATGAGGTCGACGGCGGCCAAGAAGCGCTGCCACTGATAGTCGGGCTCGGGGCCGGTCAGGAGCAGGAAGCGGGAGCCGTTGCCGTCGGTGACCTCGTGGAGGCTCAGCTGCGGGAGCTCGACCGAGGCGAAGTGATCCACGACGTACGTCATCCGCGGGCGTCGGGCGCGGTAGTCGAGCAGTTCGTCCACGTCGAAGGTCGCCAGAAGCCGATGCTGGCAGGTGGCGAGGATGTGATCGGCCGCGATGCGCACACCCGACCCGGCATCCACGAAACCGGCGAAGGCATAGACCAGCACGGGTGGCTCGTCGAAGTCAGCCTCCCGATGGATGGTGAACAGCTCCTCCGGGCTGCGCATGCCGGACCTCCTCACGACCTCACGGCCACCTCGCGGTGCCCATCACCCTGGGACACCAGAGTGCCCTGACACCGGTGACAACGCACGATGGCCCCGCCGTGTTCCCCGGCCGGCCTCAGTTCGCCCTGAGCGAAGGGCGCTCTCTACTTCGCGGCGGCGTCGGGGCCCACCGGAGCCTCGTGGTCCGGATGCGGGGACGCGTCCTTCTTCGCAGGAGCCTTCTTCGCGGGAGCCTTCTTGGCCGCCGGCTTCTTCGCGGGCGCCTTCTTCGTGGGAGCCTGCTTCGCCGCGGCCTTCTTGGACGCCGTCTTCCTGGCCGGCACGCTCGCGGAATCCCCCGCCGCCGCATCCTCCGCCGCGGCCTCGGCCGCCTCGCCGACGACGGACGCCACCTCGTGCGCGGTCTCCCCCGCGCGATCGGCCAAGTCTCCTGCCGTGCGGCTCGCGACGTCGGCCGCATCTGCCGCCGTCGCTCCAACCGTTGCCGCGCCATCGGCGATGCGCTGCGCCACGGCATCCGTGACCCCGGAGACCCGATGGGCCGCACCGGCCACGGCCCCAGCCGCATTGTCGGCAGCACCGGAGACGGAGTCCGCCCAAAGGTTCGCCGTCGTCCCGACGCCCTGGGCAGCCCCGCGTCGCCGCCAGACCACGACACCGGCCGCTGCGCCGGCCACCGCGGCCAGGACCACTACTGCCTTCTTCATGCTTCCTCCCTCGTCCTGACTCGACGCTAGCGGACGAGTCCTGATCTCAGGTCCGGACCTTGGAATCCTTCAGAAATCGCAGGAACTGCTCGGTGACCTGGGGGCTGTCGAGGAAGGCGCCGCGACCGGCGTCGTCGAGGGTGAGGGCGTACTCGCAGACGCGCGCCCACGCATGCCCCACTGCCTTGGTCAGCGTTCCCGCCACCGCGGCTGAGATGGCCGATCCGGCCACCATGCCACCCGGCACGAACTTGAGCAGGCTGGTGACCGCGTATCGACCGGCCATGGTAGCTCCGCCGGTGAGCACCACGGACCCCGCAGTCGCGAGGGCTCGTGACCGGCTGGGCGGCAGGCCGTAGGCGGCCGTGATCCGCGCGATCATCGTGACCTGATTGGGAACGAGCAGTGCCGCGTCAGCGAAGGGGATCGGTGTTGCGCCTACTCCAGCGGCGACCACGACGGCCTGGTTGATGATCGCCGCGACGGCTTTTTTCTTGCGCCCCACGTCCAGCATCTGGGCGGCGGTCAGTGCGCCCTCCGCAGCTGCCGGGATCACCGCGTAGGTGTCATCGAGGAGCTCGGTCAGCCCGTAGACCGGACTGCCGGAGAAGCGATCCTCCAGGGCATTGGTCAGCACCACCCGCCCGTGCGGACTGATCGGCAGGTCAAGACCCTCGATGTAGCGGGCGAACTCCACCGCCTCCGGGTGGACCTCGCCGTCATGGTTCGGGACCTGTGTGAGGACGACGATGACGGGCAGCCCCAGATCGGCCAGCTCTCGGACAAACTGCTCCTGACCCCTCTCGAAACGCCGGTCCGACCAGCGAACCAGGTACCAGGCCGCGTGGATCTGCTCGTCGACCGCCTTCGTCCGGTGCTCGGCGATTAGGGAGCGCAGGCCGGCCACGATGGCGTCGCCGGCGGTACCGGTCTCGAAGCCCTCGGAGTCGTAGACGCCGAGGAAGCCATCCGGATGTCGGTAGTACACGAGGCCACGCGTGACCGGGCTGCCCACACCGGTGCGCGCCACGTCCCGACCGAAGATCGCGTTGACCAGGGTGGACTTGCCGACGCCGGTCTTGCCGAAGACCGCAAGGTTGAAGCAGCCGAGGGCGGTGAACGCCTCGCGCAGCCGCTCCTCGAACATGCCCTCGACCTGACCACGGGTGAGGTCGGGCACGCCCGAGGCCGTGGACCCGCTCGACTGCGCAGGAACGGGCGGCTGGCTGCTCACCCACGACACGGTACGCGCGAGCCGGGGGGTTGGCCAAACACCACAAGCCCCGGGTTACCGTGAGGACGTGATCCTGGGCAGCGGCGCGGAACGCTATCGAGCACGCCACCGACGGCGGCGGCGCCTCACTGTGACGGTGGCCGCCGTGACCCTCCTGGCCCTCGTCGGCACGGCGGCGGCCGGGGCCTGGAGCCTGTTCACGTCCACGCCCCAGGGCCAGCGCATCACCAATAGCCCCATGGTCGTGCCGGCCGAGCTCCAGCGGGTGCTGGTGAAGGCTTCGCGCCGATGCGACGCAGTGCCGGTCGAGATCCTGGCTGCCCAGATCGCCGCTGAGAGCCACTGGGACCCGCGGGCGGTGTCTCCCGTCGGGGCGCAGGGCATCGCGCAGTTCATGCCGGAGGTGTGGAACCAGTACGGCATCGATGCGAACAACGACGGCATCGCGGACGTCTGGGATCCCGTCGACGCCATCCACTCCGCCGCCGCCCTCAACTGCATCAATCGCCGACTGGTGAAGGACGCGTCAGGCAACCGCCTGCGCAACACCCTCGCGGCCTACAACGCCGGATTCGGCAACGTGCTGAAGTACGACGGCATCCCACCGTTCCCCGAGACCGAGGCGTACGTCGCCCGGATCCTGAAGTACGCGGAGACCCTGGAATGGGAGCAGGAGACTCCGACGGCCTAGCGAGTCTCGGCAGTGGCGGCACCCGAGGGTGTCGATCCCAGCACCTGTCGAAGCACGGCGTCCGCCTGCTGGTCCGATCCTGAGCTCACACCCCAGTTCTTGAACTCGCGCAGCAGGGCCTCCCGCGCGCGGGCCACCTGCTCGCTGACGACGCGCTTCTGGGCCCACTCGAGCTCGCGCTGCCGGAGGGCCCGCTCGATGTTCAGCATCTGCTGTGGTGTCGCCGGGAGGTCATACGCCGCGGAGACGAACCGGGCGATGTCCTCGCGATAGTCATGCCCCCGTCGGCCGAACGTTCCCGGCACGACCTCCATCGCGTTGACGAGGTCGATGGCGGTCAGGACGAAGCTCGTCCACGGTCGCCACGACGTCGACCTCGGAACGCGGGGAGGACGCTGTTCCTCCGGTCCGAGCCACCACGGCTCACGCAGGAGGATGTTGGTGCCGAACTTCGGGATCGGGTCGTCGAAGTGGCTGATGAGGACGTGACGGACCCGCTCGCGCTGCTCCTCGGGCAGGTCCAGGTACTGGCCGAAGTCATCGACCTCGATGACTTTGCCGTCAGGGTCGACCTTGTCGGGATTAAGTCGCCACGCTTTGGCGAACTCTGTCGCCGAGGGTGTGCCGAGGAAGATCGATGAGTGCACGAAGTCGCGGTCCATCGCCTCGACCGTGCGACGACGCCACACATCCTGCATGGTGAGGGCGCCGAGGCTCTCGCCGAACAGCACGAAGCGCGGGCGCTTGTCGGCTGGCATCCCGCGCAGGTACCCGGTGATCGCATGCATGACGTCACGGTTCTGCTCGACGGCGATTCCGGTGCGGGTGAGGGACATCGACGACGGCAGCATCGAGTACTGCATCGTCGCGATGGCGCAGTCACCCAGCGTCAGGTACTCCAGGGCCTCGGCCATGACGTAGTTGATGTAGCCCGAGCCCGTGGGTGAGGCGAAGCACAGCACCTTGCGATCGAAGGCCCCCGTGCGGACGAGTTCGTCCATGAGAAGGTCGACGCGGTCCTCGAGTTCGGCGGCCGAGTCCAGTCCGACGAAGGCCCGGATGGGATCCGCGACCGCAGCCTCGCCCATGACGTCGGCGATCTCATCGCGGGTGAGCGCCATGTTGACGAACCGCCGGCCCTCGCGGGACAGGGTCGTGAAGGGCACGATGCTGGCTGGACTGCCCGACACCATCGGAGACTCTGCCGGGACCTCATAAGCGGGCTCGACGGCCACACCGCCCTGCTCCACCCGGCGCACGGCGTACTCATAGCCCGCATAGATGCCGCCCCCCAGCAGCGCCAGCGCGACGAGGTGGCCGAACGGGTTGGCGACGTTGTCGTAGTTCGGGGCGATGCGCGTCAGACCCCGGGAGACCCCGTGTGCGATGGCGCGCTCGCCGATCTGCAGGCCCACGACACCCGCGCCGACGCCGGCGGCGATGCCGACTGAGGTCAGGGGTGAGACATTGGCGATGGTGGTGTCGCCGTACTCCTCGGCCCGCCGATGGGTGCGGTGGATGTGCCAGGCCGAGAGGCCGATTCCCACCGGCAGCGCCACCGGGATGCGCGACGTCCAGTGCCGGGCTGTGGTTCGCTCCGTGACGAGGTCGTTGACGCCCATCACCGCCGACAGTCCGGCACTCAGCGCCGCGACGCGTGCGGTGCGGTTGGCCGCCACGCGGAGCAGTCCGCGGCGCAGGCGCTCGTCCTCCCGCGGGGGCAGTGCTCTCGCTACCCCCTCGGCCACCGCACCGACGAGGGCGTTGCTCCCCACGGTGAACGCCAGTCGGACGGATGCCGAGGCGGTGTCGCGACGACGTCGGGTGAGCAGTCGCGCGACGGACTCCACACCGCTCTGCGCGACCGTGACGGCCGAGAGGGTCGTCGCGGCGATCAGGCCAGTGGCGATGGCCTGATCGAGGGTCCTGCGGGGCTGAAGTCCCGGCTCGAACGACGGACCGACCGACATCGCTGCGGCGAGCAGCGCCACCCGCTCGGTGAGGCTGCGATCGGGACCGAGGGCCCCGATCGCCCGGTCGGCAAGGTGGCGAACTCCGCCCCCGGGCGCGGGCGTCCCCGCAGACACGTCGCTCATGCGCGCATCCTGCCACGCCTCGCGAGCTGGGATCAGGCGCTGGCGTCCTCAACCACCGTGGTCGGCGCATCAGTCGAGGTGTCCACCTGACCCGAGCCACTGCCGAGTGCCGACTTCTTCAACCACTCGTTCCACGGGATGTTCCACAGGCCACCGGGACCGTTCCAGTCCTGGACGATGGTGCCACCGGTGTTCGCGTAGAGCACGACATCGCCGGGAACGGTCTCGTTGAAGATCCATTCGGCGTCCTCGGCCCGCATGTTGGTGCAGCCGTGCGAGCCGTTGTACCGACCGATGCGGCCGTAGGCCCAGGTGGCGGTGTGAATGAACTCACCGGTCGGGGTCAGCCGGGTGTTCCAGTCCGCCTCGAGGGCGTAGGACTCCTCCGGACCAAGGCCGAGGGATTCGCTCCGATAGATCTTGACCGGCTCCTTCTGGGTGCTGATGACCTTGACCCCGTTGCGGGTCTCCCAACCCGCCTTGCCCAGGGAGACCGGGAAGGTGTGCACCTTCTTTCCGTCGACGAACACCTTCATGTTGACCTTCGCACCATCGACGCGGGCGATGAGCTTGCGGTCAGTCTTGAAGGTCCAGGTCCTGGCGAGGTCACGCTTGCCGACGAGCGTCTTGCCGCCGGACTGGCCCAGAACGGCGCCATCGAGCGAGGAGTTCACCATCATCGTCGAGTGGCCCGGCCAGTAGTCGATCGGACGGAACACCGCCGTGCGATCGCTGATCCAGCCCCAGGCGCCATTGATCTTCTGCACCTTCCCGGTGGGCAGCACAGCCGAGACGGCCAGGTGCGTCTCCACGACCCGCTTGTCAGGAATTGCTCGACTGAAGGTGATCTCCGGCAGGGTGCCGACCCCGAGTCGCACCGTGGCCCCGTCGACTCCGAGGCCGTTCCCGGCCGCATTGAAGGCCGCGCCCACCCACGAGCGGGGCTTGGGTAGCTTCTTCGGCTTGTCGGGGTCCTGACCCGCCGGGATGACGGGCACGCCCGCGGCGGGCGCGCTGGCCGGGCCGGGGCCGATACCGTTGACCGCACGCATGGTCACGCGGTACTGCACACCGTTGCGAAGGTTCGTGAGGGTGCACTCGCCCACCGAGTCCGCGCAGGGCCACCACGTGCTACCGGCATCAATCGACGCCTCATAGGACGTGATGGGGGCACCTCCGTCGGAGCCCGGGGGCGCATAGGTGACCGCGAGCTGGCCGCTGGCCCGGCCGCCGCCCACATTGAGGATCGTCGGTGCTCCCGGCGCGACGACGACGATCGGTGTCGCGCTCTCCGAAGGGGTCGCCGACGGCGACGAGGACGGGGTGGCCGAGCCACCGAGGAGTGGCGGTGTCGAGTCCTCGGCGACCGCAGCCGGGACGAGGGCTCCGCTGAGCATGACGGCTCCGGCGATGGCGATACCCAAGGTCCCCCGTCGCCCCACAGCGCGGCCGGGGCGCGACGGGAGGAGGTGTGTCAGCACTCGATGCACCCGAGCATGGTAAGTCGCACCCCCGAGGCATCCCAAACCCGGCGCTCGGAGATGTACGGTCATCCGCAGGCAAATCGGCCTCCGGCGAGGGAATATCGGCCTCCGGCGAGGGAATTTGGGCAAGATCGCCTGCCAGGCGCCGGCGCTGCGGTTCGATTCCCGAAGGGATCCCACCGCACGGGAGGGAGGCAGGCATGGCTCATGGGGCACCGGTCGTGGCGGCCTCTGGCCCGCCCGAGGGATACCGCACGGCCCGGGTCGTCGGCTTGGCCAGCACCGCAGCCCTCGGCGGCTTCCTCTTCGGCTTCGACTCAGCCGTCATCAATGGCGCCAACACCGCGATCGCGGCGAAGTTCGGGCTCAGTTCCGGCGTCATGGCCCTCGTGGTCTCCGTCGCCCTCATCGGCTCCGCCCTAGGAGCCTGGTTCGCCGGCCGGCTCGCTGATGCCTACGGGCGTCGCCGCGTGATGCTCATTGCGGCCATCCTGTTCGCTGTCTCAGCGGTGGGCACCGCCTTCCCGCCGAACGTCGAGATCCTCATGGCCTGGCGCCTGATGGGCGGCGCCGGCATCGGCGTGGCCAGCGTCGTGGCCCCGATGTACATCGCCGAGATCGCTCCGGCACAGTTGCGCGGTCGCCTCGGCTCGCTCCAGCAGCTCGCCATCGTGCTCGGCATCTTCGCGACAGGTGTGACCAACTACCTGATCATCAACGCAGCCGGCTCCTCGACGGCGTCGTGGCTGCTGGGCCTGGAGGCCTGGCAGTGGATGTTCCTGATCATGCTCATCCCGGCGACGGTCTACTTCGTCCTGGCCCTTCGCATCCCGGAGTCTCCCCGCTACCTCGTCGAGATCGGAAAGCTGGACGAGGCACGCAAGGTCCTGGACTCGGTGTTCACGACCGATCAGAGCGAGAAGGTCCAGCAGATCGAGGCCAGCCTCGACGGTGAGCACAAGGGCACCCTCGCGGATCTGCGGGGCAATCGGTTCGGACTTCTTCCGATCGTCTGGGTCGGCATCCTGCTCAGCGCCTTCCAGCAGTTCGTCGGCATCAACGCCGTCTTCTACTACTCCAATCTCATCTGGGAGTCGGTCGGATTCGGCGAGGACCAGGCCTTCCTCACCTCGATGATCACCAATGCCGTGAACGTCGCGACGACGCTCGTTGCCATTGCCCTGATCGACCGGATCGGCCGCAAGCGCCTGCTTCTCATCGGCTCGTCCGGCATGGTCGTCATGCTGGGCGCGCTGACGCTGCTGTTCGGCACAGCGACCCAGGTGTCCGACGGCTCGGGCGGCACGGAGCCTTCCCTCACGGGAAGCATGGCGACCATGGCCGTCGTCGCCTTCAACCTCTATGTCGTCTTCTTCGGCATGTCGTGGGGCCCGGTCGTCTGGGTCCTCCTGGGTGAGATGTTCCCCAACCGGATCCGTGCGGCGGCCCTGGCCGTCGCAGCGGCGGCCCAGTGGATCGCGAACTTCATGGTCTCCACGGCCTTCCCGCCGCTGGCCGAGATGAGCCTGTCGGTCGCCTACGGCATCTTCACCGCCTTCGCACTCATGTCGATCTTCTTCGTCAAGGCCAAGGTGCCCGAGACCACCGGGCGGACGCTCGAGGAGATCAGCGCGGAGGTCCAAGGGGCGGAACACTCCCCTGCCCGCGCGTAGGGGGCGACCACTACTCTGGCCTCGTGGAGGTGCCCTGCCACGGGTGCCCGTGACTAGCGCTCAGACGCGAGAGGACCGAAGTGGCCGCGGAGTCTCCCGAGGACCGGATGGTGGGCTTCGGCCCCAATGAGTGGCTTGTCGATGAGATCTACGAGCAGTTCCTCGCGGACCGCTCGGCCGTCGACCCCGCATGGTGGGAGTTCTTCGAGGGCTACACGCCCGGCGAGATCTCCGTCGCCGCCCGCACCAGCACCTCCCCAGACACGCCCCCGGCGCCGACTGAGCACGCAGCCGCGACCGAGACTCCTGCCGCGAAGGAAGCACCCGCTCCGACGAAGAACGCGGGTGGCCCGACCTCCGAGCTCCCCGCCGATGCGAAGGTCCTGAAGGGCCCGGCCGCACGCGTGGTCGAGAACATGGAGGCCAGCCTCTCGGTCCCCACCGCGACCAGCGTCCGGGCTGTCCCGGCCAAGCTGCTCATCGACAACCGGGTCGTGATCAACAACCACCTCGCCCGCGGCCGCGGTGGCAAGGTCTCGTTCACGCACCTCATCGGCTACGCGGTCGTGCGTGCTCTCGCCGATGTCCCGGCGCTGAACAACTCGTTCGTCGAGGTCGACGGCAAGCCTGCTGTCATCACGAACGATGACGTCAACCTCGGTCTGGCGATCGACCTGGCGAAGAAGGACGGATCGCGCCAACTGCTCGTGCCGAGCATCAAGCGCGCGCAGGACATGGACTTCGCGCTGTTCTGGGCGACATACGAGGATCTCGTCCGCAAGGCCCGCAACGGGAAGCTGGAGGTCTCCGACTTCCTCGGTACCACGATCTCGCTCACGAACCCGGGCACGATCGGCACGCAGCTGTCGGTTGCCCGTCTCATGGAGGGCCAGGGCTGCATCATCGGCGTCGGCGCCATGGAGTACCCCGCGCAGTGGCAGGGCGCCTCGGAGGAGGCCATCGTCCGCAACGCCGTATCCAAGATCATGACGCTGACGAGCACCTACGACCACCGGATCATCCAGGGCGCCCAGTCCGGGGAGTTCCTGCGCCGCATCCACCAGCTGCTTCTCGGCGAGGACGGCTTCTACGACGACATCTTCCAGTCCCTGCGCATCCCCTACGAGCCGATCCAGTGGGCCACGGACGTCTCCGCCAGCCACGAGACGGACCTGTCGAAGACCGTCCGCGTGCAGGAGATCATCCACGCCTACCGCGTGCGTGGCCATCTCATGGCCGACACCAACCCGCTGGAGTACGAGCAGCGCACCCACCCGGACCTTGACGTCCTGCAGCACGGCCTGACCCTGTGGGACCTCGACCGTGAGTTCGCCACCGGTGGATTCGGCGGCAAGCCGCTGATGAAGCTGCGCGAGATCCTCGGCGTCCTGCGCGACTCCTACACCCGCTCCATTGGCATCGAGTACATGCACATCCAGGATCCCGAGCAGCGCGAGTGGATCCAGAAGCGCGTGGAGATCCCGCACGAGCGGGTCGACCGCGACGAGCAGCTGCGCATCCTGCACAAGCTCAATGAGGCCGAGGCCCTCGAGTCCTTCCTGCAGACCAAGTACGTCGGCCAGAAGCGCTTCTCCCTCGAGGGCAGCGAGTCGCTCATCCCGATGCTCGACCAGGTGCTCATCAGCTCCTCGCACGACAGCATCGTCGAGGTCGCGATCGGCATGCCGCACCGTGGGCGCCTGAACGTGTTGACCAACATCGCCGGCAAGTCCTACAGCCAGGTGTTCCGCGAGTTCGAGGGTGACTTCGGCAACGATCTCGTCCAGGGGTCGGGCGACGTGAAATACCACCTCGGCACCAGCGGGGTGTTCGACGCCCCCGACGGCAGCCAGACCCGCGTCTACCTCGCAGCGAACCCCTCCCACCTCGAAGCCGTGAACCCGGTCCTTGAGGGCATCGTCCGCGCCAAGCAGGACCGTCTGCCGCACGAGGACAAGTACAACGTGCTGCCCGTCCTCATCCACGGCGATGCCGCGTTCGCCGGTCAGGGCGTCGTGGCCGAGACCCTGCAGATGTCGCAGATCCAGGGCTACCGGACCGGCGGCACGCTCCACATCGTGGTCAACAACCAGGTCGGCTTCACCACGTCCCCGAAGTACAGCCGCTCGTCGGTGTACCCGACCGACGTGGCCCGGATGATCCAGGCGCCGATCTTCCACGTGAACGGCGATGATCCCGAGGCCGTCGTCAAGGTCGCAGAGCTCGCCTTCGACTTCCGGCAGACCTTCCACAAGGACGTCGTCATCGACCTCGTCACGTACCGCCGGCGCGGTCACAATGAAGCCGACGATCCTTCGCTCACCCAGCCGCTGATGTACGAGATCATCGACTCCAAGCGTTCCGTGCGAAAGCACTACACCGAGTCGCTCATCGGCCGCGGTGACATCACCCTCGAGGAGGCCGAGACCGCCCTTCGGCACTTCCAGGAGCAGCTCGAGCACATCTTCCAGGAGTCCCGCGCAGGTGACGATGCAGCGTTCAGCGAGGCCAAGGCCGACGTCATCAGCGAGGGTGAGCGCAAGCTGACGCAGATCCCGGCCGCCGGCGACATCGACACGGCGATCACGCAGGAGCAGATCGATACGGTCATCGCCTCGCAGCTGACGCTGCCGGAGGACTTCACGGTGCACCCGCGCCTGCACCCGCAGCTGCAGCGTCGCGCCACGATGGTCTCCGAGGACGCCATCGACTGGGGCATGGCCGAGGCCATGGCCGTCGGTAGCCTCCT
>JAURME010000023.1 GCA_030830865.1 Candidatus Nanopelagicales bacterium | reverse complement strand
GACCGGGCACGGCAGTCCGGGTACGGGCTGTGGTCAGCCTGTGACCAACCCTGACATTGCCCGAACATGTCGGGCATGACTCCCTGACAGACGGCACCCATACTGGATCCTGTTGATGCGTGTGCGTGAGCACCTGACCTGAAGGACAGCTGATGACCGACGAGAACACCCCCGATTCCCCCGATGCGGGTGTCCCGGACACCACTCCGACGGAGCCCACGAATGTCGTCGAGCCCGCTGCGACGGTGCCGCCGGCCGCCGGCGGGAGCAACACCCGCACGATCCTGGAGATCGTCGGTGGCGTCGTGGCCGCCGGACTGATCATCGTTGCCGGTGCAGGTGGGTTTGCCGCGGGCCTCGCCGTGGGCGATGGCGGCGGCCATGGCCACGACGATGACCACTGGTCCGAGCACAAGGCCGATGGTCCGATGGGCCAGGGCTTCGGTGACGAGGGCATGGGCCACGGTCACGACGATGAGGACATGGGCCGTGGCCACGACGGCATGGGTGGCATGGACGGCTTCGGTGACGAGGGGAGGGACGGCTTCGGCATGGGGCCGGGCCAGAACCTCGACCGCGACCAGCTGCGCCAGCAGATGGAGGACATGCTCCGGCAGTTCATGGACGAGTTCGGCGAGGGGGCCGGGCCGGGTATGGGCGGCCCGGGCGACGGCGAGCTCCAGCCGCAAGGCTGAGCCCTCGCACCCTTCTTATCCTCCCCACCCTCTCCGCGAGTGGTCAGTTGTCGGGGTGTCGAGCGCATGCTCGACCCCGACAACTGACCACTCGCGGGCGGCTTGCTAGGCCGTGACTTCCTCCAGGCGACCCGTGGCGACGTCGAAGATGAAGCCGCGCACCTGATCGGTGTGGGGGATGAACGGGCTGGACGTGATGCGCTTGATCGACCGCCGCACGTTCTCGGCCAGATCGTCGAACGCCTCCGCGGCCCACTCAGGCTTGAGGCCGGTCTCGTCTGCGATGCTCTCGCGGAACTCGTCGTCGGTGAACGTGAGCATCCCGCAGTCCGTGTGGTGGATGAGGATGATCTCTCGAGTTCCGAGCAGCCGCTGGCTGATGGCGAGTGAGCGGATCTCATCGGCTGTCACGACGCCTCCGGCATTGCGGATGACGTGGGCCTCGCCCTCGGCGATCCCGAGCACGGCGGCGACATCGAGGCGTGCGTCCATGCAGGCGACCACAGCAACGCCCTTCGAAGGCGGCAGCGGCAAGGGGCCGGAGAAGGACTCGGCATAGACGGCGTTGTTTGCCAGGTACTCGTCGGTGATGCTCACGGTTGATCCTCTCTACGGGCTCAGCGCCCGCGGGTGTGATGGGGCAATCAGCCTCGCGGACTCTGGTCGAATCGTCGCCACCCCCTTCTGCTCCTGCGAAGTCATCGCAGTCGCGCCCGACCGGCACCTTCCAGGTCACATGTGGCAACTCATGATCGGGAATCCGTACAGGTGATTAGGATCCCGGCATGGGAAGAGGCTCCATCGATCACGCCACGCGTCAGCGTCTGGTCGACACCACAGTGGCGCTCATGGACCGCATGCCGGTCGAGGACATCAAGGTGGACCTCGTCCTGAAGGAGACCGGAATCACGCGGGGTTCGCTCTATCACTTCTTCGATGATTTCTCCGAGCTGCTTGAGGCGGCGTACCTGACGCGCTTCGCGCGCCGGGTGGAGGAGTCGGCCATGGTGATCCGTCAGATCGTCGATGAGTCGGGCGACCAGGAGGAGTTCCTCGCCCGATTGGAGATGGTGACGATGGTGACCCAGGCCCGGGATCGCGAGACCCTGCGCTTCGAGCGGGCGCGCATCCTGGCCAAGGCGGAGAACAATGAGCGCTTTCGGGCTTCGCTCGGTGCGGTCCAGCAGCAACTCACGGATGCGCTCACCGACTGCTTCGCCGACGCGCAGGGGAAGGGCTTCCTCAACCGCGACTTCTCTCCGCGCGTCGGGGCCGTGTTCATCCAGGCCTACACGCTGGGCAAGATCATCGACGACGTGTCGCCCGATCCGATGAACGGTGACGACTGGAACGGGCTGATCACCCTGATCGCACGCCGCGCCCTCGCCTGACGGCCGCGATCCTCACGATCCCCCTGAGGGCCCATCGAGTCGACGCTGGAGGTCCGCGAGCATCGTCTTGATCTCCGCGAGATCGGCCTTGATGGCGTCGGAGTCGGTCGTCTCGCCTGCACTCGGCGCTGTGGGTTCGGCGGATTCACCCCTTGGCTTCGCCTTCACGAGGGAGGCTGACAGGGTCGCCGTGACAGCGCCGAGAACGCTGATGCCGACCAGCATGATGAGGACGGCGATGGTCCGTCCGGGCCAGGTGACGGGAACGACGTCTCCGTAGCCGACCGTGGTGACTGTCTCGAAGGCCCACCACACCGCATCGCCGATGTTCGTGATGTCGGCGCCGGGTGCATTGCGCTCAGCGTTTAGCACCATCAGGCTGCCGACCCAGACGATGATCACCGTCGCGAGTACCGCAGTGGTGGCCGCACCACCCGTGATGACGCCCTTGCTGCGCTCGCGAGCGAGGATGCCATTCGGTGTGAAGGCGCGAAGCGCCCGCAGGGCGCGGAACTGCGGGATGACGACGGTGATGGTGTCGAGCCAGTTGCGCCGCAGAAAGCCTCGCTTGCTGCTTGCCAACGTGAACCGGAAGGCAAGGTCCAGAGCAAACAGCACCCACAGCGCGTACCCGAAGAGCAGGAGCCAGCGGTACCACTCCGCCTCTGGGTCGTACCAGATGCTCTGGATCGAGAACGTGAGCAAGTAGACCAGGGCCAGGCCGGAGAGTACGAGATTCGTGTGTGCCTCGTACGTCAGCAGGAACTGCTGGCGCCTGGGGTGCTTCACCTCGGGCGTCGTCGTGGTGCCGTCCATGGGGGAAGCCTAGGTCGCGCGGGTCTCCAGTCGGACGCGCACGGCCTTGAAGGCCGGAGTCAGTGACTCCGGGTCACGCTCGTGACCCACCAGCACGTTCGCCTCCGGGTAGTACATCGCGAGGTTGCCGCTGCGGATGTCGACGATCGCGACGCGCACGTCCATCGAGCCCGTCCCGTTGCTGACGCGGACCGCATCGCCCTCTCGGATGCCCATGCGCTGCGCGTCGTCGTCGCTCATCATGACGACATCGCGCCGGGTGTTGCCCCGGTAGAGGTCCTCCTCGTCATAGACGACCGTGTTGAACTGCCCTTCTGAGCGGATCGTCATGACGGTGAAGAGATCGTCGTCCGGCCGAACCGGAAGTGGGACCGCGTGAAATCGGGCACGGCCATCGGCGGTGGGGAACGTCGCATCGTGCATGACGCGGCCGGGAATCGTGAACTCCCGATGCGACGAGCCGATGTCAGCGGCCTGCTCGTAGCCGGGCACGCTGGCGGCGATCGCGCGGCGCAGGCCCTCGTGGGAGGTGATCTCATCCCAGTCGAAGCGATCCTCGGGGAGGATGCGGGCCGCAAGTCCGGCGAGCACCGCGACCTCCGACCGCATGTCACCGGCGACGTTCGGCGTGCCGCCGTCGGACAGGCGCACGAAGTTGAACATCGACTCCTGGGTCGTCGACTGCTCCTCCTCGTCACGCGCGAGGACGGGGAGGACGAGCGAGACGCGGCCACGGCCCCGGAAGTGGCCCTGGTTGAGCTTCGTCGTCAGGGAGACCGTCGTCCCGATCCGCCCGAGGGCCTCGGTGGCCCACAGGGAGTCCGGGTTGCTGCCCCAGAGGTTTCCGCCCAGCATCACGGCGGCGTCAATGGCGCCCTCGTGGGCGGCCGCCATGCCGGCGTAGGTGTCGTAGCCGGGCGGCATGGATGGGTCGATGCCGTAGCGGTCGGCCAGTGCCGAGGCGAAGGCGTCCTTCATCCTCGGCGAGACGCCGACGGATCCGACCCCCTGCACATTGGAGTGGCCGCGGATGGGCATGAGTCCGCTGCCGGGCCGGCCGAGGAATCCGAGTGCGAGGGCGATGTTGGCCAGAGCCCGGATCGTGTCGGTGCCTGTCACATGATGGGTCAGGCCCATGGCCCACATGAAGATCCCGGATCGGGATTCGGCGAGGATCCTGACGCACTCGTTGATCTGATCGCGGGGGACACCGCTGCCGGCGACAAGGTCATCCCATGTCGCCGCCTCGCAGGAGGCGCGCACGGCGTCCCAGTCCGACGTGGACGCGTCGATGAAGGACCGATCCAGTGCTCCGGCCTCGATCAGTCCCTTGAGCACGGCGGTGAACAAGTGAGTGTCACCGCCGATGTGGGGCTGGAGGTAGAGGTCGCTGACCTCGGAGCCGAACAGGAAGCTGCGGGTGTCCGACGGCAGGCGGAATCGGCGCAGACCCAGTTCGGAGAGCGGGTTGATGACGATCACGCGGCCACCTCGGCGGCGCAACTTGATCAGCTGCGTCATCAGGCGCGGGTGGTTGCTGGCCGGGTTGGCGCCGGCGAGCACGACCACGTCGGTCTGGGCGATGTCCTCCAGACCCACCGACGATGTCCCGCTGCCGTAGATGCTGGTCAGGGCGACACCGGAGGCCTGGTGGCAGTAGTACGAGCAGTTGTTGACGTTGTTGGTGCCGTAGGCGCGGGCGACGAGCTGCAGCAGGAAGGCGGCCTCGTTGCTGGATCGACCGCTGGCGTACCAGAACGTGCGGTCCGGTGATGTGGTCGACAGTGCTTGGCCGGCAAGGTCCAGTGCCTCGTCCCATCCGATCCGCCGGTAGTGGCTGTCACCCTCCGAGCACACGATCGGGAACGTGAGTCGCCCGAGGGCCTCTGCCTGCGCGCTGGTCAGGCGCGCCAGGGCCTGCACGTCGTGCTGGGCCAGCACGTCCTCGGTGATGACCCGCCCCATGTCGGCGGCCTGCGCCTGGACGGACTTCTTGCACACCTCCGGGAAGTGTCCGACCTCATTGACCATGCCGCCCTCCTGGCCTCCCATTCCCAGGGCGCAGGTTTTGCAGGCATTGCGGGAGCGCAGTCGTCGGTAGAGGTCCGTCATGCCGACGTCGCGCCCGCGGGCGAGGACGTACTTCATCGCTGCGAGTCCACCGGCGGCATTGACACGAGGCTGGGCCACACGCAGCACCGTAGCGTCACTCGCCGTGCGACAACCCGGGTTCACGACTGTGACAGGTGCTGGTGCCGAGGCGACCGGTCTGGTGGGATGGCTGGCATGACCTCTGCCGTCACGACGTCCCCGAGCCGCCGACCCCTTCCGGCGATGCTCATCTCCGCTGTCGTTGGACTCGTCCTCGGCTACGTCGTGCTCGAGGCCGTGAACTACGGCATCCGTCTGCTGTGGGAGACGATCCCGCAGTCGTGGGAGACGACGCCAGGCTGGTACGTCATCGGCCTGCTCATGGTCGCGGCGGCGCTGGTCTACGTGATCCGGCGCTTCGTCGGCGACCATGGCCACTCGCCGATCGGCGGCATCGCGGTGAGCCCCCTCACCCCGAAGCAGTACGTCGGGGCGATCCTCGCGATCCTCGCCTCCCTGTGGGGCGGCATCGTCCTCGGCCCTGAGGTGGCCCTCGTGGCCACCGGGTCCGTGGTCGGCACGGTGATGGCCTCCGTCTTCAAGGTCACCGATCCCAAGGACGTCAAGAAGGTCGTTGGGCTCGGCGCCCTCGGCGGCATCCTCGCCCTGTTCCTGGGGCCGATGCTGGCGGGGACCATGGAGCTCGGCAGCACGCCGACCGCCATCGAGGTCGATCAGCTCGGCTGGGCGATCATCGTGGCCGCGATCGCGACGGTGGCGGTCACCCTGGCCCGACTCGTCGCCGCACTGCTGGCCCGCGCGGCGGGGGACGGCCCGCACTTGGTGATTCTGCTCGCGTCGGCCCTGGTCATCGCGGTCACCGCGATCCTCCTGCACTCCCTCACTGGCGAGCCGGTCATCTACGTGACCACCTCGGGTGAGGAGCTCATCTCCGATCTGCCGCAGCTGACGTCTGTCTCCACCGTGGCCGCCATCATCGTCTTCAAGACCATCGCCTACGCGGTGTCGCTCGGCTCAGGCTTCCGTGGTGGTCCCTTCTTCCCGGCGATGTTCGTAGGTGCGGCATGCGGTCTGCTCATCTCCCTGCTCATGGGCGACAGCGGGCCGTCCGTCTCCGCCGCGATCGTTGTCGGCGTGGTCGCGTCGGTGATCGCCACCGCCCCCATGAAGTGGCCGATCGCAATCGTCCTCGGCATCGCGATCGGCTTCGCCATGGGCACCTGGACGCTCGTCCCGGCAGCGTTGATCGCTGCGATCGTCGCCCGCGCCATCCCTCGTTGGGGGGACCGGATCACGCTCACCGAGCACGCGGGCTGATCAGCCGACGGTCAGACGACCGTCCGCAGGTAGGTGAAGAGTGCGACGGATGACCGGTCGCTGAACTCCTGCAGCTCCTCAGGCGGCGTGGTGATCTGATCGCCCTCGAGCCGGTTCAGCAGCGTGGTGCAGACCATCGCGAAACGTGAGAAGCCCCAGTGGTTGAGGTATGCGGCGATCAACGCACCCTCCATCTCGATGTTGCGCACACCGTTCTCCGCCAGCCAGTCCAGCCACTCCATCTTGCGCTCAGGCGACGCCAGGCGGATGGCGCCGTCGAGGCGGAACTGCTCGAGGAAGAACTCGTTGGTCGCGACGGTCCTGCCCGACGTGATGGGGATGCCATTGCCGGCGTTCGCGGCGAGGATGGCGTCGACGATGTCCGCGGGATAGGTCCCGTCGAACCACACGGGTCCCTTACCGCCGTCGAGCACGCGGTAGGGCTTGAGATCGGGCCAGAGTCCCTCGGTGGTGACGACGATCGTGCCGCCGGGGAGACCCACACCACCGCTGGTGCCCACGCGGGCCCAGAAGATCTCGTCGAG
>JAURME010000176.1 GCA_030830865.1 Candidatus Nanopelagicales bacterium | reverse complement strand
TCGCACTGGCGGTGGGCCACCATTCCCAGCGCACGTCGACGAGATACATCGCGATGGCGACGGTCTGCGCCAACGTCTTGGCCTTGCCCCCCCGGCTGGCCGGGATGACGCCGTGTTCGATGACCCAGAAGCGCAGCGCGGTGACCCCGAGCTCACGCACCAGGATCACCGCGGTGATCCACCAGGCGAGGTCGCCCATCAGTGAAAGGCTGACCAGGGCCACCCCGATGAGCGCCTTGTCCGCGATCGGGTCCGCGACCTTGCCGAATGTGGTGATGAGGCCATAGCGGCGGGCGATGGCACCGTCAGCCAGATCGGTGAGGGCGGCGATGACGAACACGGCGGCCGCCGCATCGCGCGCCGCGCCGTTCATTCCGCCGTCCACCCACAGGAGCAGGGCCATGAGGGGCACGCACAGGATCCTGAACACGGTCAGGGCGTTGGGGACGTTGAGCAGGCGGTCGCTCGTCGCTGCGGCGCCTGCCGGATCGGGTCGAGCAGGGCGCATCAGCGGGATTCACCGACCTCGGCGATCAGATCCACCCCATCGACGTCGATGACGGTCGCCACGACGAGATCACCCACATCGACCATCACATCACGCAGGAGCACAGTCGTGCTCGCGTCGTCGGGGCCCTGATGGGCGGCGCGTCCCACGGCCACCCGCTCACCGGACTCGTCCTCCTCGAGCAGTTCGACCAGAACCTCCACCCGCTCGCCGACACGGTCCTCGGCACGTTGGGCCATGAGTTCGTCGACCAGCGCGGTCGTCTCGTCGAGGCGCTGTTGCACGATTTCGGGATCGATCTTGCCCGGGAGGCTCGCAGCCTCAGTACCCTCCTCGTCGCTGTAGCCGAAGACGCCGACGGCGTCGAGCCGTGCCTCCTCGAGGAAGGCAAGCAGCTCTGCGTACTCCTCCTCGGTCTCACCCGGGAAGCCGACGATGACGTTGCTGCGGATGCCCGCGTGGGGAGCCAGCTGCCGGATCCGGGCGATGAGGTCGAGGAACTCGGCGCGGCCCCCGAACCGACGCATACGGCGCAACAACGTCGGGCTCGCGTGCTGGAAGGACAGGTCGAAGTAGGGAGTGATCTCTGACGTCGTGGCAATGATGTCGATCAAGTCGGGCCGCACCTCGGCCGGCTGGAGGTAGGCCACCCGCACGCGGGCGATACCGCTGTCGCCGAAGCTGCCGAGCAACTGCTCCAGCAGTCGGAGGTCACCGAGGTCCTTGCCGTACGAGGTGGAGTTCTCGCTGACGAGCACCACCTCGCGCACCCCCTCGCCCGCGAGCCACCGGGTCTCGGAGAGGACGTCGGCCGGAGGCCGGGAGACGAACGAGCCGCGAAAGCTGGGGATCGCGCAGAAGGCGCAGCGACGGTCGCAGCCGGAGGCCAGTTTGACCGGGGCCACCGGACTGCCGTCAAGGCGCCGGCGCAGGACCGGCGGTGCCCAGCCGGGCGGGCGGTCGTCCTCCCCATCGCCGTCACCATGACCGGGGATGGCGATAGCGGCGGCCGCTCGGTCTGCCGGAGCGATCGGCAGCAGGCGCCGTCGGTCCCTGGGGGTGTGCGGGACGTGCTGCTCCCCGGCGATGATCGCGAGCAGCCGCTCCCCGATGTCCGGGTAGTCGTCGAAGCCCAGTACGGCGTCGGCCTCGGGCAGCGATTCAGCGAGCTCGGATCCGTACCGCTCGGCGAGGCAGCCCACGGCGACGACCGCTGTCGGGCCGTCGCCGGACTTCAGGTCGGCTGCCGCGAGAATGGCGTCGATGGAGTCCTTCTTCGCGACCTCGACGAAGCCACACGTGTTGACGAGGACCGCCTGCGCCGACGCAGGGTCGTCCACGAGTTCCCAGCCCTCGGCGGCCAGACGCCCGGCCATCTCCTCGGAGTCGACCTCGTTGCGCGCACAGCCCATCGTCACGACAGCGACACGGCGAACGGGGGAAGCGGGGTCCAACACAGCCTCAGCCTACGGAACGTCCATAGTCGGTGAAGGCGCGGTCAGCCCCCGTGGTCATAGGCATCGACCGCGGCAGCGCCGTCCAGGCCGACGGCCTGCGCGACCGAACGGATCTGACCCCGCGCGTAGACATCGCCTCCACAATGGGAGAAGTCGTCGTCCTCCATGGCCGCCAGGATGCTTGGGCGGATCTTGGTGATCCCGGCGACATCGTCCAAGGACATGCCAGCGCGCTCGCGGGCCTCACGCAGCATTCCCCCTGCGGTCATGGGCTTGTCCCTTTCTCGTCCTTGGCCCAGCGTACGCAGTTGAGCCGGATCGCGCCGGTCTTGTCGAAAGGATGTGCGGATCAGGTGGTGGATCGATCCCGGTAGGCCTACGGCCTATTCACCCCGGAGGAGGGCGAGGACACCCGGGAGGTCATCGGGCTTCACCAGCACCTCGCGGGCCTTGCTGCCCTCGCTGGGCCCGACGACCTGACGCGTCTCCATGAGGTCCATGAGCCGTCCCGCCTTGGCGAACCCGACGCGCAACTTGCGCTGGAGCATGGACGTGGAACCGAACTGTGTCGACACGACGAGTTCGATCGCCTGGAGCAGCAGGTCCAGGTCGTCACCGACGTCCTCGTCGATCTCTTTGTTCGACGTGGGTGCCGCCGTGACCTCCTCGATGTAGTCGACGTCGGCCTGCGCCTTGCACTGGGCGACAACGGAGGCGATCTCCCCCTCCGACACGTAGGCGCCCTGGATGCGCAGCGGCTTGTTCGCGCCCATGGGGAGGAACAGACCGTCGCCCTGGCCGACGAGCTTCTCCGCGCCTGGCTGATCGAGGATGACGCGACTGTCGGCGAGGCTCGACGCCGCGAACGCCAGCCGACTCGGGACGTTTGCCTTGATCAGGCCGGTCACGACGTCGACGCTCGGGCGCTGGGTCGCGAGAACCAGGTGGATGCCGGCGGCTCGAGCCAGCTGGGTGATGCGGACGACCGAGTCCTCCACATCGCGGGGTGCGACCATCATGAGGTCGGCCAGCTCATCGACGATGACGAGAAGGTACGGGTAGGGCTCGATGACGCGCTCGCTGCCCGGCAGTGGCTTGACCCTGCCCGCCCGTACGGCCTTGTTGAACTCGTCGATGTGTCGGTATCCGAAATGTGCGAGGTCGTCGTAGCGACGATCCATCTCCTTGACGACCCACTGCAGGGCGTCGGCAGCCTTCTTGGGGTTGGTGATGATCGGCGTGATCAGGTGTGGGACGCCCTCGTACGCCGACAACTCCACCCGCTTGGGATCCACGAGGATCATGCGCACCTCGTCCGGGGTCGAGCGCATGAGGACGGACGTGATCAGGCTGTTGATGCAGCTCGACTTGCCCGCGCCCGTCGCGCCGGCGACCAGGATGTGCGGCATGCGAGCGAGGTTCGCGACGACGAAACCGCCCTCGACGTCCTTGCCCAGCGCGACCGCCATGGGGTGATGGTCACTGGTCGCAGCGCTGCTGCGCAGCACGTCACCGAGAGCCACGAGCTCACGATCGGCGTTGGGGATCTCGACGCCGATGGCCTTCTTGCCCGGTATGGGGCTGAGGATGCGCACGTCGGCACTCGCGACCGCGTAGGCGATGTTCTTGGACAGGGCTGTGACCCGCTCGACCTTCACACTGGGGCCGAGCTCGATCTCGTACCGCGTGACCGTCGGCCCACGCTGGAAGCCCGTGACCTCCGCGTCGATTCCGAACTGCTCGAGCACCTCTGTGAGCGCCCGCACGACCTGGTCATTGGATCGGGTCGCCTTCTTGTGCGCCGGTCCACTCTTCAGACTGTCCTTCTTGGGCAGCGTGTAGGCAGTACGACGCGGAAGGGTGAGCTGCTCGGGCTGGACCGGCTTCTCGACTGTCACGGTGTCCTGACGGGCCGAGTGCCCGGCGGGTGTCGACGTGGCCGGCTCCTCCGTCGAGGACGCTCGCGGCGTGACGCCGGACATGAGGACAGCCGCCGGCCGCTCCTCGTCCTCGAGGATCTCCGTGTGCAGCACATCGCCGACCTCGAAGGCCGTTCCGCGCTCGTCGGCCACGGGCGCGGAGATCGTCACGCCGGGGATGCCACCCGGGGTGATCTGATCCTCCTCATCGTCGTGCTCGTCGTGCTGGTCGTCGCGAGGGGTGAGTTCGGGGTTCAACGGTTCGGCTGCAGCGGCGGAGGTGCGTCGGAAGACCCCGACGACGAACCCCCCGACGGCCGCAGCCGCGTTCCGCACGGATTCCACCGGCGTGGCCGTGAGGACCATGAGGCCGAAGAGCATGAGCAGAACGAGGGCGATGCCGGCGACGACCGGCCCGACCGCGGCGACGATGGGCGCGGTGGCGATCCAGCCGACGACGCCACCGCCGGCCGCCATGGCCTCGGCGCCGTCACTGGGAGTGGCCGATCCCATCGCGAGGTGCCAGATGCCGATGCCACCGATGAGGAAGGCGGACGCGCCGATCGCCAGGCGCCCGGTCGTCGCGTTGTCCTCGGGATGACGCAGGAACCGCCATGCGAGGGCGAGGAAGATGAGCGGGGCGATCCACGCGAGCGAACCGATGACCGCCGTCATCACCATGGCCGCCCAGGCGACGAACCAGCCGTCGACACCGAACCAGGTCGCGGCGATGAGCGTGGCCGCCACGACGATGAGGGTCAGACCGAGGCCGTCCCGCCGGTGGGCCGGGTCGAGGTCCTTCGCACCGCGGCCGAACGCTCGAGCGGCAGCCCCGATCAGGTGTGCCAGTCCGAACCACACGGCCCGCAGTCCTCGCCCCAGAGCCCCGACCATCCGGCCGAGGGGCCCGGGGCCACTGGGGCGCCTAGCCGACGGCCGCTTCGCCGGGGACCTGGACGATCCCCGGGATGACGACCGCCCCTTCGCGGGGGCGCGTCCACGGGACGAGCCGGAGGGACGGGTGGGAGAGCCGCCGGAGCGGCGGGCAGCCGAACCAGACCGCGCGGGGGAAGACGTGCGGGAAGCCATGCTGTGAGCGTACCGGTGTCGCCTCATAAGTCCCGGTAGTCACACACCTCCCGCGCGTCACACGGGTTCATTCGCCGGGGCCGAGCGGGCCGTCAGCCCTCCAGGAGGTCGGGGCGGTGGGCCTCGGTACGCCGTCGGGCCTGTTCCCGGCGCCACTCGGCGATCCGGGCATGGTGACCGCTCAGCAGCACCTCCGGGATCCCGAGCCCGCGCCACTCCGGTGGCTTGGTGAAGACCGGGCCCTCGAGGAGCGTGGCCATGTCCCCGGCCGCGAAGGAGTCGTCCTGGGCACTCACCTCGTTGCCCAGGACACCCGGCAGGAGCCGGGCGAAGGACTCCACCATGACCAGGACTGCGGCCTCGCCGCCGGCGAGGACATAGTCGCCGATCGAGTACTCGGCAACGCCCGCCCAGTCCGCCCGACCTGCGTAGTGCTGGGCGACCCGGGAGTCGATGCCCTCGTATCGACCGCAGGCGAAGACCAGCCACGGGGCGGCGCTGAGTCCAGTGGCGGCCTCCTGGTCGAACCGACGGCCCGATGGTGTGGGGATCACGAGCAGGGGTCTGGTTGCCGCATCGCTCTCCCGGATGCCGTCGAGGGCCTCACCCCACGGCCCCGGGCTCATGACCATGCCGGGACCGCCGCCATAGGGGGTGTCGTCCACCGTGCGGTGCCGATCATGGGTGTGCTCCCGCAGGTCATGCACCCGCAGGTCGATCGTTCCGGCCTCGACGGCCTTGCCCACGAGCGACAGGCGCAGCGGGTCGAGGTACTCCGGGAAGATGGAGACGACGTCGACGCGCATCAGTCCGTGGGCTCTTCGAGAAGGCCCGGCGGCGGATCGATCACCACCATGCGGGCCGCCGGATCGACGGTCGGCACGATCTCCTCCACGAAGGGGACGAGCACCTCGCCGAAGGGCCCGACGACCACGAGCAGATCCTGGGCGGGCAGGTGCGCGACCTCGGTGATCTCGCCGACGTCCGCGCCCTCGACGGTGCGCACCCGGCATCCGACGAGCGCGCTGTCGTAGAACTCCTCCGGGTCGTCGGGTTCCTCGGAGTCGTCCCGATCGATCTCCAGGATCACTCCTCGCAGCGCCTCCGCGGCGTTGCGATCCGTGACCCCTGCGAAGGAGACAAGCAGACGCCCCGAGTGCCAGTGCGACCGCTCGACCTCCAACCGTTCGGTCGGAGGGCTGGCGATCAGCACGGCACCCGGGGCGAAACGCTCATCGGGCTCGTCGGTACGCGGTTCGACCGTCACCTCTCCACGGATCCCGTGGGGACGGCCGATGCGCCCGACGACGACGCGCATGGGGTTCTAGCGCTCGGCAACGTCGAGGAAGTCGATCCGCACCGCACGATCGTCGTTCAGGGCCGTGATGACCGTGCGCAAGGCGGTCGCCGTGCGACCTCCGCGACCGATCACGCGACCCATGTCCTCCGGATGCACACGGACGTCGAGGGAGGTTCCCCGGCGCCCGTTGCGCAGGCGGACATCGACGTCGTCCGGGTGGTCGACGATGCCCCGCACGAGATGGCCCAGGGCCTCCTCGAGCATCAGGCGTTGTCCTCGGCTGCAGCCTCGGCGGCTGCCTCGTCGGCGGCCTGCTCGATCGCCTCGGCAGCGACCTCGTCGGCCGCGGCCGACTCGGCGGTCGTCTCCTCGGCCTGGGTCTCGGCGACTGTCTCGTCCGCTGCCGCGATCTCCTCGGTCACCGCATCGGCAACAGGAGCCTCGGCCTCGGTCGCAGAAGCCTCTGTCGCAGGAGCCTCGGCAGCCGGTGCCTCGGTCGCAGGAGCCTCGGTCGCCAGCTTGGGCTTCGGCTTCGACTTGGGCTCGCTGGCGGCGGCCTTGACCGCCTCCTCGTAGGCGACGAGCTTGTTCGGCTTCGGCGGCGCGACCTCGAGGGTGCCCTCGGCACCCGGCAGTCCCTTGAACTTCTGCCAGTCGCCGGTCACCTTGAGGATGGCGGTGACGGCCTCGGTCGGCTGGGCGCCGACGCCGAGCCAGTACTGGACTCGCTCGGAGTCGAGCTTGATCAGGCTCGGGTTGTCGAGCGGCTGATAGATGCCGATCTCCTCGATCGCGCGGCCATTGCGGGCCGTGCGGGAGTCGGCGACGACGATGCGGTACTGCGGCGCATGGATCTTGCCGATGCGCTTCAACTTGATCTTGACGGCCACGGGTGGCTTATCTCCTGATGTGTGGGTCGGACCCGACCGCGGAGCACGTGGGGACATGTCCGGGGCCTTGCCCTGGTTGACTGTCGATCCGGAGGGGTAGAGGGCCCGCCGGGCGACAAGTGCCGTACCAGTCTGCCAGACCCGTCACGAGGTCAGCCGAGCAGGTCCCGCATCTCCTTGGGCAGGTTCGCCGGGTCGAAGTCCACGACCGGCGCGTCACCGAGCGCTGCGGTGTGCGTCTCCTGGGCGCGCTTCGCAGGGTTGCCACTGCGGCGCTGGCCCTTGGACGCCTTGCTGGCCTTGGCCGTCTTACCCTTCGACTTCTTGCTGCCCCCCATGCCCGGCATCCCCGGCATCCCCGGCATGCCGCCGCCCTTGCCCATCTGGCGCATCATCTTCTGGGCCTGGGTGAAGCGCTCGACAAGGCCATTGACGTCACTCACGGAACTGCCCGATCCGGCCGCAATGCGCGCTCGCCGGGAGCCGTTCAGGATCTTGGGGTCCTGACGCTCCGCCGGGGTCATCGACTGGATGATCGCGGCGACGCGGTCGAGCTCGCGATCATCGACCTGATCCAGCTGGGCTTTCATGTCACCCATGCCCGGCAGCATCCCGAGGATCTTGCCCAGAGAGCCCATCTTCTTGACAGCCTGCATCTGCTCGAGGAAGTCCTCGAGCGTGAAGTCCTCCCCCGACGAGACCTTGCGCGCCATGCGCTCGGCCTGCTCGGCGTCGAACACCTTCTCGGCCTGCTCGATCAGCGTGAGGACGTCACCCATGTCGAGGATGCGCGAGGCCATACGGTCGGGGTGGAAGGCCTCGAACTCATCGAGCTTCTCGCCGACGGACGCGAACATGATCGGACGGCCCGTGACCGTGACGACCGACAGGGCCGCACCGCCGCGGGCGTCACCATCGAGTTTGGTCAGGACGACGGCATCGAACCCGACCCCCTGGGCGAACTCCTCGGCCGTACGGACGGCGTCCTGTCCGATCATCGCGTCGACGACCAGCAGGGTGTTGTCCGGCTGGGCGGCGTCACGGACATCGCGGAGCTGCTGCATGAGCTCAGCATCGACAGCGAGTCGTCCGGCGGTGTCGACGATGACGATGTCGTGGACCTTGGCGACGGCGAACTCGCGCGCCTGCTTCGTCACCGAGACCGGATCGCCCACTCCGTTGCCGGGCTCAGGCGCGAAGACCGCCACCCCGGCCCGCTCCGCCACAACCGTCAGCTGGTCGACGGCGTTGGGGCGCTGGAGGTCGGCCGCGACGAGCAGCGGCGTGTGGCCCTCATTCTTCAGGTGAAGGGCCAGTTTGCCCGCGAGGGTGGTCTTGCCCGCACCCTGGAGGCCGGCGAGCAGGATGACGGTCGGACCTGTCTTGGCGAACTCCAGCCGGGCGGTCTCGCCGCCGAGGATCGCGACGAGCTCCTCATGGACGATCTTGACGACCTGCTGGGCCGGATTGAGGGCGCCCGACACCTCCGCCGAGAGGGCGCGCTCCTTGACGGTCGCGGCGAACTGGCGGACGACGGGCAGTGCGACGTCGGCCTCGAGAAGGGCGGTGCGGATCTCGCGGACGGTCGCATCGACATCGGCCTCGCTCAGTCGACCCTTGCCCCGCAGTCCCTTGAACGTCGACGCCAGGCGGTCGGAGAGGCTCGCAAACACGCTGGCCAGACTAACCTGCCCCGATCCGGTCCGGCCGCCTGCCTAGACGGGAGCTGCACCCAGGCTGGACAGCACCGTGGTGCGCAGAGCGGCAAGGCGGTCCTCGGTGAGGATGTTGCCCTCGGGATGCCGGACGAAGAAGGCATCGACGGCATCCGAGCCCAGCGTGCTGATCTTGGCGCCGGTGATGTCCACATCGGCCGCAGCCACAGCGCGTGTCACGCGGTACAGCAGGCCCGGGGCGTCGTGGGCGCGCACCTCCACCACCGCTGACGTGCCCCCGGCTCCCGAGACCACCGAGACCGCAGGATCGGGGAAGCCACCTGCGGGCGGACGACTCGCATAATCCGCCTCCCGCTTGGCCAGTCGCTCGGCCACGTCATATGTGCCCTCGATCGCCCGGCGGATGTCGAGGCTGAGTTGCTCGAGCCCCGGCGGGTCGCCGAAGGACGGCCGGACTGTCCACTCCTGCACCGCGCGGCCGTCGACGGTCGTGATCCGGGCAGCGAGGACGTTGAGACGGTTCAGGGAGAGAACGCCGGCCACCAGACCCATGAGCCCCAATTGGTCGCCAGCCGCGACGGTCACGACCCAGACGCCGTCCTGCTCCTCCATCAGCACCCAGACGCCGTTCTGCGCGAGCGCCACGCGCTGCTGCTCCGTGAGCTCCGGCGGCTGAGGCGCAGGGCGCCCGTCCATCACCCCGCGCACCCGCGTCACGAGATCCCGGATGAGCCCGAACCGCCAGTCGGTGCAGACCGTCGGCCCGGTGGCGAGCGCGTCAGCGAGGGTGAGCTCATGCATGAGGTCCAGCGCTTCGACGTCTCCGAGCACGTCCGCGACGCTGCGGACGACGTCCCGGTCCTCAAGGTCCCGGCGCGTCGCAGTGTCAGGGAGCAGGAGGTGGTACCGCACCAGGATCGCGATGATCGCGGCGTCCTGCGCATCGAAGCCCATCCGCTGAGCGAGGTCGAGGGCGAGGACGGCGCCAACCTCGCTGTGGTCTCCACCTCGAGCCTTGCCGATGTCATGGAGGAGAGCCCCGACGAGGAGTAGGTCCGGTCGATCGACATGGCGAGTCCGCGCCCCAGCCTGCACAGCGGTCTCGACAAGGTGCCGGTCGACAGTGAATCGGTGCAGCGCATTGCGCTGAGGGGCCGACCGTACGACCTCCCAGCCCGGTAGCCACCTCTCGATGAAGCCGGCATGGTCCAGGGCCTCCCACACCGGCACCAGACCCTCAGCAGCGCCGAGGAGGGAAATGAAGGCCTCGCGGTCCGCACGACGCCACGGCACAGGCAGATCGGCACTCTCGGCGGCGAGCCGCTCGACGGTGTGAGGGGACAGCAGGACGCCGGCTTGAGCCGCAGCGGCCGCTGCGCGAAGCGCCAGCCCCGGGTCCTTGGCGGGCTTGGCCTCGAGTGCGAGGACCGCTTCGCCGTTCTGCAGGACGACACCGTCCGCGAGCGGGATGCGATCGGGCGTGCTTCGACGCAGTGGGCGGAACGCTCGACGCGGGCTCGCCGAGATGGCGCGCTCGACCCGGTGCCACGCGACATCACTCGCGTAGGCGATGGTCCGAGCGTGCGAGTAGACGTCACGCAACAGGGCATCGGCGTCCCTGATGCCGAGCACGTCCTCGGCCACCGCATTCTGCTCCTGCATGAGCAGGACGTCCTGCGGTCGCTCGGTGATCCGGTGCAGCGCATCCCGGACGTCGACGAGAGCAGCCGCGGCCTCGCGCCATCCGTTGTGGGGCACGTCGGTGAGCCAGGATGCGCTGATCCCCTCCAGGACGGTGACATCACGCAGCGCGCCGTAGGACTCCTTGAGGTTGGGCTCTCCGAGCTGACTTGCCTCGCCGAAGGTCGCGCGCCGGTCACGCACCATCGAGTGCAGCTCGCCCAGCCGTTGCCTCGCCATGGCCCGCCAGTCTGCGAGCACCGCCGATGACAACTGATCCACCAGCTCGGCATGGCCGGCGATGACCCGGGCGTCGAGAAGACCGAGAAGGACCTTGATGTCCTCGGCCGCCACGCGTCGGGCCTCGCTCACGGTGCGAACACTGTGGTCCAGACGGACACCGGAGTCCCAGATCGGGTACCACAATGCCTCCGCCGCGCGAGCGGCCTCGTCGGCGCCGGACCGATGCAGCAGCAGGACATCGAGGTCACTGCCGATGGTCAGCTCGCCACGACCGTAGCCGCCCACCGCGACCAGGCAGAACGGCTGGGACACCAGCCCCTCGGCGTTGCTGAAGAGTTCCGAAAGCCAGGCGTCCGAGAGTTCGGTGAGCGCGGCACGTCGCCCCGGGCCGTCAAGCCCGGGGCGACGTGCGATCACCTGCCGCGAGGAGGTGAACTCCTGCGCTTCCATGCAACCGCCTCCTAGAGCGCTTCTGCCCCGCGCTCACCGGTGCGGACACGGACGATCGAGTCGACAGGGCTGACCCATACCTTGCCGTCGCCGATCTTGCCCGTCTGCGCCGCGGAGACGATCGCGTCGACGATGGTGTCTGCAGCGCCGTCCTCCACCACGATCTCGATGCGGACCTTGGGCACCAGGTCGACGGTGTACTCCGCCCCCCGGTAGACCTCGGTATGACCCTTCTGCCGGCCGAAGCCGGAGACCTCCGAGACGGTGAGCCCGTGCACTCCCTGTGCCTCGAGGGCGGACTTCACGTCCTCCAGCTTGAACGGCTTGATGATGGCCGTGACGAGCTTCATGCCTGCACCTCCTTGTTGCGAGCAGCGTGCCCGACACCTGCGAAGGCGCCACCACCACCCGAGTCTCCCAGTTCGTAGGCCGTCTCGGCGTGGACCGCGAGATCGATGCCCTGCACCTCATCATCCTTGTCGATCCGGAAGCCCCGGACGGCCTTGATGATCAGACCGATGATCGCCGCCACGATGAGCGAGTAGAACAGCACCGCGAAGGCGCCGATCGCCTGCTTGCCGAGCTGGTCGGCACCGCCACCGTAGAACAGGCCGTTGACACCGGTCGGAGCCGCCTCCGTGGCGAGGAAGCCGATGAGCAGGGTGCCGACAAGGCCGCCGACGAGGTGGACACCCACCACGTCGAGGGAGTCGTCGTAGCCCAACTTGTACTTCCAGCCGACCGCGAGGGCGCAGAGCACGCCGGCAACGATGCCGATGACGATGGCGCCGATCGGGGTGACCGACGCACAGGCTGGCGTGATGGCGACCAGGCCGGCGACGATGCCCGACGCGGCGCCCAAGGTCGTGGCGTGGCCATCGCGGAACTTCTCCACGACGAGCCAGGCCAGTGCCGCCGCGGCCGTAGCCGCGAAGGTGTTGACGAACACCACCGACGCAGCGTTGTTCGCGGCGAGCGCGCTGCCGGCGTTGAACCCGAACCAGCCGAACCACAGCAGTCCGGCACCGAGCATGACCAATGTGAGGTTGTGCGGCTTCATCGGGGTCTTCGGCCAGCCGACGCGTCGTCCAATGACGATCGCGAGAGCGAGAGCTGCAGCACCTGCGTTGATGTGAACCGCCGTACCACCCGCGAAGTCGATGACACCCAACTCGAAGATCCATCCGCCCGCGCTCCACACCCAGTGCGCGACCGGGAAGTAGACGAGGACGGCCCAGATGCCGCCGAAGACCAGCCACGCACCGAAC
>JAURME010000175.1 GCA_030830865.1 Candidatus Nanopelagicales bacterium | reverse complement strand
CCTACACCGGCCAGATCAGCGGCCCGATGCTCGAGAAGCTGGGCTGCACCTTCGTGGCCGTCGGACACAGCGAGCGACGCGAGTACAACGGCGAGACCGACGAGGTTGTGAACGCCAAGACTCAGGCCGCCCTGCGCAACAACATCACCCCCATCGTGTGCATGGGTGAGGGTCTGGAGATCCGCAAGGCCGGAGACCACGTGCCCTACGTTCTGGCGCAGTTGGACACCGATCTCGCGGGTCTCGCGGCCGAGCAGGTCTCCGGTCTCGTCATCGCGTACGAGCCGGTGTGGGCGATCGGCACAGGCGAAGTCGCAACACCGGAGGACGCGCAAGAGGTCTGCGGAGCCATTCGGGGCCGCGTCGCCGAAACGTTCGGTGCCGACACTGCCGCCGCGGTCCGCATCCTGTACGGGGGCTCGGTCAAGGCCAACAACGTCGCCGGCATCATGGCCAAGCCCGATGTCGACGGAGCGTTGGTGGGCGGCGCGAGTCTGGATCCCGACGAGTTCGTCGGCATCGTTCGCTTCCGTATGCACCCGGCGGATCTCCCCGCCTGACCCAGCGTCTATCCTCTACAGGTCGGCCCCACGTTCCTCGCCCCAGGAGTCTCCATGCTCACTGCTCTCACGATCGCACTGGCGGTCATCCTCGTGGTGACCAGCGTGCTGCTCGTGGTGCTGATCCTGCTGCACCGTGGCAAGGGCGGTGGTCTGTCCGACATGTTCGGCGGTGGCGTGAGCTCGTCCGTCGGAGGATCGTCGGTTGCCGAGAAGAACCTGGACCGACTCACGGTGGGGCTGGGCCTGGTGTGGGCCGCCAGCATCATCGCCGTGGGCCTGTTGGTCAGCACAGCCTGAGAGGAAGGCAGCACACATGGCGGGTGGAAGCGCGATCCGTGGCAGCCGCGTCGGCGCGGGCCCCATGGGCGAGGCCGAACGCGGAGAGGCCGCGCCGAGGATGCATGTGTCCTTCTGGTGCTCCCGAGGACATGAGTCCCGGCCTAGCTTCGCGCTGGACGCTGCTGTGCCGGAGGAGTGGGACTGCCCGCGCTGTGGTCTCCCGGCAGGCCCGGACCAGGACAACCCGCCGGCACCCCCCAAGATCGAGCCCTACAAGACCCATCTCGCCTACGTGAAGGAGCGACGGTCCGACAAGGACGGGGCGGCGATCCTCGAGGAGGCACTCGCCAAGCTCCGCGGCGAGGCGTAGACCCTCGATCCCGCGCCTGAGGTCAGGCGCTGGGGCGACCGAGATCGACCGGAAGGTGGGACGCCGCCGCCTCGTCGAGCAGGAACAGGGTCCGGCGGCGGCCGCGTGCCCCTGCGGCTGGCACCTGGAACTCTCCTGCCTCGGGCATGAGCGCCAAGGCCACGGCGCGAGCCTTCTCCTCACCGGAGGCCAGCACCCAGACCTGCTCGGATGCCCGTATGGTCGGGAAGGTGAGGGTGACCCGAAGGGGAGGCGGCTTGGGCGACCCATGCACGCCGGCGGTCGTCCGCTGATCGTGGACGGCCGGCTGCTCGGGGAAGAGCGAGGCCACATGGCCGTCCGGCCCGATGCCCAGCAGGAGGATGTCCATCACCGGCACCGGGGGATCGCTGTGGGGAAGGGCATGGCGCGCGAGTTCCTCGGCGTAGAGCGCCGCCGCTTCGTCCACATCGGCATGGGCCTGTTCAGGCGTGGGCATGGGGTGGACATGGTCCGCAGGGATGCGGATGTGGTCGATGAGGGCCGCGAGCGCCCCCGTCTCGTTGCGTTCGGGGTCTCCGGCGGGGAGGAAGCGCTCGTCACCCCACCACAGGTGCACACGAGACCAATCCACGGCATCGGCACACTGCCTCACGGCAGCGAGCACCGCAGTCCCGATGCCGCCGCCCGTGAGACACAGATGCGCCTCGTCGCGCTGCGACAGGACCTCGACAAGGGTCGTGACGACCCGTGCGGCGGCTGCCTCCGCGAGGTCCGCGGACGACCCATGACGCAGGACGTCGACGATCACGGGAGTTCCAGATGGCTGAGGACCGAGCCGTAGACCTCGTCCGGATCCAAGCGGCGCAGTTCCTCTGCGAGCAGTCCAGAGAGCTGCCGGCGGGCGAGCGCGATGCGTGCATCGGCGACACCTGGTCGGCACAGGGTCGCGGTGTCACCCTCGGGTCGCCCCACGACGATGTCGCCATCGGAGGAGCACAGCCGCACCTCCGTGATGCCCGGACCGCCTGAAGTCTCGAGCGCCACGGGCACCCTGAGGCACTGGGCGAGCCAGGATCGCAGAAGGACTGCACTGGGATTTCCCTCGTCGGCGTGCACCGTTCCCCCGGTGAGAGTCGGGCGGAACTGGTCAAGCGCCGAGGCGAGGGCGGAGCGCCACGGCGTCAGGCGCGTCCAGCTCAGATCCGTGTCCCCCGGACGGTAGCCGGCCTTTCGTCGCGCCAGCTCCCGGTACGGATCCTCGCCCGTCGAGGCGTCGGTGATCCTGCGCTGGGCATGGCGGCCGATCGGATCGTCCGCGGGGACGTCGGGCCCACCCTCGGGCCAATAGGCCACCACCGGGGTGTCGGAGAGCAGGAGCGGTATCGCGACCGAGTTGGCATGCTCGGCGAGAGGACCCCGCAGGCGGAGCACGGCGACCTCGCCGGGGCCGTCGTCCCCACCCACGGCGATCTCCGCGTCGAGTCGAGCATCATGACGACCCGGTCGCGGGATGAGCGTGACGATGCGCATCGGATGTTGGCGCGCGGCGGCGACCGCCCCGGACGTCGCGTCCGCCTGGAACTCCTCGTCGCTGAGGATGAGCAGGTTCAGCACCATTCCCGTCGCGGGGGAGCCGTTGCGATGACGCTCCTGGGCGATCGCTGCTGCCACGGCACCGCCGCTGGTGTCGTCCAGTCGTATCACGGCCGCCTCCCGTTGGCGTACCGGCGCCTCATGGCCGCCTCCATGTCCTACCGTCCCGGGCGATCATGTCGTACGAGCTGGACGGCCCCCATCCACCGGAGGCGTACTGCTCGGGTCGGCCATGACCAGCCCAGTAGTCGAGCACCGGGTCGAGGATCTCCCACCCGAGCTCCACCTCTTCATGTCGGGGGAAGAGGGGCGGATCGCCCAGCAGGACGTCCAGGATGAGCCGCTCGTACGCCTCCGGACTGGTGTCCACGAAGGAGTCCCCGTACTGGAAGTCCATCGTGACATCGCGAACCTGGATCGACGTGGTGTCGGGGACCTTGGAGCCGAAGCGGACCGTGATGCCCTCATCCGGCTGGATGCGGAACACGAAGGCGTTCTGGCTGAGTTCCTGGACCGCCGTCTTCGCGAACGGCAGGTGGGGGGCTCGTTTGAACACCACCGCGACCTCGGTCACGCGCCGGCCCAGCCGCTTGCCGGTGCGCAGGTAGAACGGCACTCCGGCCCAGCGTCGGGTGTCGACGTCGAGGCGGACCGCAGCGAACGTCTCGGTCGTGGAGTCCGGATCGATTCCGTCCTCCTGGAGGTAGCCGACGACGGGGATCCCGCCCTGCCAGCCGCGCGCGTACTGACCCCGGCTGGTGTGCTTGCCGACCTCTCGGGGGAGGCGCACTGCTCGGAGGGCCTTCTCCTTCTCGATCCGGACGTCGTCAGCCGAGAAGGACAGCGGCTCCTCCATGGCCGTGAGAGCGAGGAGTTGAAGCAGGTGGTTCTGAATGACGTCGCGGGCGGCACCGATGCCGTCGTAGTACCCGGCACGCCCACCGATGCCGATGTCCTCGGCCATGGTGATCTGCACGTTGTCGACGTAGTTGCTGTTCCACAGCGGCTCGTACATGGCATTGGCGAATCTGACAGCGAGGATGTTCTGGACCGTCTCCTTGCCCAGGTAATGGTCGATGCGGAACACCGAGCCTGAGGGGAAGACCTCACCGACGAGTCGGTTCAGTTCCTCGGCGCTGGTCAGATCGTGGCCGAAGGGCTTCTCGATGACGATCCGGCGCCAGGCTTCGGGACTGCTCTCGGCGAGGCCGGACGACTTGAGGTGCTCGAGCACGACGGGGAACAGACCGGGTGGGATGGAGAGGTAGAACGCGTGGTTGCCGCCCGTTCCGCGGGAGGCGTCGAGTTCGGCCACAGTGTTCCGGAGACGCTGATAGGCGACCGGGTCCGCGAGATCGCCCGCAACGAAGCGGATGCCGTCAGACAACTGCTGCCACACGTCCTCGCTGAACGGAGTGCGAGCGTGCTCTCGGACGGAGTCGTGGACGATCTGGGCGAAGTCCTGGTCCTCCCAGTCGCGTCGGGCGAAGCCCACGAGACTGAAGCCCGGGGGAAGCAGGCCTCGGTTGGCGAGGTCGTAGATGGCCGGCATGACCTTCTTTCGGGAGAGGTCGCCGGTGACGCCGAACAGGACCATGCCACAGGGCCCCGCGACCCTCGGCAGGCGCTGGTCGAGCGGACTGCGCAGCGGGTTGACCGGTGAGCCGGTCTGCGCCCGCGCGGGCATATCAGGCCTCTCGCGCAGCAGAAGCGACCGTGTCGATCAGCTGCTGCCAGGATTCCATGAACTTCTCCACGCCCTCCCGCTCAAGCGTGGCGCTGACGTCGGCTTCCGTGATCCCGAGGGCCTCGAGCTTGGACCAGACCTCCGAAGACGCGGCCGCTGTGCCTGAGACGGTGTCCTCAGGCACCGGACCGTTGTCGGCCACGGCCCGGAGAGTGGCCTCAGGCATGGTGTTGACGCAGCCCTCGACGACCAGTTCGAGGACGTACCGCGTCGGAGGCATCGCCGGATCCTTGACTCCCGTTGATGCCCAGAGGGGACGTTGCGGATGTGCGCCGTCGTCGGTGAGAGAACGCCACCGATCCGAGGTCAGCGTGTCCTCATGGGCCGCCCACACGAGTCTCGCAGTGGCGAGAGCGGCTGCTCCCCTCAGGGACTTGGCTGCCTCGGTGCCCATCACCCCCAGCCGGTGATCGACCTCGGTGTCGATGCGGCTCACGAAGAAGCTGGCCACGGAACGGATCTGATCCAGATCATGATTGCGCTGGCGAGCGAGCTCCAACCCGGCAACGTAGGCGTCGACGACCGCCCGGTAGCGCTCGACGGAGAAGATCAGGGTGACGTTCACGCTGATGCCGGAGCCGATGACCTCGGTGATTGCTGGCAGGCCCTCCGGGGTCGCGGGGATCTTGATGAGGGCATTGGGGCGATCGACGATGCGCCAGAGTTCCTTCGCCTGGGCGATGGTGCCGTCGGTGTCGCGGGCCAGTCGAGGATCCACCTCGATGGACACGCGGCCGTCCTCATGGTCGGAGGCCTCGTAGACCCCGGCCATGATGTCGCAGGCTGCCCGGACGTCATCGGTGGTGAGGACCTGAATGATGGCGTCGGCATCCGCGCCGGTGCGCGCGAGCGTGATCAACTGGTCGGCGTAAGCCGCTGCCCCGCCGGAGATGGCCTTGTCGAAGATCGAAGGGTTCGTGGTGACCCCGTGTACAGAGTCCTCCACGATCATCCGAGCCAGTCCGCCCGAGGTGATCCGGGTGCGGTCGAGGTCGTCGAGCCATACGGCCACCCCCATGCGGGAGAGGTCGGCCAATCGGGGATTGGGGGCAAGTGCGCTGCTCATGAGACTCCTGACGGTGGGATCGAGAGTTCGGATGCGTCTATCGATGACGGGCAACGTCGGCGAGGCTCTCCTCGGCGGCACCTGCGACACGGTCGACCGTGATCCCTGCCTCACGGAAGAGAGTCGCCGGATCGGCACTGGCACCGAAGTGGTCGATGCCGACGACGCGACCCTCGCTACCGGTGAGGCGCCACCAGCCGAGCGTGGCGCCTGCCTCGATGGCGACTCGGGCGCGGATCGAGGGTGGAAGGACTGAATCCCGGTAGGCCGCGTCCTGCTGGTCGAACCACTCAAGACAGGGGAGTGACACCACGCGCGCGGCGACACCGCGCTCCTCCAGGACCGCAGCGGCCTCGATCGCGAGGCTCACCTCCGATCCGGTGGCCATGAGGATCACCTGGGCGGCATCGCAGTCTCGTACGACATAGCCGCCGCGCTGGACGCCCATGATCACGGTCTCGTGCGCGAGGTCGAGAACCGGGAGGTTCTGCCGGGTGAGGATGAGGCCGACGGGACCGTGCTGATGGAGCGTGGCGCGCCAGGCGGCAGCTGTCTCGTTCGCATCTGCGGGGCGCACCACGGCGAGACCCGGCATCGCCCGCAGGGCCCACAGGTGCTCGACCGGCTGGTGGGTCGGGCCGTCCTCGCCGAGGCCGATCGAGTCATGCGTCCATACGTAGGTGACGGGGACGCCCATGAGGGCCGAGAGTCTCACGGCGCCGCGCATATAGTCCGAGAACACCAGGAATGTGCCCCCGAACGGACGTGTGAGGCCGTGCAGTGCGATGCCGTTGAGCGCAGCGCCCATGGCGTGCTCCCGCACTCCGAAGTGCACGAGACGACCGTAGGGCGAGCTGTTCGGGACGCCACTGCTTGCCGGAAGGAAGCTGGGGGACCCCTCGATCGTCGTGTTGTTCGACTCGGCCAGGTCCGCAGACCCGCCCCAGAGCTCGGGCATCACCGCGGCAATGGCATTGATGACCTCGCCGGATGCCTTGCGGGTGGCCACGGAGGATCCGGGCTCGAAGGAAGGAAGCGCGGCGTCGAGGTCCGCGGGCGGCTCATGGCTGAGCAATCGGTCCAGCATCGACGAACGCTCGGGATGTCGCAGGCCCCATTCGGTGAAGGCAGCGTTCCAGGTCCGACGCGCGGAATCCACCCGATGGCGTAGGCGCTCGCGGATACGAGCCAGAAGTGCGTCGTCGAAGGCGAAGTGCTGGTCCGGATCCAGACCGAGGAGCTCCTTGGTCGCGCGGATCTCGTCCTCACCCAAGGCGGAACCATGGGACTTCGCGGTGTTGCGGGCGTGCGGCGCCGGCCAGGCGATGGTGGTGCGCAGTTGGATGAGGGTCGGGCGATCGCGCTCCTCCCGCGCCTTCATGAGCGCTGCATAAAGCGCGTGGACGTCGACGGATCCGTCCTCGAGCTGGTCCACCCGGTGGGTGGCCCAGCCGTAGGCGTGATAGCGCGCGCAGACATCCTCGGTGAAGGCGATGGCGGTGTCACCCTCGATGGAGATGTGGTTGTCGTCGTAGATGACGCACAGTTCCGATAGACCCTGGACTCCCGCGAGCGACGAGGCCTCCGACGTGATGCCCTCCTCCAGGTCACCATCACCGGCGATCGTCCAGATGCGGTGATCGAAGGGGCTCTCGCCCTGCGGGGACTCCGGATCCAGCAGTCCACGCTCGTAGCGGGCCGCCATAGCCATGCCGACCGCCATGGACAGTCCCTGACCGAGGGGGCCCGTGGTGGCTTCGACACCCACGGTGTGACCGTGCTCGGGATGACCCGGGGTTCGGCTTCCCGCGGTTCGGAAGGCCTCCAGGTCAGCCATCGTGAGGCCGTAGTCGGAGACGAACAGCTGGCTGTAGAGGGTCAGGCTGGTGTGACCGCCAGAAAGCACGAAACGATCCCTACCGAGCCAGGAGGGGTCGTGCGGATCATGTGACATGACCTTCTGGAACAGCAGGTGAGCCACGGGTGCCAGGGCCATCGCGGTACCGGGATGACCATTCCCCACCCGCTGCACGGCATCAGCCGCGAGAGCACGCAGGTAGTCGACGGCCCGATCATCATCCTCCCCCCAGTCGAGCGAGGCGTCCTGGGCTGCGGAGTGTGATGCGGTCATGGGAAGACCCTAGTGAACGCGTCTGCACGTAGGGGGCGACTCGTGGGTGGTGTCCGGCACTGAGGCTGCAGGTGGCATGATCTCTGCGACGGGGAATCGTCGAGGGGCAGTAGACAGCGTTCAGGGAAGTCAGGTGACCGGCGTCGTGCAGGAGACGGACAGCGCGTCACCGGCTGAACGCCTGCGTGCCCATGTGGCGCTCACCAAACCGCGGATTGTCGAGCTCCTGCTGGCGACGGCCGTGCCGACGATGTTCCTCGCGGCGCAGGGCCTCCCGCCATTGCTTCCCACGGTCGGGGTGTTGATCGGCGGCTCCTTGGCTGCCGGCTCCGCCAACACGTTCAACAGCGTGTATGACCGAGACATCGACGCTTTGATGGGCCGGACCTTCCATCGACCAGCGGCCCTGGGTCTGGTGTCGGTGCGCGCGGGGATCGCGCAAGGCGTGGTACTCGGCATCCTCAGTGCCCTGGTGCTGCTGATCACATCGAACCTGTTGGCCGCCGTTCTGGCTGTGGCGGCGATCGCCTTCTACGCCATCGGCTACACCATGCTCCTCAAGCGCCGCACCGCCCAGAACATCGTGTGGGGTGGTGCCGCCGGATGCATGCCTGTTCTCATCGCCTGGGCCGCTGTCACCGGAACCCTGACCTGGACGCCGGTCGTGCTGTTCCTCCTCGTCTTCTTCTGGACGCCACCGCACTACTGGCCGCTTGCAATGAGGTTCCGTGACGACTATGCCGCTGCCGGGGTCCCCATGCTGCCCGTCGTACGCTCCGAGGCGCAGGTGGCGGCGAGCATCATCCGCTACGCGTGGGTGATGGTCGCGGTCTCACTCGTTCTCATCCCGGTGGCGCCGATGGGCTGGGTGTACGGGATCGGCGCTGTACTCCTCGGCGCCGGATTCATCGCCCAGTCCTACGTGCTGCGCTCGCGTGTCCGATCCGCTGAGAGCGCCCATCAGGAGCAGGGTTCAACGGAAGTGGTGGCTTCGGCGATGCGCCTCTTCCACGGATCTATCACGTATCTGGCGCTGCTCTTCCTGCTCGTGGCGATCGATCCGTTCGTCGTGTGACGACCGCGAGCCCGTGTGCGGTCCACGGTTCAGGTGATGGGTACGCCCCGGCTTCTCAACGCTGGCGGAATGAACAGGCAGGTGATCCACACGCCCAATGCACCAACCACGTGGACGATGACCAGCAGTTCCGGCAGACCGGTGAAGTACTGCGTATAGCCGATGACGCCTTGGGCCATGGCGATGATCAGCAGGAGCCACGCCCGTCGCCGCGACGACGTCGGGGCGCCTACGAGGGTCAGCGCCACGATGAGACCGATGAGCAGACCGAGGAACATGAAGACGACGTCGGCGTGGAGCCACGACACGGTCCGTGGGTCCAGCCCGAGGCGATGAGCAGCCTCATCGCCGCTATGGGGGCCGGCTCCTGTCACGATGACACCGAGGATGACGACGACCGACGCCACAGCCACAAGAAGCCACGCCAGGATGCGCACCGGACCGGGCACCCAGAATCTCACCGGCTCATCTCCAGGATCCCCGGACCGCACGACCAGGGCGACGACGCCGCCGATGATCCCCATGGAGACGAGGAAGTGTGCCCCCACGGTGAGCGGGTTGAGTCCGGTGAGGACCGTGATCCCGCCGAGGACCGCCTGAAGCACGGTGCCGACGAGCGGAATCGTGCTCAGAACAAGCAGGGTCGTGCGGGGCGCCTGCTGGGCCTGGACGCGCCGCCGGCGATCCAGGACGGCCGCCACGATGGCTGCGATGGCAAGGATCACGAGTATGAAGGTCAGGAGCCTGTTCCCGAACTCGATGTACTTGTGCCAGGACTCCGCCTGATCGGACGTAGGAGCGATCGAGCCGTCGACGCACTCTGGCCAGGTGGGACATCCCAGCCCCGACTCGGTGATGCGGACAATGGCCCCGGTGACCACGATGGCCGCCTGAGCGACGAGATTCGCGACGTAGATGCCACGAACGGGCCGTGGGGCCCGCGTCTGGGGAAGGGCCACAACGGCGGGCAAGTTCACGAAGGTCAGCCTACGACCACCGGAAGACCCTGGTCGCGACAAGAGTCCCTGCCGTGGTCCATGCGAGGAGGATCACCATCGCCACACCGTCCGGTTGCCCGAGGAGCAGAGCTGAGGAGAGCCCGTCGACGAGTGCTCCGGAGGGCAGGTAGGCAACGAGGATGTCCAACGGCCCCGGCAGTGACGATGCCGGGATGACGACGCCTCCGAACATGAGGATCACCAAGAAGACACCGTTCGCGATGGCGAGCACGGCCTCAGCTCGCAGCGAGCCGCCCAGTGCCAGACCCCACGGGACCCAGGCAGCCACCCCGAGTGCCAGTGCAACGATCGACCATCCGGCCCCCGCGGTCGGACGCCAACCCAACAGCAGCGCCGTCACGGTCGTGATGACCACAGAGATCGCTGTCACCGACAGCGTGGCCAGGAGTTTGCCCCCCAGTAGTTCGCCGCGCGTGAGGGGAGTGGTCCCCAGGAAGCGCAGTGCACCGGACCTCCGTTCGAAGGCGGTCGCGATGGCGAGGGACGTGAAACCTGAACTGATGACCGTGACCGCCATGACCACCCCTAATGCCGAGGCGATCCGGTCACTCCCCGTCGCACCCCCTGAGTCCACTGGCAAGACGTCGGTCACACCGAGCACCAGCAGGATGCCTAAGGGAATCGCGATGGTGAGCAGCAGTTGCTCGCCATTGCGCAGGAGCAGGCCGGTCTCCCAGCGAGCCTGGTCGAGCGTGCGTCCGCTGGGCGAGGTGGTCACATGTCACCCACAAGGTCGACGACGACATCCTCCAGAGAGGCTTTGCCCAGATGGATGTCCTTCGTGGCTACACCGTGCTGACCGCACCACGCGGTCACGGTCGAGAGTGCGAGCGGGTCGAGATTCCCGGTGACGTGATAGCGGCCCGGCGGGGCCTCCTCCACCGTGCTCCCGGGCGGGAGCGCGGCAGTCAGGTCGGACGTGTCGAGGTGCATGGGCGCGGTGAAACGGACCGAATCCTCGTCACCCGTAAGGTCAGCCACGGTCCCCACACGAATGGCTCGACCGGCTGCCACGACGACCACCGTGTCGGCCAGGCGCTCGACATCGTCCATGAGGTGCGTCGTGAGAACGACGGACAAGCCCTCGTCCACGTAGCGGCGGATCAGGTCATGGAAGGTTCGTCGGGCCACGGCGTCGAGCCCGGTCGTCGGTTCGTCGAGGAAGACCAGCCGCGGACGTCCCACCAGCGCCGCCGCAGCCGCCACCCGTCGTTGCTCGCCGCCCGACATCCGTCGCAGCGGGGTTCGGGTGTCCGGATCGATCCCCATGGCCATGAGCAGTTCTGCCGGATCTCGTGGGGCCGGATACAGCCGGGCGACATGGGTCAGCATCGCCAGCGGGCGCGCGGTCGCGTAGAGGCCGCCATCCTGGAGCATGACGCCCACGTGAGCGTGCAGCTGACTCATGGCCCTGTCGGGTCCGGGAACCTTCGTGCCCAGCACCTCGATCGTGCCGCTCGTGGGACGACGTAGACCGACGCAGGCCTCGACCGTGGAGGTCTTGCCGGCGCCGTTCGGCCCGATCAGCGCGGTGACAGCACCCTCTGGCGCCTCGAAGGACAACCCGTCCACTGCTCGTCGAGCACCGTAGCGAACCACGAGGTCGTGCACGGTGAGGGAGGCCACGAGAGGCGACTATAGGCGCTCGTCCGACCCCCCGATTGGCGCGATCGGCGAATTAGGGCACACTGGTGTTGTGAAATTCCCTGGGGAAGCCTCAGAACGCGTGGCGCGTGCGCTGCTGCGCCTGGGCCCCGCTACGGCTACTGAGCTGGCCGAGGATCTGGGGATGACGCCCGCGGGTGTCCGGCGTCCCCTCACGGCGCTCGTCGAGGAGGGCATGGTGAGCGCCCATGAGAGGGCTCCCTATGGGCCTACTCGCAAACGAGGCCGGGGCCGCCCGAGCAGCGTCTACACCCTCACCGATCGGGGGCGTGCCGCGTGCGATACGGCGTATGACGATCTCGCACTGTCCGCCCTGCGTTATCTGGCGCAGGAGTTTGGGGACGAGGCGGTGGCGAAGTTCGCCGAGCAGCGCGCGCAGGGTCTCGCCGAGACGATCGGTCGGGACGGCCCGGTGTCGGTCGTCGACGTGGCCGAGGCGCTGACACGAGCGGGATACGCGGCCGAGGTCGATCCCCTCGGCGAGGTCGCTGTGCAACTGTGCCAGCACAACTGCCCCGTCGTCGACGCGGCCCGCGAGTTCCCGGCGCTGTGCGAGGCGGAGACACGTGAGATCTCCCGGATCCTCGATCGTCACGTGACACGTCTGGCGACGCTGGCTCATGGCGATGAGGTCTGCACGGCCGTCATCTCCGCGGAGCCGGCCGGGGTCAGCGACCACCGATCAACCGAAGTGACATCAGCTGCACGAGGAAGGGTTTCCGCATGACAACCGTGCCCCAGGACACCACCGACGCTCTCGACGAGCTCGGCCGCTACGAGTACGGATGGCACGACCCCGACTCTGCCGGTGCGACCGCGCGACGAGGCCTGAACGAGGAGGTCGTCCGTGACATCTCGGCGAAGAAGAACGAGCCCGAGTGGATGCTCGACCTGCGGTTGAAGGGGCTTCGTCTGTTCGACCGCAAGCCCATGCCCTCGTGGGGCTCGAACCTCAACGGCATCGACTTCGACAACATCAAGTACTTCGTGCGCTCGACCGAGAAGCAGGCTGCGTCTTGGGACGACCTGCCCGCCGACATCAAGTCGACCTACGACCGACTCGGCATTCCCGAGGCAGAGAAGCAGCGCCTCATCGCCGGTGTCGCGGCCCAGTACGAATCCGAGGTCGTCTACCACAAGATCCGTGAGGATCTCGAAGAGCAGGGTGTCATCTTCCTCGACACCGACACCGGGCTGAAGGAGCACGAGGACGTTTTCCGCGAGTACTTCGGAACAGTGATCCCGGTGGGCGACAACAAGTTCGCTGCACTGAACACCGCGGTGTGGTCCGGCGGCTCCTTCATCTACGTCCCCAAGGGCGTTCACGTGGAGATCCCGCTCCAGGCCTACTTCCGGATCAACACAGAGAACATGGGTCAGTTCGAGCGGACCCTGATGATCATCGACGAAGACGCCTACGTCCACTATGTCGAGGGCTGCACGGCCCCGATCTACTCCAGTGACTCACTGCACTCAGCGGTCGTGGAAATCGTGGTCAAGAAGGGCGGTCGCTGCCGCTACACGACGATCCAGAACTGGTCGACCAACGTGTACAACCTCGTGACCAAGCGCGCGATCGCACATGAAGGCGCCACGATGGAGTGGGTCGACGGCAACCTGGGATCCAAGGTCACCATGAAGTACCCAGCTGTGTGGATGACCGGCGAGCATGCCAAGGGCGAGACCCTCAGCATCGCCTTCGCAGGTGCGGGTCAGCACCAGGATGCCGGCGCCAAGATGGTCCACGCGGCGCCGAACACCTCGTCGAACATCATCTCGAAGTCGGTTGCTCGCGGGGGCGGCCGAACGTCCTATCGGGGACTCGTGCAGGTGCAGGAGGGTGCACACGGCTCCAAGAGCACCGTGAAGTGCGACGCACTCCTGGTGGATGACATCTCGAGATCCGACACCTACCCCTACGTCGACGTCCGAGAGGACGACGTCTCGATGGGCCATGAGGCCACCGTCTCCAAGGTGAGCGAGGATCAGCTGTTCTACCTGATGTCGCGGGGCATCACAGAGGACGAGGCGATGGCCATGATCGTGCGCGGATTCATCGAGCCGATCGCGCGTGAGCTTCCCATGGAGTACGCCCTTGAACTGAACCGTCTGATCGAGCTCCAGATGGAAGGAGCCGTCGGGTGACGACCCTGCAAGCACCCCCCACGGATCTGGCACCCGTCGTCATATCGGCACGGATCGACGACTTCGCGGTGCCCCACGGGCGGGAGGAGGAGTGGCGTTTCACCCCGATCGGGGAGATCGCGGGGTTCTTCGAGCCCGATCCGGCTGCGGGTGCCGTGATCGCCGAGGATTCGTCGTTCGTCACCGTCGTGGACATGGACCACGACAACGCCGGCAGGTGGCTTCCGGTGGACCGCGCGGCGGCGGTGGCGCGCGCGGGTGCGCCTCGAGTCGTCCGCGTCCGGGTGCCCGACGACACGGTCGTCGAGGAGCCGATCGTCGTCACGTTGTCGGGAGAGGCGGCGCGCAACCACGCACATGTGGAGGTCCGCCTCGGCCGTCACAGCAAGGCGACGGTCGTGGTCGCCCACGATCTCGCCGTGGATGTGAGCGGAGCACTCGTCACCGAGATCGGTGACGGAGCACACCTGACGATGCTCTCCGTGATGGACGGCCCGGCGACATCCGTGCAGCTCTGGCACTGGCCCGTGCGCGTTGGCCGTGATGCCACGTTCATCGGCTCGACCGTCACCATCGGTGGACGGATCGTCCGCATGCTCCCGTCGGTGACGTATGACGGTCCGGGCGGATCGGCCACTCTGCTCGGGGCATTCCTCGCCGACGGCGGTCAGTTCATCGAGCATCGGATCCTGGTCGAGCATGTGGCGCCCCATTGCACCAGCTCGGTCATCTACAAGGGTGCGCTCGAGGGGGCCGGCACCCACACCGTGTGGGTGGGGGACGTCGTTGTTCGGCGCGACGCCGTCGGCACCGACACCTACGAGATGAACCGCAATCTCCTCCTAGACGACGGTGCCCGAGCCGACTCCGTGCCCAACCTCGAGCTCGAGACGGGTGACATCGCCAGCGCCGGTCATGCCAGCGCCACGGGTCGTTTCGACGACCAGCAGCTGTTCTACCTCCAGTCGCGGGGCATCCCCGAGAAGGTGGCACGCCAACTCGTGGTGCGGGGCTTCTTCGTCGACGTCCTGAGCCGGCTGGGCAGCGCCCACTGGCGAGACACGGTGCTGGCTCGCATCGCCCAGCGATTGGGCATGGACCCGGAGCTGGAGAGCTCTCTGGAGGAGACTGCATGACCTTCGAGGCCGTGTGCACCCTCAACGATCTGAGCGTCGGGCGCGCCCGACGTGTCGTGATGGGCGATGTCGCGATGGCGGTCGTGCGGACCGCTGACGGGGTCTTCGCCGTGAACGACCGCTGCTCACACGCTGATGTCTCCCTCTCCGAGGGCGAGGTCGAGGGCTGCCAGTTGGAGTGCTGGCTCCATGGGTCGGCCTTCGACCTCCGCACAGGTATGCCGCAGAGCCCTCCCGCCACCCAGCCCATTGCCACCTATGCCGTGCGCCTCGTCGGGAAGGACGAGTCATCCACGGTCGAGATCGATCCCACACCCATCATCCACGCGGAGGTTTCCCGATGAGCACGCTCCAGATCACCGACCTGCACGCCTCGGTCCTGACCGACGAGGGACCGCGGGAGATCCTGCGCGGAGTGACGCTGACCGTCGACTCCGGTTCCACCCATGCGGTCATGGGACCCAATGGGTCGGGCAAGTCGACGCTCGCCTACGTGATCGCCGGTCACCCGAAGTACGTGGTGACCCAGGGCAGTGTCACGCTGGATGGTCAGGACGTCCTGACCATGTCCGTCGACGAGCGCGCACGAGCCGGGCTGTTCTTGGCGATGCAGTACCCCGTCGAGGTGCCCGGAGTGAGCGTGTCGAACTTCCTGCGGACGTCAGCCACCGCCATGCGCGGGGAAGCACCGAAGCTGCGCACGTGGGTGAAGGAGATGAAGGAGGCGATGGCCGCCCTCCAGATGGATCCGAAGTTCGCCGAGCGCAACGTGAACGAGGGCTTCTCCGGCGGTGAGAAGAAGCGGCACGAGATCCTGCAACTGGCCTTGATGAAGCCGAAGATCGCCATCCTCGACGAGACCGACTCCGGTCTCGACGTTGATGCACTGCGCGCGGTCTCCGAGGGCTTCAACGCATTCCGCGAGGAGACGGGGGCAGGCACCCTGCTCATCACCCACTACACCCGGATTCTGCAGTACATCCACCCGGACCACGTTCACGTCTTCGTCGACGGCCGGATCGTGGAGAGCGGCGGTCCTGAACTGGCGGCCGTGCTCGAATCCGATGGCTATGAGCGGTTCGTCTCCGCGGGGTCGACCGCCTCGTGACCCAGACCAGCGTGGCGCCTACGGAAGCCTCGGCCCCCGACGGGCTGCGGCCCGTCGACGTCGCCCGAATCCGACGGGACTTCCCGATCCTGGCGCGCACGGTCCGCAACGACCGCCCCCTGGTCTATCTCGACAGCGCCGCCACGAGTCAGAAGCCCGAGCAGGTGCTGGAGGCCGAGTCCGCGTATTACCGGCGTTGCAACGCTGCGGTCCATCGCGGTGCCCACCAGCTGGCTGAGGAGGCCACGGACGCCTACGAGGAGGCTCGGCGCGTCATCGCCGGGTTCGTCGGGGCATCCGCGGATGACCTCGTGTTCACCAAGAACGCCACGGAGAGCCTCAATCTGGTGGCTTACGCCTTCTCGAACGGCACGGCCAAGGGAGTACATGCTCCTGACGCCGTGGACCCCCGTTTCGTCCTGAACCCAGGAGACTCCATCGTCGTCACCCAGATGGAGCACCACGCGAATCTGGTCCCATGGCAGGAAGTCTGCGCCAAGACGGGTGCGACCCTGCGCTGGATCGGCCTTACCGATGACGGTCGCCTGGACCTCGACGGGCTGGACACGGTCATCGACTCGACCACCCGCGTCGTGTCGATCGTTCACCAGTCCAACCTGCTGGGCACCATCAACCCGGTGTCGGAGATCATGCGCCGGGCCCAAGCAGTCGGCGCGATCGGTGTGGTGGATGGCTGTCAGTCGATCCCGCACATGCCGGTCGATGTGACCGCCCTGGGTGCCGATCTGGTCGCGTGGAGCGGTCACAAGATGCTGGGCCCGACCGGCATCGGGATGCTGTGGGGCCGTCACGAGGTCCTCGACGCGATGCCACCGTTCATCACCGGCGGATCGATGATCGAGACGGTGTTCATGGACCACAGCACGTATGCACCGGCCCCCAAGCGCTTCGAGGCGGGCACTCCCATGGTTGCCCAGGCGGTCGGAACAGCCGAGGCGGTCCGCTACCTCGACGCCCTCGGGATGCAGAACGTCGCCGCGCATGAGCACCTGCTCACGGGCTACGCCCTTGAGCGGCTCGAGGACATGCGCGGGGTGCGCATCATCGGGCCTCGGGACAACGTCGCGCGTGGAAGCGCGATCTCCTTCGTGGTCGAAGGAATCCACCCCCACGACGTCGGCCAGTTCCTCGATGACCGCGGAGTCGCGGTTCGCGTGGGGCACCATTGCGCCTGGCCCACGTGCCGCCGATTCGACGTACCGGCAACGACCCGACTGTCCACGTACATCTACAACGACACAACGGACATCGATGTGGCTGTCGAGGGCGTCAGGGCGGCCCAGGAATTCTTCGGAGTGTGATGTGAACGTCGAATCGATGTATCAGGAGATCATCCTGGACCATTACAAGAACCCGCGGGGAAAGGGACGCCTGGACTCTGCCGCGGCCGAGTCGCATCAGGTGAACCCCACATGCGGGGATGAGGTGACCGTGCAGGTCGCCACGGACGACTCCGGTCGCCTGCGGGTGGGCTACGAGGGTCAGGGCTGCTCGATCTCCCAGGCCAGTGCGAGCGTCATGGCGGAGATGGTCGAGGGTCTCGATCCCAAGGCCGCCGAGGAGATCCGCGCCGCCTTCCTCGAACTGATGCACAGCAGGGGTGACGCCGAGCCGGACGAAGACATCCTCGGCGACGGCGTCGCATTCGCGGGGGTGGCCAAATACCCCGCTCGCATCAAGTGCGCGCTCCTGCCGTGGATGGCGCTGCAGGACGCTGAGGTCAAGGCCGGGATCACTGTGACAGTCGAAGGAGAGACACGCTCATGAGCACCACCACAGAGGATGACGTCCTGGAGGCGATGAAGGATGTCGTCGATCCCGAACTGGGAATCAACGTCGTCGATCTCGGGCTCGTCTACGGAGTCACCATCGACGATTCAAACTGTGCCACCGTCGACATGACCCTCACCAGTGCGGCGTGCCCCCTGACGGACGTGATCGAGGACCAGACCCGCTCAGCTCTCACCGAGGTGGTGGACGACTTCCGCATCAACTGGGTGTGGATGCCGCCGTGGGGTCCGGACAAGATCACCGATGACGGGCGGGAGATGCTTCGCGCCCTGGGCTTCAACGTCTGATCGACTCCCCAGTCTCACGGACCTCTCCCCGTCGCGACGCCTCTGCCGGGGTTCCTAGACTGGGATCATCATGATCTCGACCACCGGACTCGATGTGCGTGCGGGATCAACCCTTCTGCTCCACGATGCCGATCTTCGCGTCGGCAAGGGGGATCGCATCGGTCTCGTCGGTCGCAACGGTGCCGGCAAGACCACGCTGACCCGCATCCTGGCCGGCGAGACTCTGCCGGCCGCGGGCACGGTCAACTCCTCCGGAACGGTGGGCTACCTGCCTCAGGATCCCCGATCGGGAGACCCCTCCGAGATCGCGCGCGATCGCATCCTTGCCGCACGAGGCCTTCAGGACGTCGTCCGCCGCATGGAGGACACGAGTCAGGCGATGGGTACGGACGACGAAGTGGAGCGAGAGCGGTTGATCGCGCGCTACACGCGCGCTGAGGCGGAGTTCGAGAGCCGGGGAGGCTACGCGGCGGAGTCCCAGGCGTCGGCTATCGCCGCAAGCGTGGGATTGCCCGATCGTGTCCTGACCCAGGAGCTCGGGACCCTCTCCGGTGGCCAGCGCCGCCGGGTCGAACTCGCGAGGATCCTCTTCGGCGGTTCCGACATCCTCCTGCTCGACGAGCCCACGAACCACCTCGATGCCGACTCGATCCGATGGCTGAGGTCCTTCCTCGCGTCGTACGAGGGTGGCTTCATCGTCATCAGCCATGACACCGAACTCCTCGGCGACACGGTCAACAGGGTGTGGCACCTGGATGCCAACCGCCAGGAGATCGACGTCTACGCCATGGGCTGGTCGGCCTACCTGACGGCTCGTGAGGCGGACGAGCGCCGGCGACGCCGCGAACGTCGCAATGCAGAGCAGCAGGCCGAGGCGCTGCGGACACAGGCCGAGCGCATGCGGGCCAAGGCCACCAAGGCCAAAGCGGCCCAGTCCATGCTGAAGCGCGCCGACCGCATCCTTGGGAGTGCAGAAGGGGCCCGGCGCACCGACAAGGTCGCTGCCCTGCGCTTTCCTGAGCCCAAGCCCTGTGGCCGTGTGCCGCTCACCGCTTCGGGGCTGTCCCGTTCCTACGGATCCCTCGAGGTGTTCACCGATGTCGACCTCGCCATCGACCGGGGGAGTCGGGTCGTGATCCTCGGCCTCAACGGTGCGGGGAAGACGACACTGCTGCGCATCCTCGCCGGGGTCGACGCGGCCGACACCGGGGCGGTGGAGCCCGGTCACGGGGCCGTCGTCGGCTACTACGCACAGGAGCACGAGACCCT
>JAURME010000022.1 GCA_030830865.1 Candidatus Nanopelagicales bacterium | reverse complement strand
TACGGGGGCCCGGACACCGATCTCCAGCGCTTGCAGGCGGAGTTGTCCGCCGGGGAGCAGCACCACGTGGACGGTGCCGAGGAAATCGAGATCGACGAGCCCGTCGAGGACCCCTACGCCACGGACCCCTACGCCAAGTACTACGACGACGAGGACGACGAGGACCAGTAGTCCCACGGGGTCCTAGCATCCCGGTTTACTCGTTCCGCGTGCTTCGCCCACTGTCCAATAGGCACCGTGCTCCTATGCGCCGCCCACCCGTTGCACTACTAGCCGCCGTGTCCACCCTGGCCGTCGCCGCCACCAGCCTGGTCGCCCCGGCGACGGCGCGTGCCGCGGACCCTGACTATCGGTGGAGCGACCCGGCAACCTTGGCGGAGGGGTCAGCAGCACTCCTCGTCACGGATTCCGACGTCGCCTCCGACCTGGCGGTGGCCGCCATTAAGCGGATAACTGCAAGTGGCCCGGCCATCGACGTCTACTACGCACGTGCCAACCGCGCTTGGGCCCGGGATATGACCTATCTCGCCGCGGACGTAGGCAGTGACCCGGGTGAGCCAGACATCGCGACCAATGGCACCGGCTGGACGCTGGTGTGGCAGCGGCCCAGCGGAAACGACGCCTACGAGGTGGTTCAGGCGGTGAGCCCGAATGCTGGCGGGGGTTCCAGCACCCTGCCGCAACGACTCGGGCGGGTGTCACTCGTCACACCCACACCTGTGGTGGACGGCACGAGGACCCCGAACGGGCTGCGCTACACCGCGGCCTGGATTTCGGCCCCGACAAGCGCCACCTCCACCGAGGTCGTGACGGCTGACTACACCGACCGTGGCTGGCAGGCGGCGGAGACGCGAGCGTCGTACTCGGCGGACGTTAACGGCATCGCGGGAGCCCCGCAGGTCGCCGTTTCAGACAACGCATCTGCCATCCTCGCATTCGAGCTGGAGAAGGACGGTGCATCCACCCTCCAGACGGTGACACGTGGCCCAGAACGCGCGGGATCCCAGTGGGCCGTGCTGCCGACACCGGCCAGTGGCCAAGCCGCTGCTGCCGTCATCGACGGACCGTGGTCCATTGATGTGGCTCAGGTCGACGCCTCGTCAGCCGTGGTCGGCTGGACTCGCAACGTTCGTGATGATGCAGCCGTCGTCCGCTACTCACGCATCAGCCTGTTCTCCGACACCGTCGCGCAGAACAAGGCGGTCGCCACGGATGCGCGCGTTCGTGCCCTCGATGTGGCGGCGGCCCGATTCGGCAATGACGTCGTCACGTGGACTGGGCAGGCGGCGACGTCAGCAGGCACGGCGCAGCCGTATGCGGTCAAGTCCCTCGCGGTCAACGTCAGCTCGAGCGAGACCGCCGAGTTCACCATCCAGTCGTCGAGGGCGCTGGGCACGCCCCTGCTGTCGATGGGTATGAACGGCCAGGATCAGGCCTGGGTGGGTGTTTACCGCACCGCGGGCACCGGCTTCAGCCTCGCGACGTCCTACGCCACCACCGGCACCACCACGGCAACCCTGTGGAGCAGTCCGATCACAGAGACCCTCCTCGGTGGAGCGCCGAATCTGTATCCGTTCGGCCTGACGATGCTGGTGAGCAGTGACTCGACCGTGCAGCCGCGAGCCCTGTGGTTCGAGTCGGACTCGGCGAGTGGCAGTCCGATTTACCAGGTCCGGGCAAGCCAGCGCGAGATCGTGCCCCAGACTCCGCCGGGTCCGCCCACCGATGTGAGTGCCACCGCCGGGAACGCCAGTGCCATGGTGAATTGGGCCGCCCCCGCCGATCCTGGTTCATCAGCCATCACCGGCTACACGGTGACGGCCAACCCTGGCGGCCAGACGTGTGTGTCACCACGCCTCGCCTTCTGCACGGTGGATGGGCTCACCAATGAAACCAGCTACACGTTCACGGTCGTGGCGACCAACGAGTTCGGCGACAGCGTTGCCTCTGCGCCGAGTGCGCCCGTTACGCCAAGCGCGCAGAGGGCGCCCGGTGCACCCATCAGGCCTACGGCAGTCCCGGGTGACGGCGAAGTAACAATCACCTGGCGGGCGCCGCTTGATCCGGGCACCTCGCCAATCACCGCCTACGACGTCACGTCCTTGCCCGCGGGCCACGGATGCGCGACCGATCCCGACACACTGACCTGCACGATCGAGGGGCTGACCAACGGCACCGAGTACACCTTCAACGTCGTTGCCGTGAATGCTGTCGGTCCTGGCTTCGCGAGCCGCAGCAATGCGGTCACCCCGTCGCCCGAGGCTGCCAAGCCGCTGGCTCCCTCGAATCTCATCGTCAAAGCCAAGAAGAAGCGCAAGGCCCTCGTGAGGTGGAACGCCTCGGAGTCCACCACCGTGGGAAGTTACGTCGTCAGCGTGCGCAAGGCTGGCGGCAGTTGGAAGCGGTCAGACGTAGGCGATGTGCTGAAGAAGACCTACCGTCTCAGTGCCGGCAAGCGCGCCTGTTACCGGGTTGCGGCCGTCACCACCATCGGAGTGCGCGGCGACTGGACACCGAATAAGTGCGTGGTGGGCAAGCGTTAGATGACCTGAGGACGCAGCACTGCGCTGATCTGGTCAACGCCGCGCAATCGTCCGCTGGCGATCGCGTAAATGAACTCGTAGGCGTCGCCATTGGTCATGACAAGACTCCGCCGATTCATCCGAAGGAACATGATTAGACAGGCGAGACCAAGCCGCTTGTTGCCATCAACGAGCGCGTGGTTGCCGACAAGTGACTCGCTGAGCGCTGCGGCCATTTCCACGACGTCGGAGTAGGCACGCTGACTGCCGACGGTCGTGCCCGGCCTCGCGGCCGCTGCTTCGATCAGCCCGAGGTCACGACACTGTGGTTGCTCAATAACCCGTTCAGCGATTCGCAGAATTTCCTGCGCCGTGAGGTGCCGCCTCCTGCATCGATCGACCCTCGTGATCAGCGCGCGCACGTAGTGCGTCGGACTGTTCAGCACTGAGCCGCAGGGGCATCCCCCCTGCATAAGGTGTCAAAAGTGATACCGCTAGGGATGCTCCCCGACCACGAGGGCAGCACCCCCGGCTCCACCCTTGGCCTCCGCATCGCCCACTTCACCCTCAGCGCGGTCGCGAACGACGCCGCACACCCAGGCGTCGAGGCCACGATCGCGGAGGCGGGCCAGGGCGTTGCCCGCGTCGCCGGAGTTGACGATCGCCACCATGCCCATGCCCATGTTGAAAGTGCGTTCCATCTCCGCACGT